>CBIHNZ010000003.1:0-260634 GCA_966211615.1 uncultured Sphingomonas sp.
CGGGTGTGGGGGGTGGGGGGGGGGGGGGGGGCGCCGCGGGGCGCGGCCGCCCCCAAACACAGATAACCCCCGGCGGGGGCGCCCCCCCCCGCCCTTTTCTTTACCCACCCCCAGCCCCTCCCTGCGAGCAGGGAGGGGAGAGTGGAAAGGCTTACTTCGTCTTCGGCATCTCGATCTTCGGTCCGAGGCGGTTCAGCACCTCGTGTGCGTCGAAGGCGCGGAGATTGTCGCCGGGCTTGGGGCCTTTGCCAGTGACGATCTCGGCGGTCGCCTCATAGCTGTTGACCGTGCGGTAATCCCAGTCGCGATCGTTCCAGAAGGGGTCGTCGAAGAAGGGATCATAGCTCCGCCAGCCCCAGCGCGGGCGATAGAAGCGCCATGACGGGCCCCAATAGCCCCAGGGGCCGGCGCCATAGCCACCAAGGCCGGGCGTGCGATAGGTCTGGCTCTTCTTCTCGGTGTCGCGGTCCGACAGGACGAAATAGTCGAAACCGTTCTGCACGGTGAGCTCGGCGGAGCGATAGAGCAGATAGCGCTCGACCGTCTCGCGCGAGGTCAGGGTGTTGCCCGAGAAGCTGACGCGGAACCGGTTGCCCTCGATCTGCGTGTCCGAATAGCCCCCTCGGGCGGCGGCACCGGCACCCATGGCGGGCTGATAGGGCGTCGCGGTCATGCACGAAGCGAGCGTGAGCCCACCCGCCACCGCGAGAGTTAGCACGGCGACCCGCCGGCGTGTGAAGCTGCTTTTCAGCATTGTTCCTCCGATACTTAGAGTTCGATACTGCCTGTTGCGAGACGAACGCGCGTGCCTGGGTTTTGGGTCCGCGTTTGGACGCGATGAACTGTGGCACAAGCGCGATTGACCGTGGCTGAACAGAAGGGGGTCATGCAAGCCGCTCGGGCACTGCCAAGGCCTCTTCGGAAAGCGTTTCGCGCGGCGCCATCGCCTCCCAGGGGAAGACGAACCAGTCCTTCTGGGTCGCGCGATCGATCTCGCGGTAGCGATAGTCGACGCGCTGGCTGGAGCGGATATTGTCGAGCAGCACGGCGAAGCGGATCTGCTCGGCCAGAGCGCCCTCGGCGGCCAGCGCGGCGCGGATCTCGCCGATCGTCTTGCCGCTGTCGTTGATGTCCTCGACGAACAGCAGGTGGTCCCCGGCGCGGGTGCGCGCGGCGAGCACCGCCACCAGCTCCTCGCCGAATTGGGCGATCCGCGTCGAATGGTCGATCGACACGAGCGGCAGCCCCATCCGGTGCGACAGGAACACCGCCGGGGTGAGCCCGCCGCGACCGATACCGACCAGGAGCGTGGGCTTCCACGCGGCCGCGCCTTCGGCGATGGCGTGCACGCCGGCGACCATTTCCTCATGCGTGAAGGGCGTGAAGACGATCTCCGTCATCAGTTTTCCGCCACATAGGCGTCGAGCCGGGCGAGATGCACTGCGACGAGATCGTCGGGCAGGAACGAGCCGAGAAAGCTGTTGCGCGTCAGCGTCACCAGGTCGCGGCGATCGAGCGCGCGGCCTTGCGTGGCGGCGCGGTAATTGTCGGCGACATAGCCGCCGAAATAGGCGGGATCGTCCGAGTTGATCGTGGCGCGCAGACCCTGCGCCAGCATCCGGTCGATCGGGTGCGCGTCCATCGAATCGACCACGCAGAGCTTGAGGTTGGACAGCGGACAGACGGTCAGCGTCATCCCCGACCGCGCGAGCCGGGCGACGAGCTCCGGATCCTCGAGGCTGCGATTGCCGTGGTCGAGCCGGTCAACCTGTAGCAGATCGAGCGCCTCACGGACATATTCGGGCGGACCTTCCTCGCCGGCATGGGCGACGCGCTTGAGCCCCATCGCGGCGGCGGCGGAGAAGACGCGCTCGAACTTGGCGGGGGGGTGGCCGACTTCGGATGAATCGAGACCGACCGCCTCGATCCGGTCGAGCCAGGGCTGGGCCTGGCCGAGCGTCTTGAACGCGTCCTCCTCGTCGAGATGACGCAGGAAGCAGAGGATCAGCTTCGAGCTGAGGCCATGCTTCGCCTCGGCTTCGGCCATACCGGCGAGCAGTCCGTTGGCGGCGACGCCGAAAGGAATGCCGCGATGCGTATGCGTCTGCGGGTCGAAGAAGATCTCGGCATGGACGACCCCGTCGGCGGCGGCGCGATCGAAATAGGCGAGGGCGAGGTCGCGAAAATCCTCTTCGGTGCGCAGCACGTCGGCGCCGGCATAATAGATGTCGAGGAAATCCTGGAGGTTCGAGAAATCATAGGCGGCGCGGACTTCGTCGACCGACGCGAAGGGAATCGCGACCTTGTTGCGCCGGGCGAATTCGAACATCTGTTCGGGCTCGAGGGTGCCTTCGATGTGGAGATGGAGCTCCGCTTTGGGCAGCCCGGCGATGAAGGCATCGAGTTCGCTCATCGGCCAAGCATCGCAGGGGCGCGAGGGACGCGCAAGCGGGAGCGTCGCGGCGAATCGCGCGTTGTTTCCGTCATGCCTTCGAGCGTTATCCGGGCCTTCGATTATGACGCAGGCAAGCACGAGCTGGACGTGACGTTCGTGACGGGCCGGCACTATCGCTATCATGCGGTGCCGCCGCGCATCGCCGAAGGTATGCGCGGCGCGCCGTCGAAGGGCCGCTATTTCAACAACCGCATACGCGACCATTTCGCATTCACCCGGCTGGACGAAACCGGAGATTGACGGGGTGCCGGCGGCGATTTTAGGCCATGGAGGCCTTCATGAAATGTGTCTCGCATGTTGACGAATTGCTTCCGAAAGCGATCTTTTTACGGGCACCGCTAACATTCGTGCGATTGCCGATCTTGTCAGTCTCCGTATAAAATATTACCAATGGCGAATGAACGGAGAGGACAGGGGGTATGGAAGGCTCGCAAGCCCGCATCGCAGCGGTGCGGAGACGCGTGCCATCTGCGGCGCCGATTGCGTTGGTGCCGGTAAATGACCGATGACGCTGTCAACGTTGCCGGATTTTCCGGCGACGGACCGATATGCGGATGCCACATCTGGCGTCGCGTTCCGGAAGCGATCGATCAGGAGGGTCCATAATGGCGTCCCCAGCCAAGTTTCATAAATATACCGAAGGAACGCTGTCGAGCCACGACCAGGTAGCGCGGGCGCTGGGCATGGACATATTGGGCGGCATCTATCCGCCCGGTTCCAAGATCCCCGGCGAAAGCGAGATCCTGCACCGGTTCGGCATTTCGCGCACCGTGCTGCGCGAGGTGCTCAAGACGCTGACTGCCAAGGGGCTCATCGTTTCGAAGACGCGGGTCGGCACCACGGTGCTCGAAGCCTCGCACTGGAATTTCTTCGACGCGGACGTGCTGTCGTGGAAGGTCGGGCAGAGCTTCGACGCCGGGTTCCGCCGCGATCTCACCGAAGTGCGCCTGGCGCTCGAGCCCGCCGCGGCGTTCGTTGCCGCCGAGCGGCGTTCGGCGGAGGACCTGGCCGAGCTTCGCCGCGGCATCGCCGAGATGCGTGCCGCGACGAGCAGCGCGCGCCAGTTCGCCGAGGCCGATCTCGACTTTCATCGCGCGGTAGGCCGCGCGTCCGGCAACGTGCTGATGCAATCCATGTCGGCGGTCGTCGAAACCGCGCTCGTCGCGTCGTTCACGCTCAGCTCGCCGGTCCGCGAGGATGACGAGCATGAGGCCTCCGTGCGGGGCCATGAGCGGATCGTCGATGCGATCGAGGCACGGGACGGCGCTGCCGCCGCCCAGGCCATGCGCAATGTCATTGGCCATGGCGTCGAACGCCTTGCAAAGGCCGAAATCGAGGCAAAGACATAAGATGAGTCGAGACGACAACCCACCCCGCACGCTGCGTTCGCGTTCCTGGTTCGATAATCCCCACAATCCGGACATGACCGCGCTCTATCTCGAGCGCTATCTCAACTACGGACTGACGCTGGAGGAACTCCAGTCGGGCAAGCCGATCATCGGCATCGCCCAGACCGGATCGGACCTCAGTCCGTGCAACCGGCACCATATCGTGCTCGCCGAGCGCGTGCGCGAGGGCATCCGCGAGGCGGGTGGCATTGCGCTCGAATTCCCGGTGCACCCGATCCAGGAGACCGGCAAGCGCCCGACCGCGGGGCTGGACCGCAACCTGGCCTATCTGGGCCTGGTCGAGCTGCTGTACGGCTATCCGCTCGACGGCGTGGTGCTGACGATCGGCTGCGACAAGACGACCCCGGCCCTGCTGATGGCCGCGGCGACGGTCGACATTCCGGCAATCGCGCTGTCGGTGGGGCCGATGCTCAACGGCTGGCACAAGGGCGAGCGCACCGGCTCCGGCACGATCGTGTGGAAGGCGCGCCAGCTGCTCGCCGCCGGTGAGATCGACTATAAGCGCTTCATCGAACTGGTCGCCTCGTCCGCGCCGTCGACGGGCTATTGCAACACGATGGGCACCGCGACGACGATGAACTCGCTCGCCGAGGCGCTGGGCATGCAGCTGCCCGGATCGGCGGCGATCCCCGCGCCCTATCGCGAGCGCCAGCAGGTCGCCTATCGCACCGGCAAGCGGGCGGTGGAACTGGTGCTGGAGGATATTCGCCCGTCCGCAATCATGACGCGCGATGCGTTCCTGAACGCGATCGTGGTCAACAGCGCGATCGGCGGCTCGACCAACGCACCGATCCATCTCGCTGCGATTGCGCGCCATGTCGGCGTCGAACTGTCGCTCACCGACTGGGAAGAGCTGGGTCACGATGTACCGCTGCTCGTCAACCTGCAGCCCGCCGGCGAATATCTGGGCGAGGATTATTTCCACGCGGGCGGCGTGCCCGCGGTGGTGGCCGAGCTGATGAAGAAGGGACTGATCCGCGAGGGTGCGCTGACCGTCAACGGCCAGTCGATCGGCGACAATTGCCGCGACGCGACGATCGAGCTGCCCGATGTCATCCGCACCTTCGACCAGCCGCTCAAGCAGAAGGCCGGGTTCAGGGTGATGACCGGCAATCTGTTCGACAGCGCGATCATGAAGACCAGCGTGATCTCGCCCGAGTTCCGCGAGCGCTATCTGTCCAACCCCGACGATCCTGAGGCGTTCGAGGGGCGGGCGATCGTGTTCGACGGGCCGGAGGATTATCACCATCGGATCGACGACGAGTCGCTCGGGGTCACCGGCGCCGATATCCTGGTCATCCGCGGCGCGGGCCCGGTGGGCTATCCGGGCGCGGCGGAAGTCGTGAACATGCGGCCGCCCAGCTATCTGATCCGCCAGGGCATCCACGAGCTGCCATGCCTCGGTGACGGCCGTCAGTCGGGCACTTCGGGATCACCGTCGATCCTCAATGCGAGCCCTGAGGCCGCGGCGGGAGGCAACCTCGCGCTGATCAGGACCTATGATCCGCTGCGCGTCGATGTCGGCCGCGGCCGTGTCGACCTGCTGATCAGCGAGGAGGAGATCGCCGAGCGGCGGCGCGAGCTCGACGCGAAGGGCGGCTTCGCCTTCCCCGCGTCGCAAACGCCGTGGCAGGCGATCCAGCGCGAGACGGTGGGGCAGTTGGGCACCGGCGCGATCCTGGAAGGCACCGAGAAGTACCAGCGGATCGACGAGACCTTCGGGGTTCCGCGCGACAGCCACTGAGACCGGCGCGGAATCGGCGTCAATAAATCTGGAGAGACAGGATGATCGATCGTCGAGGCTTGCTGGGCGCCGGCGCGGCGGGTGCCGGAGCGCTGATGATGCCCGGTGCCGCCCGGGCACTGGCGGCCGATCCGATCGCGCCGTTCCGCACGCCCTACAAATACCCCAAGCTGATCCTCGCCGGATCCGGGGTTAAGGGCAGCTTCGACGAGAAAGCGGTTGATTGCCCGTTCGTCTTCTCGGCGAACGGCAAATTCTATCTCACCCATGTCGGCTTCGACGGCACCGGCTACCAGACGGGCATCTGCGAGTCCGACGATCTACTGAACTGGCGCCGGCTGGGCGTGATCATGGCGCGCGATCCCAGCGACCCGATCACCAAGTACAACATCGCCTGCGCCTCGATCCTGCGCGAGAACGACCTGATGTCGCCGGCGCGGCTGGTAAAGGTGAACGGCCGCTATCTGGCGGCGTGGCATGCTTATCCCAACGCCGGATATGAGGAAGGCGCGGCGGTGATCGGCCTCGCCTGGAGCGACGACTTCATGCACTGGGAGCGCGGCCCGGTGATCCTGCGCGCCGAAGACGGCGCCGACTGGGAGAAGGGCGGGCTCTACAAGCCCTATCTGATCAAGGAGGGCGACACTTTCCATCTGTTCTACAACGCCAAGAACACGGACAAGCCGTGGCATGAGCAGACCGGTCTGGCGACGTCGAAGGACCTCAAGACCTGGACGCGGCATCCGGCCCCGCTGATCCGCAACGGTGCGGACGGCAAGCCCGACTGGCGCTTCGCGAGCGATCCGGTAGTGGTCAAGCATCACGACAAATGGGCGATGTTCTATTTCGGCCTGGCGCATGACGGCTATGCGCGCGACCTGCTCGCGATCGGCGATACGCTGACCGATTTCAAGAAGGTCGACGAGGTACTGATCGATGTCGGCGCGCCGGGCACGATCGACGAGAAATACGCCCACAAGCCCGCCGTCATCTATCATGACGGGGCGCTCTATCACTTCTACTGCGCAGTCAGCGGCAAATGGCCGAACGACGTGCGCGGTCTCGCGGTGGCGCGCTCGAAGCCCTGGTAGGCCGGCCGCCCCCGCGCGCTAGAGCAGCATTACCTTAAGTTTTGAAATCGTCATTCCGGCGAAGGCCGGGATCCAGAGCCAAGCAGGACGTCACTTGTGGCCCTGAATCCCGGCCTGCACCGGGATGACGTAGCTATCTCAATCGGCCGAATGCGACCCTATTCGATGGGCAGCAGTTGCGCGTGCAGTAGCCGAACCGGCCCGAGCAGGCCTGATTCGAGCAGCGGCGCATCGGCGGTGTAGTGGCGCCAGGTGGCGAAGGCGACGCGCTTGCTCGGCGGCTTGGGGAGGCCCTGGCGGTACCAGTCCGGGATCGCGGTGATCCCGCCGACCGAGCCGGCATTGCTGACGCTGTACTCGTATTCCGCCGGGAAATGCTCGTCGCCGATCAGGCGGTTCGGCCAGAGATTGGTGACCTGGACCTCGAGCATGTTCGCGCCCGCACGCACGGCATCGGTGACGTCAATGCGGAAGGGCGGCTTCCACAGCTTGCCGAGATCCTTGCCGTTGACGCGGACCGCGGCGATCACCTCGACGCGGCCGAGATCGAGATAGACACGGCGACCCGAACCGAGCGCGCGCGAGGGAACGTCGAAGCGCGTGCCGTAGGTGGCGGTGCCCGAGAAATGGCGGACGCCGAAATCGGCGTGACGATGGAGAGAGGCGGGCCGCGCCAGCGTGATCGACGCCGGGGCACCGAGATCGGGTGGGAAGGAGACCTGCCACGGCCCCTTGAGCTCGATGGCAGGCGCGATCCCGCGCGCATCGACGGTGCGCGAACCTAGCGCATAGCGCCCGTCGCGCCAGACGAGGAGACCGCCACCGGCGAACTCGATCGCGGGCGGGCCTTCCGGTGCGGGCGGGCCGCCGGCGGCGAGCCGGGCGATGTCCGCGCCGGCAAGCGGCGTGGGATGCAGGGTCAGCGCCGCGACATCGCCCTCGAAATAGCGAGGCCGCGTGACGCGCTGCCCGAGCGCGGCATGGACCTGGAAGGCGGAGGGTTTGCCGGTCGCGACCTGCTTGCCGTCGAGGAAGAGGGTGGGACGGCCGCCCTGATAGGTGACGGCGAGATGCGTCCAGCCCGAGATGGGCGTGGGCAGTGCGAGTACCGCCGGATAGGCATCGGCACCCGCATATTCGTAGAGAATCACGCCGTTGCGTCCCCCCGAGATGGCGAGATTGGCTTGGCGGGCGGCCGTGTCGCCGGCGGGCGGATCGATGACGAAGCTCGCGCCGCTCAGGCCGAGCGTCGCCACGCTGCCGCCTCGCGCGAGCGCGCTGGTGCGGGCGGCGACATGCTCGGGCTTGTCGCTGTCGGACGCGATCACCGGATCGATAGGCCAGAGATCGGTCTCGGGCTTGATCCATGCACTGACGGTGAAGCTGTCGCGCGCTTCGGCGATGGCTGCCGGAGGATAGGGACGCGCCTGCAGCGCGACGCCATCCGGCGCGGCCAGCGTCGGCGCGGATGCCTTGGCCGGGGCGCGGAAGACGATGAAGCACGAGCCGGCCTCTTCGAGCCGGAGCGCGACATGGGTGCGGCCACCCACCTGCTCATGGACCGGCAGCGGGCTGGTCTCGCCGGTCATCGGGTCCCAGCGCTCTGGCCGACGTCCGGTGACGCGGAAGATGCATGCGAGGTCCTCGGGCCGGCGCAGGCCATTGGCGACGAAATAGACGTCGGCGCCATCGACGCGGCGGTGGATCCAGTTGGTGACCGCATCGCTGCTGCGCGCCGATATCTCGACATCGGGGCCGAGGCCCGCCGCGGCGAGCACCTCCGTCAGCGGAACGCCCCAGAACACCCGGCCCTTGCCGACATTGCGCGAGGTGCGCGCGCGCCCGTCGAGATCGCCCCAGAGCTCGGCGGCCATCTTGCGCACCGTCTCGTCGTTCGAGGGGAAGTCCCGCAGCCCGTGCGAATGCTCGATGCGCGGGCCGACCAGCCACATGCCGGCAAGCACCAGCTCGCGCAGCCGGGCCATCACCTCGCGGCTGATTCGGCGGTCTTCGGGCATCACCAGCACGCGGTAGCGGATGCCGTCGGGCAGGACGATGTGGCCGTCCTCGATCCGCGTGCGCTTCAGCAGCACCTCGGCATCGCAGACGTCGTAATCATGTCCGGCGGGCACCGGCTGCGGCAGCTTCGGCCGGGCGCCGGAGAGTGTCGCGGCGACCGGCTCCTCGACATGGACGGGCACCTGCACCGGCGAGTTCTCGCCCGTGAAATAGAGGATGTCCGCGGCGAAATTGCCCTGGCGCAGCATGTGCTGGCAGCGCGCGGCATAGCTCAACCAGGGGCCGGCATCCTCGAACCAGGTATTGGTCCGGTCGAAATGGAAGCCCCAGGGCCCCATCGTCATGCCGGGCTTCGCGGTCGGGTGCGGCTGCTGGGCGTAGCGGTGGAAGACGAAATGGTTGAGCCCGAGCGAGTACATCTCGTCGCCCAGCGCCTTCATCGCATAGGGATGCTCCTGCCAGCGCGACTGGGCGGGCCGGCCGGTGAAGCTCTCTGCGCCGATGAAGGTCTTGCCCTGCACATGCGCCACGGTCGCGGCGACCTTGACCGAATAGGCGGCAGCGCCGCCGCGGACCCAGAACTCGCCCATGAGCCGGTCGACCCGCGCGCCCGCGGCGAGATCGTCGAACGGGCCGTTGCCATAGGGCTCGGTGTACGAGACCAGCCCGTGCTGGCGGCAGAGATCGTGGAAGCGGCCGTAATATAGATCCTCCATCAAGGTCGCGTGGACGCGGCGCAGATCCCACAGGAAACGCTCGGAAATCTCGGCGCTGCCGACGAGCCGGCCGGTGACGGCGGGCATATAGGATGTCAGCGAATAGCCGCGGCGCGCCTCGAATTGGCGGGGCAGGTCCGCGGTCCAGTTCTGCATGCCGGTTTCGTAGCTGTCGATGATCGCGCCGGCGAGGTCGCGCTTGCCGAGCCGTTCGAGCGAAGGCAGCACCTCGCTGAAATATCTGTCGAAATGGAAGTCGATCGCGGCGGCGCTGAACTTGTCGCACTCGAGCCCGCCGCCGGCGGCGGAGGCGGAGATGTTGCGGGCGCCGGTCGCGGTATGGCCGAAGCGCAGGATGGTCCACTCGCCCGCCGGCGCCTTCCAGCGCAGATGCCCCTCGGCATCCATGAAGCGGCTGATGTCGATCACCTTTGCCGGATCGATCGTCGCCTTGGGATCGTCCGCGCCCGGGGCCTCGCCGCTGTCGGGCGTGCGGCCCCAATTGGCCTTGGCGCCGACATCCGCGATGCGCGGGTCCGAGGACAGCGCCAGGTCGCTGATCGCCATCTTGGCCGGGAGCGACAGGCGGAAGAAGCGCGCGCTGGTCGCATCGAAGCTGGCAATGACGGGCGGCAGCGTGTGCAGCCGCCAGAACGGCATCGGCACCTCGGCGACGGTGCGATAGTTGGTGCCGTCATCCGAGGCTTCGAGCCGGATCATCGCCTTGAGCTGGAAATTGGTGGCGTCGTCGGCAGTGGGGAGGAAGCTGAGCGAACGTGCGCGGAAGGGCGCGGCGAATTCGAGCACGAGCTGGGACGGCGCGTCGCCCGGCGTCACGTCGAGTGCGGTCGAGGGATCGCCATCGACCAGCACCCGCATATCGACCGGCTTGCCGTCGAGCGTCGCACGGGCGATCTGGCCACGGGCCTCGGCACGATCGCCGGGCAATGCCGGGAAGGCGACGACCAGCGCGTCGCGATAATGGTCCAGCCGGGCGAACGGGCGTGGCAGCGCGCGATCGATCGTCGTGCCGCCGGTGACGGTAGCCTCGCTCCACACCAGCTGCTGCATCGACAGCTCGGGCGTGATCCATGGCCCGCCGCTCGACGACCAGCCCGGGCAATTGTGCATGGTGAAGGAAAGGCCGAGCCGCCCGCACTCGTCGGCGGCGTGGCGCACCACCTTGACCCATTCGGGGCTCAGCGACCGGGCGGGGCCGGCCGGGATGCCGCAGCCGACGTCGAACATCTGCACCCCGCCGACGCCGACGCGTGCAAGCGCCTCGAGATCCCGAGTGATGCCGTCGGTGGTGACGTTGCCGTTCATCCAGTGCCACCAAGTGTGCGGCTTGGCATCGGGCGGCGGTGCGCGGAAACCGTCGAGCAGGGGATCGTCGCCGGCGGCCAGGACGGGAGCGGGCCAGTTCAGCGCAACCGCGAAGGTGCCCGCGGCAGCGCCGGCCAGGAAGGTGCGACGTTCCATTCTTGTCCCTCTCCATCGACCAGCCCGCTTTTCGTACGGCGCTTGATCCGTGCTCCCAAGGCCCGCCAATCTCAGATACCGGCGAATACTGCCAGCATATGGTATGCTGGTATGATGAGCAACTCTGAATGTGCCAGTGCAAACGCGTTCCGCACTTGCACAATGCCATGTGTTTATATCATCATACCACTTGGCGACGATCGGTTGCCGACACCGCGATTCGATGATCGGCGAGAAGCCGGCAGGGGTGCACGCGGCGAGGGAGAGGCGGGGCATGCGAAAGCGCCATTGGGTAGTCGCGATTCTGGCAGCGCTGTCGGTGATCACGTTCCTTGACCGGATGGTGATCGCGGTCACCGGCCCGGCGATCCAGCGCGACCTGGCGATCGATCCGGTTTCGTGGGGATGGGTGCTGAGCGCCTATGCGCTGGCCTATTCGGCGTTCGAGATCCCCTCGGGCGCGCTCGGCGACAATCGCGGGTATCGCCGCGAACTTACCCGCATCACCCTGTGGTGGTCCTTCTTCACGCTGGTCACGGCATTCTGCCGCAACGTCTGGCAGATCGCGGGCGCGCGCTTCCTGTTCGGCGCCGGTGCGGCGGGCGCCTATCCCAATATCGCCGGCATCCTCTATCGCTGGCTGCCGGCACGTGAGCGCGCCCGCGGGCAGGGGGTGATCTGGTCGGCGAGCCGGCTGGGCGGGGCGCTCGCGCCGCTGCTGCTGGTGCCGCTGATGGAACTGACCGGATGGCGCACCGTCTTCGTGGTGATGGGGCTGGTAGGCTTCGCCTGGGTCGTGGCGTTTCGCCTGTGGTTCCGAGAGCGGCCGGCCGACATGCCGGGCATTACCGCCGAGGAGCTCGCCGAGATCGGCGGGGAGGGCGACGGGCCGCATGGCGGAACGCCCTGGCGGCGGCTGTTCGCGCTGCCGCAGCTCTGGCTGATCGCACTCGCCTATTTCTTCTACTGCTTCGGCGTATGGTTCTTCTTCAGCTGGTTTCCGACCTGGCTGATCAAGGCGCGGGGCTTCTCGACCGCCGAGATGGGCTTCTATGCCGCGATCCCCTTCATGCTCGGCGTGGTGAGCAATCTTGCCGGCGGCGTGCTGTGCGACTGGCTCGAGCAGCGGCTGGGCGTGCGCATCGGCTATCGGCTGATCGCGTCACTGTGCCTGCTGACCACTGCGGTGTTGCTCTATGCGATGACGCATGTGCAATCGCCCGGCGCGGTGATCGTGCTGGCAGGGGCGAGCTTCGCGGTGATGGATCTGATGCTGCCCAGCGCCTGGGCGATGTGTATGACAATCGGCGGACGGCACGGCGGTACGGCGACGGCGGTGATGAACACCTTCGGCAATTTCGGCGGTTTCGTCTGCGCGGTTGCGTTCGGCTATATCGTCCAGGGCACCGGCAATTACGACCTGCCGGTCCAGTGGGTTGCGGGGATGGTGCTGATCGCGGCAGGACTGTTCGCGCTCATCGATTGCACCCGGGGGTTATCGTACAACAAGTCGCCAGTTGTTCCGCAGCCCGCGTAACGGCTATTGATAGTCCACCATTTTTGAGAAGAAGGATGCGCTGTGACGCTCCCCGCAAATGAAACCATCGTCAGACGCAAGCTGGCGGACGAAGTATTCGACAGGCTGAAGGCGATGATCGTCAGCGGCGAACGCAGCCCTGGCGAGACGCTGCCGTCCGAGCGCGAGCTGATGACGCGCTTCGGCGTTGGCCGCCCGGCGATCCGTGAGGCGATGCAGGCGCTTGCCAGTCTCGGGCTGGTCACGATCAACCATGGCGAGCGCGCCAAGGTGCGCGAAATCACGGCAATGGCGGCGATCCGCCAGGTCGATGTGGTTGCGCAGCTGCTGCTTTCGACCTCACCCGAATCGCTGGAGCATCTGAAGGAAGCGCGCAGCTTCTTCGAGCGCGGCATGGTGCGTCGCGCGGCCGAGGTCGCTACCGCCGAGGATGTGGCGACGCTGCGTGCGATCCTGGAGAACCAGCGCGACGTTGCCGGCGATGCGGCCGAGTTCGTGCGGATCGACATGAGTTTCCACAACCAGATCGCGAAGATCACCGGCAATCCGATCTACAGTGCGGTGAGCGAGATGATGCTCGGCTGGCTGCAGGAATATCACGCACACATGCTCATCTGGCAGGGCAAGAGCGAGCGCACGCTGAGCGAGCATGCCGCGGTGATCGAGCGGATCGAGGCACATGATCCGGACGGCGCCGAGCGGCTGATGAGCGGCCATCTCGAGCGCTCGAACCACCTCTACTCGCACAACCATGAGAGCGAGGTGACGGGCTAGGGTCCGTCAGGCGATCGCGATGCGCGCGGTCTCGTAGGCGTCCAGCGTGAGCCTGGCGGATGTGCCGCCGATCGCGACGTCGCAGGTTTCCGCGCTGATATTGGCGAGCAGCGCCACCGTGCCTTCGGAGGTTTCCGCCGCGACCGCCAATAGCCGGTCCGGCGCGGAGGAGCGGCAGGCGCGACGCGGTTGGGCGGCAAGCGCAGCGAGATCGCGCACCACCGCGAAGACCGGGCGCGGACCGTCGCGGCCCAGCACGCCGAACGGGCCGGTCAGCGCGCCGGGGGTCAGCACCTCGAGGCCGGCGGCCTCACCCGCGGCGACATATCCCAGCGCCCAGGCGGCAGCGAAGCGTCCGTCCTGGCGGGGATCGATCTCGGCCATCGCGATGCGGCGGCGATCGGGATTGTCCATCGTCCGCGATCCATAGGGATTCTGGCGCATGCCGATCGTATTCGGGCCGAGCCGGTAGGGCCTGTCGCCGATGATCGCGCGCGCCGAGCGGACGATATGGGGCAGGGCCTCCAGCGTCTGCATCACGCTGAGATCGTCGGCGGCGTGGACGATCGGGCAGCTGGCATGGGTCACGAAATCGAGCAGCGCGACCGGTGGGCGCTTGCGGTTCAGCTCGGTGAAATAGCTGAACATGCCCCCGCCCAGCGGGATGCCGGGAAATGCGCGCCGCGCCGCCGCGTAAACTTCTTCCAGCGGCGGGCAGGCAGGCCAAATGCTGCCCGGCGGAGTCGATTGCAGGTCGGGTGCGGGGAAGACCGATATCGCATCGAGCGCCAGTTCGGCATCGGCGACAAGACCTGCGACCGTGCCCAGCTCGGCATCGAGATCGCCGTCTGCCGCGAGGACGCACTCCAGCGTGACGCGCGCCCCGGTTCGTCGAGCGACCTTCGCCAGCACCGCCATTTCCGCTGCGCCATGGCCGGCATGTGCATCGAAGGTGAGCAGCAGGTCCTGCGGACCGAGCGTTTCCAGCATATCGGCCTGGGCCAGTGTCGCCTCCGCTTCGGCCGGCGCGACGACCAGGCCGATGCGGGGCATCGTGCCGATCGGGTCGCCCAGCGTCACCGTGATCGGCGCAGACGATGGCGAAGCAGCGGAATCGGGGGCTCCCTGGATGCCGATCCGCACCGACTGGCGATTGGCCCCGCCCGCCGGCACGACATAGGGCCAGGGCCGCGCGAGCGGGCGGACATAGGTCTTGTACGAGGCGTCGGACCAGTTGCGCTGATCCTCCATCTCGAACACGTCGCCCTCCAGGCGACAGGCGATGCTTACGCCATCCTGCTCATGGATGAGCGCGCGGATATCGGTGAAGGGTTGCCAGGGATCGATCGGCACCGGGAATTCGGACTGGGTGACGCTGCCATTGCCATGCTCGACGGTGAGCGGCGCGCCGGCCAGCGCCGCCGGATGCAGCACGCAGAAGCCGAGCCGGTTGGTGACGAAATCCGCGCCCGCCATGGCGCCGACCGTGAAATCCAAGCCGGTGGGCGTGGCGGTGATCGTGGCCGCGTAGCGCAGCGTCGCCCCGTCGGGATCCTGCGCCACCGCCTCATAGGTGATCGATACTTCCGAGGGCGTCTCGAACAGCTTGAGGTTGCGGATCGCGGGGGTCAGCGTGCCCCAGTCGCGGTCGCGGATCAGATACTGGATGCCGCGCAGCACTTCGACGCCGCCGACCCGGACCGCGCGGATATTCCCGTCGAGCAGTTCGAACGAAAGTGGGCCAGTGGCGAACCGGAGCGGCTCCGGCTCGGCCTCGTCGGTGCCGTAGAGCGCCTCAGCGCGGCTCGACATCGACCGCGCGTCCCTCGGCGGCGCTGCGATAGGCGGCATCGACCAGCGCGAGCGTGCGCAGATTGTCATGGCCGGAGGTGGCGGGCTCGCGGCCGGCGACCAGGCATTCGACCCAATGCTGCTGGATCGCGGCGACGCTTTCCTGGATGCCGTGCCACGGCTTCTCCGCCCAGGGCAGCAGCGGCGGGGAGACGTCGCGCGTCTCGATATGTCCGCGGTCCTCGACGACGAGGCGATAGCCCGCCTCCAGCCGCAGCCGACCGCGGTCGCCATCGACCTCGATCAGCGTCTGCGGGAAGGGGTCGTCGTGGATCGGCGTCGCATAGCTGCAGTCGACGATGCTCGTCGCGCTATCGCCATGGCCGAGCATGATCGTCGCGACATCCTCGCCGCGGATCGCCGGATTGACGCGCTGGGTGCGGCAGAACAATGTCGTCGCCTCGCCCATCACGAAGCGGGCGATGTCGAGCACATGGATGCCGAGATCCTCGATGATGAAGCGCTCGCCCTCGGCCAGATAGGGCTGGGCGGCATAGACGTCGAAGCCCGAGCGGAAGGCGAAGCGCGCGAAGAAGGGCCTGCCGATCTCGCCGGCGTCGATCGCGGCGCGGAGCGCGCGGATCTGGGCCTGCCAGCGGAAATTCTCGTGCACCATCATCGCCACGCCGGCGGCGTCGCAGGCGGCCACCATCGCCTGGGCGTCCTCGAAGGTGGCGGCGAGCGGCTTCTGGCAGATGACCGGCACGCGATGCCGCGCGGCAAGCTCGACTAGGAAGCGGTGGCTGGGCGGGGTGGTGGCGATGTCGACGAAATCGAGGCGCTCGGCGGCGAGCATCGCGGCCGCATCGGTATAGCGCGCGGCGATGCCGAACTGGTCGCCGGTGGCGGCGAGCCGCGCCGGATCGGTGTCGCAGATCGCGGCGATCTCGACCCCGGCGAGGTCGCGCCACGCGTGGAGCTGGTTCGCGGCGAAGAAGCCGCAGCCGATGAGCCCGCCGCGCAGCATCAGGCCATCGCCGCCGCGCGCCGGATCGCGACGCGGTGCTGGAGCCGCGCCTGGGCGCCGTCGAGCAGCACCGCGGCGATGATCACCAGGCCCTTGATCACCATCTGCCAGAAGGCGCTGACGCCCATCATCACCATGCCGTCTCCCAGCACGCCGATCACCGCCGCACCGACGAGCGTGCCGAGGATCGTGCCGCGCCCGCCGCTCATCGACGCGCCGCCGAGCACCGCCGCGGCGATCGCGTTGAGCTCGAAGGTTTCGCCGGTCGCGGGATGCGCGGCCTGGAGCTCGGAGGCGATGATCAGGCCGACCACCGCGGCGCAGAAGCCCGAGACCATATAGGTCACGATCAGCACGCGTCCGACGCGGATGCCGGAAAGCGCTGCCGCGACCGCGTTGCCGCCGACCGCATAGATCTGTCGGCCCAGCGGGGTGCGCATGGTCACATAGGCGGCGAGCGCGGCGAGGACCGCGAGGATCCACACCGAGACCGGCAGGCCGAGCAGATAGCCGCCGCCGATCACCGGGAAGCCTGAGGTGCCGTAATAGGCGTCGCCGACCAGGTCGGGGAAGGTCCGCCCGTCCGACGAGAGCAACGCCGCACCGCGCACGACGTAGAGCGTGCCGAGCGTCGCGATGAACGGTGCGACCTTGAGTCGGGCGACCAGCAGGCCGTTGATCAGCCCGATCACCACGCCGAGCGCGAGTACGATCAGGATGATCTCGAGCAGGTTGAAGCGCACCAGCATGTCGCTGCCGACGGGCACGCCGTTCATCATCAGGAAGCCCGCGACCATGCCGGTCAGGCCCGCGACCGAGCCGACCGACAAGTCGATCCCGCCGGCGACGATCACATAGGTGAGGCCGATCGCGAGGATCGCGTTCAGCGCGACATGCTTGAGCATCAGCACCATGTTGGCGCTGCTCAGGAAATTGGGTGCCGCGGCCGAAAACACGGCGAGCACGACGACCAGCGCGATCACCGTCCTCAGCCGCATCAGCAAGAGCAGCGTATCGCCTCCCATCATTCCCCCTTCATGCCGCCTCGGCCCGCGGATTCGCGGCGGCGGTGATTACGTCATGGTCCGCGTCGTCGCACGGCAGGTCCAGCGCGATGATGCCTTCGCGCATCACCAGCACGCGATCGGCGAGCGCGGTGAGTTCGTCGAGCTCGGACGTCGCGAAGAGCACGCCCAGGCCCTCGTCGGCAAGCCGGCGGATCAGGCGATATTGCTCGGCCTTGGCGCCGACGTCGACGCCGCGCGTCGGCTCGTCGAGCAGCAGAACTTTCGGCCGGGTGAGCAGCGCCTTGCCGATCACGACCTTTTGCTGGTTGCCGCCCGAAAGCGTGGTGACGGGCGTGTCCGGCCCCGCGGTCTTGATCGCGAGATCGCTCGTCGAGCTGGCGACCGCCGAGGCTTCGCGCGCCGGATCGAGGTGGAACAGGCGGGTGAAGCGGCGCAGGCTGGCCAGGGTCAGATTGCGCGCGACCGAGAAGGTGCCGACAAAGCCCGAATGCCGGCGATCCTCGGGCACCAGCGCGACGCCCGCCGCCACCCGGCCGCTCACGTCGCGCCGGCTGACATCGGTACCGGCGACCGCGACGCTCCCCATGGCATCGCGCCGGCAGCCCATGATCGATTCGAGCAATTCGGTCCGCCCCGCGCCGAGCAGGCCATAGATGCCGACGATCTCGCCGGTGCGCACCGACAGCGAGACGCGATCGACGACGAAGCCGCCGCGTTCGCGCGGCAAGGTCAGGTCGGTGACGCGCAGCACTTCGCCGCCGGGTTCGCCGCGCGCGCAATCGGCGCGGGCAGGGGCGTCGCGCCCGATCATCTGGCGGACGATCCAGGGCACGTCGACATCGCGCATCTCGGCGGTCGCGACCAGGCGGCCGTCGCGCAGCACGGTGACATGGTCGCCGATCCGCTTCAGCTCCTCGAGCCGGTGCGAGATATAGACGATCGCCACGCCGCGCTGCTTGAGTTCGGCGATCACGCCGAACAGGGTCTCGGCCTCGGCGGTGCTCAATGCCGAGGTCGGCTCGTCGAGGATCAGCACCCGCGCGTCCTGGGCGAGGGCGCGGGCGATCTCGACGATCTGCTGCTGGCCGATGGTGAGCGACGAAACCAATGCGCGCGGATCGAGCGGATGGCGCAGCCGCGCCAGCACTTCCTGCGTCCGGGCGATCTCGGAGCCCTGATCGATGTCCACGCCCATCCGGCAGCGCTCGCGGCCGATGAAGATATTCTCGGCGATGCTGAGATTGGCGAACAGGCTCAGTTCCTGGAACACCATGCACACGCCCTGGCGCGCGGCGGCGGCGGGATTGGCGAACGCCACCGCCTCGCCATCCAGCAAGAGACGCCCGCCGCTCGGCTGCTCGACCCCGGCGATGATCTTCATCAGCGTCGACTTGCCGGCGCCATTCTCGCCGATCAGCACATTGACCGCGCCGGCATGGATCTCGAAATCGACCGCGTCGAGCGCCTGCACCCCCGGATAGAGCTTCGAGACACGCTCGGCGCGCATGCGGGGGGCAGGAGACGTCATGCCGCGGGACGGACCTGCGCAGGCGTGACGAAGGCCGGGCCGTCGGCGCCGGGGACATAGGCGCCGATCACCTCGACGGTGCTGCCAGCGGCGACCTTGGCCGCGGCGGCGCGGACCTGGCCGACGACGCGGTCGTTGATCGCGCGGGCATAGCGCGCATATTCGATCTGGCTGTCGAAATCGTTGAAGGTGTGCGTGCCGAGCGCATCGCGGAGCGCGGTACCGCGGACCACCGGGCCGAGCTGGACGATCGCATCCGTGCTGCCGTCGCCATTGGTATCGATCGACAGCGACCGCGCACGCGCTCCGTCCGATACCGCGACCACCCGGCCGGTGAACCGAACGGCGAGCGCCGCGTCTCCCGTGCGACCGGTTTGAAAAGCGACTGCCTTGCCGGCCAGCGCGGCGGGAAGCGTGCGCGCGGCCTCGGAGGCCATGCCGTCGATATCGGCGACCTGTGCGCCGGCGGCATGGCGTGCGGCCTGCTCGCGCGTTTCGAAGCGGCAGCCGGCGAGCAGCGCCAGCGCGAGGATCAATGCGGTCCGCTTCATGCGCGCATATCGAAATTGCTGAGCTTCGCGGCATTGCTCGGCACGATCAGGACGCAATCGACCAGCTGCTTCTCGGGCTGGCCGGTGCTGCCGGTGCGCAGATAGGCGTCGGCCTGTTCCACCGCCATGCGCGCCTGGCGCGAGCAGGGCTGGAGCACGGTGGCGCGGATGCCGCCTGACAGGATCGACTGCTTCACGTCATCGCTGCCGTCGAAGCCGACGACGATCACGTCGGTACGCCCCGCCGCCTTGAGCGCCGCCCAGGCGCCCATCGCCATGGTGTCGTTGCCGCAGATCACGCCCTTGATCTGGGGATTGGCCTGCAGCATCGATTCCATCTTCGCATAGGCCTCGGTCTGGCTCCAGTTCGCCGATTGCCGCGCGACCGATTTGAGATCGGGATATTGATCGAGGATCGCGTGGAAGCCTTCGGAGCGGATCGTCGCATTGGTGTCCGCCTCGCGGCCGACCAGCTCGGCATAGGGGCCCTTTTCGCCCATCGCCGTGACGAACGCCTCGGCGCCGATCTGCGCGCCCTGGTAATTGTTCGAGACGATCTGCGAGACGGCGACGCCGCGCACGTTCAGCTCGCGGTCGATCAGGAAGGACGGGACGCCGGCCGCCTTGGCGCGGCGCACCGCCGCGACAGTGGCGGCGGCGCCGGCATTGTCGAGGATGATCGCCTTGGCGCCGCGCGCGATCGCGGTGTCGATCATCTCGGACTGCTTGCTGGCGTCGTCGTCATGGACGAGCATCAGCGGCTCATAGCCGAGCGCCTTGGCACGATCCCGCGACGCCTCCGCCTGGGCGCGGAAGAAGGGATTGTCATAGGGCGGCATGATGATCGCGATGATGCCGCGGGCGGCACCCGTGCGCGACGAGCAGCCCGCGACAAGAGTCGCTGCTCCAAGCATCCCAAGGACCGTACGCCGTTCGATCACCTGTCTCTCCCTTCAGCCTCGCTCCTCTTTTGCCGGGAGCGTCGACCCGATGAAAACCCCTTCAGGTTATCCGCTGAATGCTCGCGGCCAGCTCGTCGCGATCGAACACGCTCTTCCAGTCGTCGCGCATGAGCTGGGGTTTGCCGAAGGTGATCGCCTTATTGCAAGCGTCGGAGAAGACGCCGGGAATATGCTGGAAGATCACGGCGCCCAGGATGTTCATATGGCCGAGCAGGAAATCGCGCGCGGCCTCCTGCGGAACGCCGCGGGCGACGACTTCGTCCATCGCCTCGCGCATGACGTCGAGCAGCGAGGCGACCACGGTTTCGGACAGGCCGGGCTCGAGCAGCGCCATCTGGTCGACGGTCACGCGGTGCGAGCGCAGGATCGGCGCCCAGATCGTGCGGGCAATTGCTTCACCGAGCTCGTAATGCGCGTCCGGGCCCTGCATCAGCGCGCTGACGATGCTCTGGCGCGCGTGCAGGCCGCCGAACCGGTCGTCGCGCGCGGCGGGATCGGTCTCGTCGTTGAAGATCGGCGGGTGGCACGGATGGGTGACGAAATAGGTCAGGTCGGGGCGGTCGGGGAGGTGCCCCGCGAACGGCGCGGCCGCGTCGAGCGCCATGATCATCGCGCCGCTCTTCAGCGACGGCGAGATGGCATGGGCGACCTTGCCGACGATCGTATCGGGCACCGCCAGGATGACGACATCGACATTGTCGAGCGCCGCGTCCTGATCGACGCACTCGATGCCGAGCTCGTCGCGCAGCCGCGCGCGGCCGCCTTCGCTCAGCTCGACGTGCCGGACGTCATATTCGCTCGACTTCAAATTGCGAGACAGGCGCGCGCCCATCTTTCCGCCGGCGCCGAATAGCGCAACCGCGACCATGCAAACCCCTCCAATGAACAACGTCTTGGCGGATATGGTATGCTGGTATAATGAGTAGTGCAAGAGAGGATCGCGTTGTCGTGTAAGACAGGTGCGATTAGGGGAGCCGGATGACGCTGAAGATGCCCCAGGCGGACGCGAAAACGCTCGCGCGACGCGATCATATCGTCGCCGCGCTGCGCCGAATCGTGCCCGGCGAAGGCGTGATCGACAATCCGGACGGATTGCGGCCGTTCGAGAGCGACGGGCTGACCGCCTATCGCCAGGTGCCGCTGGTCGTGGTGCTCCCCCAAACGGTCGAGCAGGTCTCGCAGGTACTGGCCTGGTGCCACGCAGAAAACGTGAAAGTGGTGCCGCGCGGTTCGGGCACGTCGCTGTCCGGCGGAGCGCTGCCGCTCGAGGATGCCGTGCTGCTCGGCCTCTCCAAGTTCAACCAAGTGCTCGATATCGATTACGAGGACCGGCTGGCGGTGGTGCAGCCCGGGGTCACCAACCTGGCGATCACCCGTGCGGTCGAGGATCGCGGTTTCTATTACGCGCCCGATCCGTCGAGCCAGATCGCCTGCTCGATCGGCGGCAATGTCGCCGAGAATTCGGGCGGGGTGCATTGCCTGAAATACGGGCTCACCACCAATAATGTGCTCGGCGTCGAGCTGGTGATGATGGACGGCGAGATCGTTCGGCTGGGCGGGCGCCATCTCGATCCGGCCGGACTCGATCTGCTCGGCGTGATCGTCGGGTCGGAAGGGCTGCTCGGCGTGGTCACCGAAGTGACGGTGCGGATATTGCCCAAGCCCGAAGGCGCGCGGGCGCTGCTCATCGGCTTCCCGAGCGTGGAAGGGGCAGGGCGGTGCGTCGCGGACGTGATCGCGGCGGGCATCATCCCGGCGGGCATGGAGATGATGGACCGGCTCGCGATCCATGCCGCCGAGGCGTTCGTGGAGGTCGGCTATCCGCTCGATGTCGAGGCGCTGCTGATCGTCGAGCTCGACGGAGTCGGGGCCGAATGCGATCACCTGATCGACGAGGTGACCGCCATCGCGCGGGCCAATGGCTCGACGACGCTGCGCGCCTCGCAGGACGAGGCCGAGCGCATCGCCTTCTGGGCGGGGCGCAAGGCGGCATTCCCTGCGGTGGGGCGGATCTCGCCCGACTATTACTGCATGGACGGTACCATCCCGCGCCGCCGCCTGCCCGAAGTGCTGGAGCGGATGGCCGAGCTTTCCGAGCAATATGGCCTGGGGGTCGCCAATGTCTTCCATGCCGGCGACGGCAATCTCCACCCGCTGATCCTCTACGATGCGAACCAGCCGGGGCAGCTCGAGCGCGCCGAGGCATTCGGCAGCGACATCTTGCGGCTGTGCGTCGAGGTGGGCGGGGTGCTGACCGGGGAACATGGCGTGGGCGTCGAGAAGCGCGATCTGATGCCGGTGATGTTCAGCGAAGCGGATCTCGATCACCAGCAGCGACTCAAATGCGCGTTCGATCCGCAGTCGCTGCTCAACCCCGGCAAGGTCTTTCCGACGCTGCATCGCTGCGCCGAGCTTGGCCGGATGCATATCCACCGGGGCGAGCTGCCCCATCCGGAGCTGCCGCGATTCTGATGCGTCCGTTGAACGAAGAAGATGTCCGCGACGCGGTCGCAGATGCCATCCGGGCGGGTGTGACGCTCGATATCCGGGGCGGCAGCAGCAAGGCTGCGATCGGCGCGCCGTGTCCCGAGGCCCGGCCGCTCGACTTGTACGGGCTGTCCGGCGTGATCGACTATGACCCCGCCGAGCTGGTGCTGACCGTGCGGCCCGGCACGCCGCTGGCGGAGGTGGAGCGGCTGGTTTCCGAGCGCGGGCAGATGCTGGCGTTCGATCCTTTCGATCATGGCGCGATCCTGAGCGAGGCCGCCGGTGCGGCGACGATCGGCGGCGTGGTTGCCGCCGGCGTCTCGGGATCGCTGCGGCTCTCGGGCGGCGGCGCGCGCGACCATCTGCTCGGGCTGCGCGCGGTTTCGGGCCGGGGGGAGATCTTCGTCGCGGGCGCCAAGGTGGTGAAGAACGTCACCGGCTATGACCTGCCCAAGCTCGCCGCGGGAAGCTGGGGGCGGCTGTTCGCGATGACCGAATTGACGCTGAAGGTGCTGCCGCGTCCGCCCGTCGCGGTGACGCGCGCGGTCGAGGGGCTCGATCCGGCGACGGCGGTGCGGGTGATGGCCGCAGCGATGGGATCGCAGTCCGAAGTCGGTGCTGCCGCGCATCTGCCCGCCGGGATGGGCGGCGCGAAGTCGCTGACGGCGCTGCGCCTGCTCGGATTCGGGCCGTCGGTCGCCGCGCGCGCGGCGATGGTCGAGCGCCTGCTCGGGGAGCATGGCGCGGTAGCGGCGCTCGACGGCGAGGCCGACAAGGACTGGTGGACGCAGTTGCGCACGCTCGAGCCGCTCGGGCGCGAAGACACGCTCTGGCGCGTCAATGTGCCGCCCAGCGGCGGACCTTCGGTCGTTGCCGCGCTCGAACCGCTCGGCGCGCGCTGGCTGTTCGACTGGGCGGGCGGGCTGGTCTGGATCGCCTTTAACGGTGACGCTTCGGCGGTGCGCGATGCCGCGGCGAAGGCCGGCGGGCACGCCACTCTGGTCCGCGCGCCTGCGGCAATTCGCGCCGCGGTACCGGCGCTGCATCCGCAGGCGCCTGGCGTGGCGGCGCTGGAGGCGCGGGTTCGCCGCGCCTTCGATCCGGCGGGCGTGTTCGAGACGGGGCGATTCCAGTAATGCAGACAAGTTTTTCCCCCGCGCAGCTCGCCGATCCCGCGATGGCGGCATCGGAGGCGGTGATCCGCAAATGCGTGCATTGCGGCTTCTGCACCGCGACCTGCCCGACCTATGTGCTGCTCGGCGACGAGCTCGATAGCCCGCGCGGCCGCATCTATCTGATGAAGGACATGCTCGAGAACGAGCGCGCGCCGAGCGCCGAGGTCGTCAAGCATATCGATCGCTGCCTGTCCTGCCTGTCCTGCATGACGACCTGTCCGTCGGGCGTGAACTATATGCACCTGGTCGATCATGCCCGGGCCTATATCGAGGAGCGCTATCGCCGGCCGTGGAAGGAGCGGTTCTTCCGCGCCTTGCTGGCGCAGGTGCTGCCCTATCCCGGGCGGTTCCGGCTGGCGCTGGCGCTGGCCCGGTTCGCGCGTCCCGCGACGCCGCTGATCGAGCGCTTCCCGGCGCTGAAGCCGATGGCGGCGATGCTCGCGCTGGCTCCCAGAAATGCTGCACCCAGGCCTTCCGATGCTGCATCGCCCGCGCAGCAATCGCGGGGGCGGGTGGCGCTGATGCAGGGCTGTGCCGAGCCGGTGCTGCGGCCTGAGATTCGCGCGGCTACCGTCCGGCTGCTCAACCGCGCCGGCTATGATGTCGTGTTCGCGCCGGGCGAGGGCTGTTGCGGCGCGCTCGTCCACCACATGGGCAAGGAAGCCGCGAGCCTCGCGGCCGCGCGGCAGAATGTCGATGCCTGGGCCGCACTGGCGGACAATGGCGGGCTCGACGCGATCGTGATCACGACTTCGGGCTGCGGCACGACGATCAAGGATTACGGCTTCATGCTGCGCGAGGATCCCGCCTATGCGGAGAAGGCCGCGCGGGTCTCGGCGCTCGCCAAGGACGTCAGCGAATTGCTGATCGATGTCGCGTTGCCGACGGGCGACGGGCGCGGTCTGACGGTGGCCTATCACGCGGCCTGTTCGCTGCAGCACGGCCAGAAGGTGACCGAAGCGCCCAAGCGGCTGCTCGCCGGCGCCGGCTATGTCGTGCGGACGCCCGCCGAGGCGCATCTCTGCTGCGGCTCGGCGGGCACCTACAACATCCTCCAGCCCGAGATCGCGGGGCAGCTGGGCGACCGCAAGACGGCCAATCTCGCGCGGCTCAAGGCCGATGTCATCGCGACCGGCAACATCGGCTGCGCGATGCAGATCGGGCAGCGCGCCGACATTCCCGTGGTCCACACCGTCGAACTGCTCGACTGGGCCACCGGCGGACCGAAGCCGACAGCGCTGGACAAATAGTGTGATAATAGGATTTTTCTTGATGCAGGTGCGCTACCGTGGCTTAGTGTGAGTTGAGCGCCACGAACGGCGAGACAACAACCAAAACAGCGGGGAGGTACGATGAGGAATATCGTCGGTTCGATTAAGCGCGTTGCAGCCGTTTCGGCGTCGATGCTCGCGCTCGCGGCCGCCGTTCCGGCGACGGCGCAGGTGCCGGGCTATGCGGCCAAGATCGACAGGAAGCTGGGCGAGGTGAAGGCGGGCATCGCCAAGGGCCCGTTCAAGGCGGATTGGGATTCGCTGCGCGCCTATCGCACCCCCGAATGGTTCCGCGACGCCAAGTTCGGCATCTTCATCCACTGGGGTGTCTATTCGGTCCCGGCGTTCGCGAACGAATGGTATTCGCGCAACATGTATGTGCCGGGCAACAAGGCCTATGAGCACCATGTGCAGACCTACGGGCTGCAGTCGAAGTTCGGCTACAAGGACTTCATCCCGCAGTTCAAGGCCGAGAAGTTCGACGCCAATCAATGGATCGCGCTCTTCCAGGAGGCCGGCGCCAAATATGTCGTCCCGGTCGCCGAGCATTGCGACGGCTTCGCGATGTACGCGTCGGACTTCACCACCTGGGACGCGGCCGACATGGGGCCGAAACGCGATACGACCGGCGAGATCGCCAAGGCGGCGCGCGCGCACGGCATGCATTTCGGCCTGTCGTCGCACCGCGCCGAGCATTGGTGGTGGTACTATATGGGCCGCACCTTCGATTCCGACGTCAAGGATCCGAAGTATGACGGCCTGTACGGTCCCGCGGCGCCGATGGGCCTGCCCGCCGATCCGCCTGAGACCTGGCCCGATGGCGGCCAGCTCCAGACCTGGATGCCGCCCAGCAAGGCGTTCCTGAACGACTGGATGGCGCGCACCTCCGAGCTGATCGACAAGTACCAGCCCGAGCTGATCTATTTCGACTGGTGGACCGCGGCGCCCGAGTTCGAGCCGCTGATGCGCGACACGGCGGCCTATTATTACAACCGCTCGGCGGCGCGGAATGCGCCCGGCATCATCGCCTACAAGGGATCGCAGTTCGCCGAAGGCAGTGCGATGTTCGACATGGAGCGCGGCAAGACCGACGCGCTCAAGCTGACGCCTTGGCAGTCCGACACGTCGGTGAGCGTGCATAGCTGGGGCTATGCGCAGAACGACACCTATCGCAGCGCCAAGTCGCTGACCGCCGACCTGATCGACATAGTCAGCAAGAACGGCAATCTGCTGCTCAACGTCGGGCCCAAGTCCGACGGGACGATCCCGGACGAGATCCAGACCGTGCTGCGCGGCATGGGCGCCTGGCTGAAGGTCAATGGCGAGGCGATCTACGGCACGCGGCCGTTCAAATATTTCGGCGAGGGGCCGACCAAGTCGGGCCAGGTGCGCGTCGGCGGCCAGGTCGAGGAATCGGCGGTGAAGGGCTACACTGCCGCCGACATCCGTTTCACCACCAAGGGCGACACGCTCTACGTCCTCGGCCTCGAGCGGCCCAAGGACGGCGCGGTGCTGGTCAAGACCCTCTATGCCGGCACGCCCTATCTGACGGCGCCGATCAAGAGCATCGAACTGCTCGATGGCGGCAAGATCAGCTGGGAACAGAGCCCCAAGGGACTGAAGATCACCCTGCCGGCGGTGGGCGACGGGGCGATGCCCTACGCGCTCCGCATCCGGGTGCGCTGAACGACAGAGAAAAACGGCACCGGCCGCCGCGACTGCACCGCGGCGGCCGGTGACCGCGATAATCGATGGGATGGGGAGAACGGCGATGCGGCAGGCACGACGATGGGCAACGGGCGCGTTCGCGGCAGCGATCGCGCTGCCGGCATTGGGCGCGGCGCCCGCCCGCGCGCAGGACATTCCGCTCCAGCCCTTCCCGGTCAATCACGAGCAGCGTGTCGATTCCGCCGCCGATGCGCGCTTCTTGCTCGACGGCCCGGCGGGGAAGCACGGCTTCATCCAGGCGCGCGACGGGCATCTCTATCGCGGCGACGGCCAGCGCTTCAAATGCTGGGGCGTCAACCTGACCGGCTTCAGCACCGGATCGGCCCTGCTGCTGCCGCACGAGGAAGCGCGCGAGATGGCGGCCGAGCTGGCGCGGCTCGGCGTCAACTGCGTGCGCATGCACTTCCTCGATCTGCCCAAGACCCAGTCGCAGAAGCCTGCCGGCGATCTCGGCCCCGATCCGGTGCCGGTGAAGCAGATGCCCGCCGGCCTGATCGCCGACGGCGACAATTCGCGGGCGCTCGATCCCGGGCAGCTCGACCTGCTCGACTTCCTGTTCGCCGAGCTCAAGAAGAACGGCATCTATGTCGACTTCAATCTGAACGTCGGGCGGACCTATCGGTCGGGGGACGGCGTCCCCGACTATGACCTGATCGGCAACGCCAAGGCCTATACCTATTTCGGCCCCGAACTGGTCGCGCTGCAGAAGGAATATGCCCGGCAGCTGCTGGGGCACACCAACCCCTACACCAAGCTGCGCTATGCCGACGATCCGGCCGTCGCGATCGTCGAGGTGGTCAACGAGAACTCGCTGCTCGAATTCTGGATGCGCAACTGGCTGCGCGGCGAACGGGTGAAGGGCGGCAAGAACTACCAGCTCGACATGACGCCGCATTACCAGGCGCTGCTGGTCGGCATGTACAATGACTGGCTGGCAAAGAACCGCTCCGCGGGCGATCTCGCCAAGCTGCGCAGCCTGGCCGGTGTCGGCGCGGGCGAGAAGATCCCGTTCATGCGGCGCGGCGACCATGTCGAGGCGCCGCGGCTGCGGCTCGACGCCGAGCTGGCGTTCCTGACCCAGGTCGAGATCGACTTCCACGCCGAGATGAAGCGCTTCCTGAAGGACGAGGTCGGCGTGAAGTCGCCGATCATCCCGATGGCGGACCACACCTATTTCATCGCCAACCAGCCGCTGATGCGCACCGCGATGAAGTCCGACATCCTGGATGCGCATGTCTATTGGCAGCATCCGGCGATCTACGGCCATCGCGACGATCCGATGGTGAACAGCCCCGAGCTGTCGATCATCCAGAAGCTCGCGCGCAGCGCTACGCTGGGCAAACCGTTCACCGTCAGCGAGGTGAATCACCCGTACCCGAGCGATTACGGCTCGGAGATGATTCCGATCCTCGCCTCCTATGCGGCGCTTCAGGACTGGGACGGCATCTTCTTCTACACCTATGAATCGAAGCTCCACGGCAAGTGGACGCCGATGGTGACCGGCGAGTTCGATATCGCGCTCGATCCGGTGAAGATGGCGCAGATGCCCGCCGGCGCGATGCTGTTCCTGCGCGGCGATGTGTCGGCGGCGAAGAAGGTGCTGACGCGGTCCTATTCGACCGACCAGGTCAGCGAGGCATCGCGGCTGCCGCGGGCGGACATGCCCTATTACACGCCGGGCTTCGACGTGAAGATCCCGCTGGTCCATGGCTCGCGGGTCAGCTGTCTCGATTGCAAGCCGACCCTGCCGGCACCGCTGCCGGAGGCGAACCCGATCGTCTCGGACACCGGCGAGCTGAGCTGGCGGACCGATGGCGGCAAGAACGGGCTGGTGTCGATCGACACGCCGCGCAGCCAGGCGCTGGTGGGCTTCGTCAGCGCCAATACGAAGGTCCAGACGCGCAATCTCTCGACCGACATCAAGAACCAGTTCGCGGCGATCACCTTGTCGTCGCTCGACGGCAAGCCGCTGAACCTGTCGAACCGGATGCTGCTGACCACCACCGGCAAGGTCGAGAACACCGGCCAGAAGTGGAACGATCGCCGGGCGATGCTCTCGAACTGGGGCTCCGCACCGACGGTGATCGAGCCGATCACCGGCTGGATCCAGCTCAAGGACCTGGAAGGTGCGATCGGCGTGTTCGCCCAGCCGCTCGACGGCGCGGCGCGGCCGGTGGGCAAGGAGATCAAGGGCCGGATGATCGAGCCGGGCTGGGAGATCGCGGTCGGCACGCCGGTCACCACGACCTACCTGATCCGCGTCGAACGCTGACCATGATCGAGCGCCGGGACGTCCTGAAACTCGGAGCTGCGGTTGCTGCGGCAACTGCGGCCGGCACCGCCGCCGCGAGCGCCGCCGCGCCGGGCAAGGTGTGGATCGTGATCGATCCGGCAGACTCGGTCGCCTCCTCGACCCCGGTCGCCCGGGCAGTGGACCGGCTCCGCAGGGCGGTGACCGGGAAGGGGATCGACAATGTGGTGTCGGCCGGGGCCGAACCGGCTTCCGGCGATCTCGTGCTCCTCCTTGCCGACAGGGGCTCGGGACATGGCGAAGGCTTCGCGATCGCGCCCGACCGGTTCAAGGGCGCCCGCGCGCTGCGCGCTTCCTCGAGCGGCAGGCTGGGGCTGGCATATGCGGTGCTGGAGCTGGCCGACCGCGTGCAGCTGTCGGCAACGCCAGATCTCGGGCTCGATATCGCCGCGATGGATGAGGAGCCCGCCAATGCGGTCCGCAGCATGGCGCGGTCCTTCTGCAGCGAGATCGAGGACAAGGGCTGGTACTACGACAAGGCGTTCTGGACCGACTATCTCGACATGCTCGTCGCGAACCGGTTCAACCGCGTCGCGCTGTTCTTCGGCTTCGGCTATGATTTCCCCAGGAACATCACCGACGATTATTTCCAGCTCCCCTATGTCTTCCTGTTCGACGTGCCGGGCTATGACGTCCGGCTGAATCCGGCGCTGCCGGCCGGCGAGCGCGAGAGGAATCTCGAGACGCTCAAGTTCATCTCGTCCGAGGCCGCGGCGCGCGGGCTGCACTTCCAGCTCGGCATCTGGACGCATGTCTATGAGTGGGTGGAGAGCCCCAAGGCATATCACCGGATCGAAGGGCTGACGCCCAGGACCCATGCGGCCTATTGCCGCGACGCGCTGGCCAGGCTGCTCACCGAGTGCCCGGACATCAACGGGGTGACCTTCCGCATCCATGTCGAGAGCGGGATCAAGGACGGCAGCTTCGGCTTCTGGAAGACCTTGTTCGAGGCGTTCGCGGCCGCCGGCCGGCCGGTCGAGATCGACATGCACGCCAAGGGCATCACCGAGGAGATGATCGCCATCGCGCAGGCGACCGGCATGCCGATGCAGGTCAGCCCCAAATTCTCGGGCGAGCATATGGGGCTGGGCTATCATCAGACCGATATCCGCGAGAATGAGGTGCCGACGCCCGCGCGGATCGCCGCGACCGGCAACAGCAGCAGCGGCGTGCGGCGCTTCACGCGCTATGGCTATGCCGATCTGTTCGTCGAGGGCCGCAAGTACGGCGTGCTGCACCGCCTATGGCCGGGAACGCAGCGGTTCCTGCTCTGGGGTGATCCCGCCACCGCTGCATCCTATTCGCGCGCGGCGAGCTTCTGCGATTCCTCCGGGCTGGAGATCTGCGAGCCGCTGACCTTCAAGGGGCGCGAGGCGTCCGGCCATCCCGGCGGCCGCAACGCCTATCGCGACAAGGCGCTCGAGCCCGGCCTGAACGACTGGGCGAAGTTCGAATATGGATACCGGTTGTGGGGCCGGCTGCTCTACGATCCCGACGCCGATCGGGAAGGGTGGGCGCGCTACCTGGCGCGCAGCTTCGGCCCGGCGGCGATCGCCGCGGAGACGGCGCTGGCGCACGCGTCGCGCACGCTGCCTTTGTTCACCACCGCCAACATCCCGTCGACCTCGAACCGTTATTACTGGCCCGAGATCTACGACAACATGCCGGTGATGCCCCTGAGCGGCTACAAGCCGATGGCGGAGCTGCCCCACGGCTATACGCTTGCCGATATCAGCCCGCTCGACCCGCAGATCTTCTCCTCGATCGCCGAGCATGCCGACCTGGTGGTCGCCGGGAAGCCGAACGCCAAATATTCGCCGGCAGAGGTCGCCCGCGCGCTGGAGGGCTTTGCCGGGATGGCGGAGGCGGGTTTGAAGCAGGCACGGGCCAAGACACCGTCCGGGCCAGCCTTTCGTCGGCTGGAAGAGGATGTGCTGATCCAGATCGGCCTGGCCCGCTTCTTCGCCGCCAAGCTGCAGAGCGGGTTGCTGTTCCAGGTCTATCGCAAGACCGGGTCATCCGAGATCGGCCAACGGGCGCTCGCGATCTATACCAGGGGTCGCGAGACCTGGGTGGCGATGGCCGAGCGCGCCCGGCAGGTCTATGTCCCCGACATCAGCTTCGGCACCGAGGCGATCGTCCAGCGCGGGCACTGGATCGACCGGGTGCCGGATATCGACCGCGACATCGCCGAGATGCGGGCAATGCTGGCGGACGGAATGCAGACCGCCTCGACCGGCCTTCTGGGGAATATCCTCGATCCCTCGCGGCCGCGCTATGCGATCGAGCATGCCGTGCCGGACCGCTTCACGCCGGGCAAGCCGCTGGCCCTGAGCCTGACGGCACCTGCGGAGGTGCAAAGCGGCACGCTGTATTTCCGCCACGTCAATCATGGCGAGCGCTGGCTTTCGGCGCCGATGGTCCGGGCGGGCGCGAAGCACTCCGCCGAGATCCCGGGCGACTACACGGCCTCGCCGTTCCCGCTGCAATATTATTTCCTGCTGCAGGGAGTTCGAGGCGACACGCTGGCACCGGCGCTCGGACCGGATTGGGCTGGCCAGCCCTATCACGCGGTCTGGCGCCGGCGGGATGCCTGACCACGCACACCGACAGGATTTTTCCATAACGGCTCGACGCAGCCATGCTCAGGGGAGGGCATCATGACCAAATTCGGAAAGCATATCTCGGCCATGGGGGCCTTGCTCGTGGGCGCGGCCGCGATCGTCGTGCCGGCAATGGCGCAGGACATTCCGCTCCAGCCCTTCCCGGTCAATCACGAGCAGCGTGTCGATTCCGCCGCGGATGCGCGCTTCCTGCTCGACGGTCCGGCGGGGAAATACGGCTTCATCCAGGCACGCGACGGCCATCTCTATCGCGGCGACGGCCAGCGCTTCAAATGCTGGGGCGTCAACATGACCGGCTGGGCGGTGGGATCGGAGGAGATCCCCTCGCATCACGACGCGGAGATCTATGCGGCCGAGCTGGCGCGGCTGGGGGTCAACTGCGTCCGCCTGCATTTCCTCGACCGGCCCGACACCGAAAACCAGGTACGCAACGAAGGCGCCGATCGTGGCCCGGGCGCGGGGCCGTTCACCCATGGGCCGCGCGGCCTGATCCGCGGCGACCTGAAGGACAGCCAGCATTTCAACGCCGAGCGGCTCGACAATCTCGATTACTGGATCGCCGAGCTCAAGAAGAACGGCATCTATGTCGACTTCAACCTGAACGTCGGACGCCGCTTCACCGCCGGCGACGGCGTGCCCGATGCGGACCTGCTCGGGCCGGCCAAGGCATTCACCTATTTCGGTCCCGAGCTGATCGCGCTGCAGAAGGACTATGCCAGGCAGCTGCTCGGGCACCTCAACCCCTACACCAAGCTGCGCTACGCGGACGACCCCGCGGTGGCGATCGTCGAGGTGGTCAACGAGAATTCGATCCTCGAATTCTGGATGCGCAACTGGCTGCGCGGCGAACGCACCAAGGACGGCAAGAACCTCCAGCTCGACATGACGCCGCATTACCAGGCGCTGCTGGTGAAGATGTACAATGAGTGGCTGGCGAAGAACCGGTCGGCCGCCGATCTCGCCAAGCTGCGCGGCATGGCGGGGGTGTCGGCCGGGCAGCCGGTGCCGTTCATGCGGCGCGGCGACCATGTCGAGGCGCCGCGGCTGCGGCTCGACGCCGAGCTGGCGTTCCTGACCCAGGTCGAGATCGACTTCCACGCCGAGATGAAGCGCTTCCTGAAGGACGAGGTCGGCGTGAAGTCGCCGATCATCCCGATGGCGGACCACACCTATTTCATCGCCAACCAGCCGCTGATGCGCACCGCGATGAAGTCCGACATCCTCGACGCGCACGTCTATTGGCAGCACCCGGCGATCTATGGCCGCCGCAACGAGCCGATGGTCAATTCGCCCGAGCTGTCGATCATCCAGAAGCTCGCCCGTTCGGCGACGGTCGGCAAGCCGTACACGGTGAGCGAGGTCAACCATCCCTATCCGAGCGACTATGGCTCGGAGATGATCCCGATCCTCGCCTCCTATGCGGCGCTCCAGGACTGGGACGGCATCTTCTTCTACACCTTCGAGACCAAGATCAGCGGCAAATGGACCCCGATGATCGGCGACCATTTCGACATGACGCTCGATCCGGTGAAGATGGCGCAGATGCCGGCGGGCGCGATGCTGTTCCTGCGCGGCGACGTGTCGGCGGCGAAGAAGGTGCTGACCCGGTCCTACTCGACCGATCAGGTCAGCGAGGCATCGCGGCTGCCGCGGGCGGACATGCCCTATTACACGCCCGGCTTCGACATCAAGATCCCGCTGGTCCACGGCTCGCGGGTCACCTGCCTAGACTGCAAGCCGACGCTGCCGGCGCCGCTGCCGGAGGCGAACCCGATCGTCTCGGACACCGGCGAGCTGAGCTGGCGGACCGATGGCGGCAAGAACGGGCTGGTGTCGATCGACACGCCCAAGTCCCAGGCGCTGGTCGGCTTCGTCAGCGCCAATGCCAAGGTGCAGACGCGCAATCTCTCGGCGGACATCAAGAACCAGTTCGCGACGATCACCCTGTCGTCGCTCGACGGCAAGCCGTTGACCCTGTCGAGCCGCATGCTGCTGACCACCACCGGCAAGGTCGAGAATAGCGGCCAGAAATGGGATGAGCGGCGCGCGATGCTGACCAACTGGGGCACCGCGCCGACGGTGATCGAGCCGATCACGGGCTGGATCCAGCTCAAGGATCTCGAAGGCGCGATCGGGGTGTTCGCGACCCCGCTGGACGGCGCGGCGCGGCCGATCGGTCCCGAGATCAAGGGTCGGATGATCGAGCCGGGCTGGGAGATCGCGGTCGGCACGCCGGTGACGACCTCGTACCTGATCCGCGTCGAACGCTGATGTCCGGACCCAATCTCACCCGCCGCGGGGTGATGGCCGCGACGCTCGCGACGTCGCTGGTGCCGAAGGCGGCGCTTGCGGCCCCCGGTGGTGCGAGCCTGCGTCCGGTGAAGCTCCGCGTCGAATGGCGTGCCCGTCCGGAAGGGATCGACATGGTCCGGCCGCGCTTCGGCTGGACGGCGGAGGCAGCGGATTCTGCCGCGCGGGGACTGCGCCAGTCGGCTTGGCGGATCGTGGTGGCCTCGACGGAGGTCAACGCTGCCTCGGGCCGCGGCGACATCTGGGACAGCGGCCGGGTGAAGAGCGGCAAGTTCGGGGCGCGACCCGGGCGTGACCTGCGGCTCGGCTCGCAGGCACCCCATTGGTGGGCGCTGATGCTGTGGGACGAGCAGGGGCGCGCCTCGCAATGGAGCGCCCCGGAGCGGTTCGTCACCGGCGTGATCGGCGCGGGCGGATGGACGGCGAAATGGATCGCGGCCGAGCCGGGCTGGCCGATCCGCGTCGCCGAATCGCGCAGGGGCGCGGCGGCCGAGGGCGCCAAGCCGATGCCGCTCTTCCGCCGCGCCTTTGCCGTCCGCAAGCCGGTGCGCCATGCGATCCTGTCGATCAGCGGGCTCGGCCACTATGCGGCGAGCATCAACGGCCGCGAGACGACCAAGTCGATGCTCAATCCGGGCTGGACCGATTATCGCAAGACGGTGCTCTACAACAGCTACGACGTCGCCGCCCTGTTGCAGCCCGGCGCCAATGCGATCGGCGTGATGCTCGGCAACGGCATGTACAATGTCGAAGGCGTCAAGGAGCGCTACAAGAAGTTCGTCGGCACCTTCGGCCAGCCCAAGCTGATCGCGCAGCTCGCGATCCTCTATGAGGACGGCACCCGGGAGCTGATCGTCAGTGACGAGAGCTGGGTCACCCGGCCCGGGCCGATCACCTTCTCGTCCATCTATGGCGGCGAGGATCACGACGCGCGCCGCGAGATCGCGAACTGGGATCGCGCCGACGCCGCGCCGGAGGGCTGGTCGCCGGTGCTGGTGGTCGAGGGCCCGCCGGGCAGGCTCAAGGCGCAGGGCATCCCGCCGATGACGGTCGACACGACCTATCCGACCGCGCGGGTCACCGAGCCGAAGCCGGGCGTGTTCGTCTATGATTTCGGCAAGAACGCATCGAGCAGGCTGGTCCTGAAGATACGCGGACCGGCCGGCGCGACGATTAGGATGAGTCCGTCGGAAGTGCTCGGCGCCGACGGCACGATCGCGCCGCGCAGCATCGGCGCGCGGCCGGGCCTGCCGGTCTATTACGCCTATACGCTGGCGGAGCGCGGCGAGGAGACCTGGCGACCCAGCTTCATGTATTGCGGATCGCGCTATCTCCAGGTCGAGGGTGCGGTGCCCGCCGATCGCGCGGGCCCGAACGACGCGGCCGTGGTCAGCCTGGCGAGCGAGTTCGTCCACACCGATCTGCACCAGGGCGGGCGGTTCGACTCCAGCCAGGCGCTGCTGGTGCAGGTCCATGACCTGATCAAGCAGGCGGTGCTCAGCAACAGCGCGAGCGTGTTCACCGATTGCCCGCACCGCGAGAAGCTCGGCTGGCTCGAGCAGGATCATCTCAACGCCGAGACCGTCCTCTATGTCGAGGACGGCGTGACACTGTACGAGAAGACGATCGCCGACATCGTCGATGCGCAGCTGCCGAGCGGCCAGATCCCGGAGATCGCGCCCGAGTTCGTCCAGTTCCTCGGCGTCGACGAGATGTATCGCGATTCGCCCGAATGGGGCGGCGCGGTCGTGATCGCGGCGTGGAAGACGTACAGGATGTACGGCGACCGGACCGTGCTGGAGATCGGCTATCCGGCGATGCGGCGCTATGCCGATCATATCGAGGGCAAGCGCACCAAGGACGGCCTGGTGGTCTACGGCCTGGGCGACTGGCTCGATCTCGGGCCGCGCGCGGAGGGCAAGCGCACCCAGCTGACGACGATGGGCGTCACCGCCACGGCGACCTACTACCAGATGCTGACCTGCCTGGTGGATATCGCCCGGCTGCTCGGTCGACCCACCGCCGAGATTGCCGATTTCCAGCGGCGCGCGGCGAGCGTGAAGGCGGCGTTCAACACGGCCTGGTTCCACGCCGGCAAGGGCAGCTACGACACCGGCAGCCAGACCGCGAACGCGATGCCGCTCGCGCTGGGCATGGTTCCGGCGGGGGAGGAAAAACGTGTCCTTGCCAGCCTGATCGCCGATATTCGGGGACGGGATGATCACGTCACTGCCGGCGATATCGGCTTCCATTATGTCGTGCGCGCGCTTGCCGAGCATGGCGCGCCGGAGGTGCTGCACGCGATGCTCTCGCGCACCGATGCGCCGAGCTATGGCGCACAGGTCATGGCGGGTGCGACCGCACTCACCGAGAACTGGGATCCCAAGCTCGGCGGCTCGCAGAACCACTTCATGCTCGGGCACGGGCTGGCGTGGCTCTATTCCGGACTGGCCGGGATCAAGCTGGATTTCTGGGACGGTGCCGCGCCGGCGATCACGATCGCGCCGCAGACCGTGGCCGGGCTGGAATCGGCCGGGGCGAGCTATGACTCGGTACTTGGCGCGATCCGCAGCGCATGGCGGCGGCAGGGCGGGAGGATCCGGTTCGAGATCGAGATTCCGGCGGGTGCGCAGGCCGTGGTCCGGCTTCCTGCGCGGCTTGCCGACGTCCGGGAAGGCGGTGTGCCGGCGATAGGCGCCAAGGGTGTCGTAAGGGCGCGCGACGAAGGAGGCGCGGCAGCGTTCACCGTCGGTTCGGGGCGCTATGTGTTCGAGGCGACTGCCTAGTCCCGTTCGCCCTGAGCTTGTCGAAGGGCCCTTCGACAAGCTCAGGGCGAACGGGATATATCAGCATCCCTGGTTGAGGATCACCGGCAGCGCCGTCTTGGCCATGCGCGTATAGCCGGCATCGTTCGGGTGGAGATGGTCGCCGATCTGCTCGGGCAGGCGCATCACCGTCGGCTTGCCCGGCTCCTGCATCGCCAGGTCGAAATCGATCAGCCCGTCGAAGCGGCCCGCATTGGCGCGGATCCAGCGGTTGACCGTCTCGCGGCGCTGCTCGCCTTCCGGAGAGGCATAGGCCGCGCCTTCATAGGGAAGCACCGTGCCGAAGATCACCTTGAGCCCACGTGCCTTGGCGCGGACGAGGATCTGCTCGTACGCGGCGATCAGCTGGGGCGCGGTCGGCTGCCAATCCTTGGCGGGGTCCTTGACCGTGCCGATGTCGTTGATGCCCTCGAGCACGACGAGGTGGGTCGCGCCGGGCACCGACAAAGCGTCGCGATCCAGCCGCGACAGGGCATTGGGGCCGCGCCCGCTGCTCAGCAGGCGGTTGCCGCTGATCCCCGCATTGGCGATCGCCCAGCATCGACCCTTTGCATTCGCCGCGAGCATGCGGCCGAGCTGGTCGGGCCAGCTCATCGCCTTGCCGGGCGAGGCGCCGGCGCCCTCGGTGATCGAATCACCGAAGGTGACCAGCACGCGCGTGGCGGTCGTGCCGCCGACCTCGAGCGCGCTGACCACGCCCGAAGCACGGACGCGGCGCGGTGCGGGCAGGTCGAGCATCGCGGTGACATCGCCTGCGGCGACATCGACCATCTGGGCATGCGCGGGGGCCGCGGTCTCCTCGGGATAATGGATCGATACGGCGATGCGTTCGCCGGCCCGGACCGGATAGGCGATCGGATCGGACAGCATCGGCGCGCGCGCCGGTACGGTGACGCTCCGGGCCTGCCCGAACGACAGGGAGCGCAGGCTGCCGGGAACGGGCTTGCCGTCGGCGTCGAGGCGCAGGATCGAAGCCGCGCCGATGCGCAACGCCGCGTCGGAAAGCTCGTTGGTGAAGCGCACCCGCACGCTCTTGCCGGTCACGCCGACGCGGATATCCTGGCGCACGGTCTCGTCCTTGAACGGGCGGCCGAGCCCCTTGCCGTCGCGCGTGTCGGGCTCATAGCCGATCGGCGGCGAGGCCCAGCCCGGCACCCAGCGATCGGGTACCACCGCGTGCGCCGCGGTGATCGCGAACAGGCCGAACAGGGCAGGGGCCAGAACAGCGGACTTCATTATCGAGCCTCCGGAGCGAGCTGGAAAAGAGCAATGCCATGCGCGGGAACCTGGCCGTCCGTCCAGTCGCCACCGGCGGGCTTGGCGCCTGCCGGCAGAGCCAGCGGATGCGCGACGCTGCCATGGTTGATGGCGATCAGGATGCGCTTGCCGGCACCGGCGCGCTCGGCGATCTCGAAATCGGGGTGCGCATCGGCGACCAGCGGCTTCACCTTCGCGTCGGCGAGCAGCGACGCGGCGAGCTTGGCCATCGTCTCCGGATCGAGCCACGCGCCGACATAGGTGATGCTGCCCTTGCCGACAGTGCGGGTGATGATCGCCGGCTTGCCGTCGAGCCATCCGCCGGCATCGGCATAGGTGGCGAGGGTGCGGACGTCGCGGGCGCTGGGCTCGAGCTCTTCCGCCCAGATCGTCACTTTGCCGCTCACTGAGCCGGTGATGCCGACGCCCTGATCGAGCGCATAATATTGCGCGACGCGAGCGCCGAGCAAAGCCGCGAGCGGACCGGGCTGGCGCTCGGGCCAGAGCGCATTGGCGTCGTCCTTCATCCCCGAGCGCGGGCCGAGGACAAGGTGTCCGCCGCGGCGGACATAGGCTTCGAGCGCTTTTGCCTGCGGCTCGGTCAGCACGTTGAGATTGGGTGCGACGACCAGCGGATAGCGCGCAAGATCGGCTTCGGCGGGGAGGATGTGCACGCCCTGCGACTGCACGCGGAACGGCCGGTAGAAATCGGTGAACGCCTTGACCGGATCGAAGTCCTTGTGGTGGCGCTGCAGGTCGATCGCCCAGCGGCTGTCATAGGAGAAGAGCATCGCCACCTTCGCCACCGGCTGGGTATCGGCGAGGAGCGGGGTGGCCTTGATCAGGTCGCTGGCGACCTGGGCGATCTCGGGCTGGATCGGGTTGGGCTGGCCGTCCTGGCCCAGAACGGAGCCGTGATAGGTCTCCTGGCCGTTGGGCGAGGGGCGCCACTGCCAGTAGAGCACCGCGTCCGCGCCATGCGCCACCGATTGCCAGGCGAGCTCGCGCACCTGGCCGGGATCGAGCGCGCGGTTGACCGGCACCCAGTCGACGCGGCCAGGCTGCGTCTCCATCAGCCAGAAATTGCGCTGCTTGTAGCCGCGGACGAGATCGTGGTTGGCGCCGTTCGCCACCCAGTCCGGGCGGCCGTCCGGGATGTAATTGTCCCAGGCCGCGATATCGAGATCGCGGTGCATGACGAAATGGTCGAAGCCCGCGTTCCAGAACATCGTGTTGGTGGTGATGAAGGCGCGGCTGTCGACCAAAGGCCGGATCGCGCGGACCTGGTTCTGGATATAGTCGGTCCAGGTCGCGGTGGTGAAATGCTTGAAGTCGAGCAGCAGCCCGGGGTTCTGCTGGCCGGTCGCGTGCAGCGGCACCTGGTCGAAGCTGTTGTAGAACTGGCTCCAATATTGCGTCGACCAGCGCCGGTTGAGCTCGTCGACCGTGCCGTAGCGCGCCTTCAGAAAGGCATGCCAGGCGCCGACCGATTCATCGTCGAACGAGGGCGGGCCGACCTCGTTGTCGATCTGCCATCCGACCACCGCCGGATTCTTGCCGTAGCGTTTCGCCATCTCGGTGGCGATGCGGCGCGAGAAGTCGCGATAGCGCTGGCTGGCGAACGAGAAGTGCCGGCGCGCGCCATGCCCGGCGCGCGTGCCATTCTCGTCGACGCGCAGCACATCGGGATATTTCTGGGTGAGCCAGGCCGGCGGCGCGGCGGTGGGCGTGCCGAGCACCACCATGAAGCCGTGGCGCTGCGCGGCGGCGATCGCGCGGTCGAGCCAGGCGAAATCGAACTTGCCCTCCTCGGGCTCCATCCGGCTCCAGGCGAACTCGCCCATCCGGATCGTGTTGAATCCGGTCGCCTTCATCAGCGCGAGATCGGTCTCCCACCGGCTCTCGGGCCATTGCTCGGGATACCAGGAGATGCCCACCGCAATCGCCGGGCGATCGGCAAAGGCCGTGGCGCGGGAAGGGAAGTCGGCCGCCTGCGCGGGACCTGCATGTGCGGACACGTTGCTCAAAAGCAACGCGAGTGCTATCGCTACTGGCCTACAGATCATACCACCCCTTGCCATTCGTATTATGATATGAATAGGGGTATATCCGGTCTGGCACGCGAAATGCCAGTGATAATCGAACGAGGGAGATGGATGTGGCGGAGGGCGTTTCGAGGCGGGATTTCTTCCATTGTGCGGCGTGCGCGGCAACGGCGGTAGGCGCGGCAGCGCTGCCTTCGGTTGCCTGGGCCAATGCCGCGGCGGCCGCGCTGCGCGGCAAGGAAGCATTGCATGAATTCCCCTATGGCGCGGTCAAGCTGACCGGCAGCGGTCGGATCAAGGAGCATTACGACCGCATCCATTCGCACTATCTGGCGCTCGACAATGACCGCCTGTTGAAGGTCTTCCGCCAGAATGCCGGCCTGCCGGCGCCGGGCCCCGACATGGGAGGCTGGTACGATGCCGACGGCTTCGTCCCCGGTCTCGCCTTCGGCCAATATGTCTCGGGCCTCGCGCGCCTTGCTGCAGCGAACAACGACAAGGCCGCGCACGCCAAGGTCGCGGCGCTGGTCGAGGGCTTCGGCGACGCGATGATCAAGGCGCAGAACCCCTATGCCGGCAAGAACGCCCAGGCGCAGTGGGCGGCCTATGTCATGGACAAATACGTCGTCGGCCTGGTCGACGCCTATCAGCTGAGCGGCGTGCAGCGGGCCAAGGAGCTGCTGCCGATCATCATCGACAAGTGCCTGCCCTATATCTCGCCGGTCTCGCGCGACCGGATCGGCAAGACCGAACCGCCCTATGACGAGACCTATGTCCTGTCGGAGAACCTGTTCCACGTCGCCGACATCACCGGCGACGAGAAGTATCGTGCGCTGGCGGTCCACTATCTCCTCAACAAGGAATGGTTCGATCCGCTCGCCGCGGGCCAGGACGTGCTGCCGACCAAGCATGCCTATAGCCACACGATCGCGCTGAGCTCGGGCGCGCAGGCCTATCTGCACCTCGGCGATCCCAAGTATCGCAAGGCGCTCGAGAATGCGTGGAAATATATGGAGCCGCAGCGCTTCGCCTCGGGCGGCTGGGGTCCTGAGGAACAGTTCGTCGAGCTGCACAAGGGCAAGCTCGCCGCCAGCCTCAAATCGTCCAAGGCGCATTTCGAGACGCCGTGCGGCGCCTTTGCCGACATGAAGCTGGCGCGCTACCTGATCCGCTTCACCGGCGAGCCGGTCTATGGCGACGGGCTCGAGCGCACGCTCTACAACACGATGCTGGCGACGCGCCTGCCCGACAGCGACGGCGGCTATCCCTATTATTCGAACTATGGCGCCAAGGCCGACAAGCTCTACTACCAGAAGAAATGGCCGTGCTGCTCGGGCACCCTGGTGCAGGGCGTCGCCGATTATGTGCAGGGCCTGTATTTCCACGACGACAATGCGCTGGTCGTGAACATGTTCGCGACCTCCGAAGTGAAGTGGGATCGTCCCGGCGGCGCGGTCGAGGTGGCGCAGGAGACGAGCTATCCGGCGACCGACTCCACCCGCCTGACGGTGCGCAAGGCCGGCAATGGCCGGTTCGCGATGAAGCTGCGCGTTCCGGCCTGGGCAAAGGGCGCGACGCTCGCGGTCAACGGCAAGGCGCAGGCGGTGACCCCGGGCACGCTCGCTACGGTCTCGCGGAGCTGGAAGGCGGGCGACACGGTCGACCTCGTCCTGCCGCAGACGCTGCGCACGCACGCGATCGACGACCAGAACCCCGATCTCGCGGCAGTGATGCGCGGCGCGGTGATGTATGTCGGCGTCAATCCCTGGGACGGCATCGAGAGCCAGCCGATCGCGCTGCCCGGCGCGCTCGCGCCGGTTCCCGGCCAGCAACAGGCCTATCGCACCGGCGTGGGTGGTCGGGACCTGGTCTTCGTGCCGTATTTCGCGGTCGATACCGAACGCTACAACACCTATTTCAAGATCGCATGATGACCGAGCGCGTCTACGCAACCTATTGGATCGAAACCGCATTTCCGCTCGCCCAGGCGTCGGAAACGATGGCGGGCGAACAATCGACCGGCACCTTCGTCCGGGTGCCGGGAGAGACCGATGCGCTGCGCGAGGCGCATTCGGCGACGGTGGAATCGATCGAGGAGCTGGAGGATGCCGCATCCCCCTCGCTCCCCGGTTCGGGCCTGCCCAAGGGCGGCGGCGACGGCCGGCGGCGCACCGCGCGCGTCGTGCTGTCTTGGCCGGTCCATAATTTCGGACCGTCGCTGCCCAATCTGCTCGCGACCGTCGCCGGCAACCTGTCCGAGCTGAAGGCCTTTTCGGGGCTCAAGCTGCTCGACCTCAAGCTGCCGCCGATATTCCTGTCGCGCTACCAGGGGCCGCAGTTCGGCGTGGGCGGAACGCGCGTGCTCGCCAATGTCTATGACCGGCCGATGATCGGCACGATCATCAAGCCGAGCGTCGGGCTGGATCCCGAGGCGACCGCGGAACAGGTGAAGGGGCTGCTCGACGCGGGCATCGACTTCATCAAGGACGACGAGCTCCAGGCCGATGGCCCGGCCTGTCCGTTCAACGCGCGGGTCTCGGCGGTGATGCGCGTCATCAATGCGCATGCCGACCGTACCGGCAAGAGGGTGATGTACGCCGCCAATCTGACCGGCGACATCGACGAGATGCTGGCCCGCCACGATCATGTGATGGCCGAGGGCGGCACCTGCATCATGGCTAGCATGAACTCGATCGGCCTGCCGGCGATGAAGGTGCTGCGCGCGCACAGCCAGCTGCCGATCCACGGCCACCGCAACGGCTGGGGCATGCTCGGCCGCTCGCCGGCGATCGGGATGAGCTATGTCGCGTTCCAGAAGATGTGGCGGCTGGCCGGTATCGACCACACCCATGTCAACGGCATCGACAACAAGTTCTGCGAGAGCAACGAGAGCGTGATCGCCTCGGCGCGGGAATGCCTGACGCCAATGTTCGATCCGCCCAATCCGGGCTGCGAGATCATGCCGGTCTTCTCGTCCGGCCAGTCGGCCAAGCAGGCGCATGCGACCTATGCGGCGCTGGGCTCGATCGACCTGATCTATGCGGCGGGCGGCGGCATCCTGGCGCATCCCGGCGGCCCCGCAGCGGGCGTGACCGCGCTTCGCCAGGCATGGGACGCGGCAATGGCCGGCGTGCCGCTCGACCAGGCGGCGCGCGAGGCGCCCGAGCTGCAGGCGGCGCTGGGAGCTTTCGCGGGGTGAAGCCACTTTACGGCTATTATGGCGACGACTTCACGGGATCGACCGACGTCCTGGAGCAGCTCGCCGAGGGCGGCGTTTCGGCGGTCCTTTTCCTCCGCAGGCCCGACGCGGCGCTGCGCGCGCGCTTCGCCGATGTGCAGGCGATCGGGTTGGCCGGCGACAGCCGGAGCCGCTCGCCGGAGTGGATGGACGCGAACCTGCCCGATGCCTTCGCCGCGCTCGGCGAGGCCGCGATCGTCCACTACAAGACCTGCTCGACCTTCGACAGCAGCCCGGACACCGGCTCGATCGGCCGCGCGATGGAGATCGGCGCGACGCTGTTCGGCGGCGTGGTGCCGATCCTGGTCGGCGCGCCGCACCTGCGCCGCTATGTCGCGTTCGGCAATCTGTTCGCGGCCGCCGGCGACGAAGTCTATCGCATCGATCGCCACCCCACGATGTCGCGCCACCCGGTGACGCCGATGCACGAGGCGGACCTGCGCCGCCATCTGGCGCTGCAGACCGGCATGCCGGTCGCGCAGGTGCCGATCGATCAGATTCATGCCGGGAATGCGGCTGCAATATTCGATGCCGTGGCCGACGGCGCCGTGCTGTTCGACGGTATCGACATGCCCGATCTCGCCGTTGCGGGAACGATCCTGTCGTCGCGGGGCTCGCGCTTCGCGGTCGGCAGCTCTGGCGTGACCCGGGCGCTGGTGATCGAATGGCAGGCGAACGGCACGATCGAGGCCCCGACGGACCTTGCGCGGGCTGACCCGGTCGATCGCCTGCTCGTCGTGAGCGGCAGCTGCTCGCCGCTCACCGCGGGTCAGATCGCGCGCGGCATGGCCGAAGGCTATGTCGGAGTCCGCGCCGATGTTGCGGCTTTGCTGCGCGGCGAGCGCGACGAAGAGGAGCGGCTGGTGGCCGCGGCCGAAGCTGCGCTGGCCGACGGGGGCCGCTGCGTGATCCATTCCGCGGAAGGTCCGCTCGGTGACGCCGCGCCGGCCGCCGGGGACCTGCTGGGCGCAGCGCTTGGACGCGTCGCGCATGCCGCGATCAGGCGCCAGGGTCTGCGCCGCATCCTGTTCGCGGGTGGCGACACGTCGAGCCACGGCGTGGCCGAGCTCGGCATCGACGCGCTGACCTGGGCAGCGCCGATGGAACGCGGCGCGCCTTTGGTCCGCGCGCATGCTTCGGAGGCTGTAGTCGACGGGCTCGAGCTGGTGCTCAAGGGTGGCCAGATGGGCGGCGAAGGCTTTTTCGAGACGGTGCGGCGCGGCGGCTGAGCCGCTGCTCGATCGGGTCGGCGCTCCCCCTTCGTCACCCGGACCTGTACCGGGGCCCACCTTGTCACCGGATGATGTCGCCTGCGGTTTCAGGTGACCTTCAACCGCACCACGATGACACGGTCGCTATGGACGCATGATTGGCGGCATTGCTTGCCGGGCGGCAGGCCCCGGAACAAGTCCGGGGTGACGGAAAGGGGGCAAAGATCGACCGCAATTGGGCGTTTGCGAGCCATCAGGTTTTGATTTCCGCGTTCGATGCCCCGGACGTCCGAGAATGGTGGTTGGCTGCCAGAGAGCGAGGCGCGAGCCGATGTTGGAGGAGACCTAGGGCAAGGCCGAGCAACGCTTCCGGGGCCTCCTCGCCGACAGAGGCCTTGGCCTACGAATTTTCGAGGAGGGTTTGAGCTTCATTTTCGTTCCTTCGTCACGACCACGAAGCCCCAACCCTCCTCAATTTACGCCCCTCGGTCTCACCATAGGCGATGACCGGGGAGAGATGTCGTCAAGACCTGATGAACGAGAGCAGGTCGGCGTTCAGGACATCCGCATGCGTGGTCAGCATGCCATGCGGGTAGCCAGGATAGGTTTTCAGCGACCCGTTCTTGAGCAGGTCGACCGCACGCGGCACGGCACTGGCGAACGGGACGACTTGGTCAGCCTCGCCGTGCATCACCAGCACCGGCACGGTGATCTTCTTGAGGTCGTCGGTATAGTCTTCGAGCCAGGACGCGACAGTCGCGTAGTGAGCGAGGGCGCCGCCGGTCATACCCTGGCGCCACCAGTTTGCGATGATCGCCTCCGAAGGCTTGGCCCCATCGAGGTTGTAGCCGTAGAACGGATTCTCCGGGACGAAACGGTAGAACTCGGCACGGTTGGTCAGCATGCCCGCGCGAATAGTTTCGAACCACTCCGGCGGCTGACCGGACGGGTTGTCCGCGCTCCGGTACATGTTCGGCGTCAAGGAGGCGACCAACACCGCCTTGGCGACGCGCTCCTGATGGCGAGCGACATAGCGAGCCACCTCGCCGCCACCCGTCGAGTGCCCGATATGGATCGCGTCGCGCAGGTCGAGATGTTCGGTCAGGGCCGCGAGGTCGGCGACCCAGTGGTCCATGTCGTTGCCGGTGCTGGGCTGATCGGACCGGCCGTGGCCGCGCCGGTCGTGGGCGATCACCCGATACCCGTGCTGAAGGAAGAACATCATCTGGGCATCCCAGTCGTCCGCCGACAGCGGCCAGCCGTGGCTGAAAACGATCGGCTGACCGGATCCCCAGTCCTTGTAGAAGATGTTGACGCCGTCTTGAGTGGTGATCGTAGCCATTGTTCAGTTCCTTCCCAATGTGCCGCGGATGTGAGTCATCGCTCGCTGGCGCGGCGTTCCAGCGGTGATCTGACAAATAACATGACCAGTCGTCTATTAATTGGCCAAAATGTTCAGGTCAGCAGAGAGGGCAAAACAAAGCGCTCGAAGCTGTCGAAGGGCGCCCGGCTACGTTCGACCTTGGCCCGCATGACCGCCCCTTCGAACGTGTCGATCAGCGCGACGGCAAGCTGCGCTGGATCTTTTCCGGCCGGAAATTCGCCTCTCTCCTGAGCTTCCAGCAGGCATGAAGCAAGCGTGGCCGACCACTCGCGGTAGATCGCTGCGAGCTTGATCCGTACGTCCTCGCTCGAGGGCGTGACCTCGAGCGCCATGTTCCCGATCAGGCAGCCGGCTGCATAACGGCGGCGCTCGTGAAACTCGGCAAGCCCGGCGAAATAGCGCGCGATGCGCGACAAGGGCGGCGTCCCGCGCTCATTCAAAATGGACCCAAACTCAGCGACAACCGCATCCCAATATTCGGTCAGTACCGCGACGGCGAAGGCTTCCTTGCTGTCGAAGTAATTATAGAACGAGCCTTTGGGCACGCCGGCTGCCGCGGTGATCTCTTGGACGCCGGTGGCGTTGAAGCCGCGGGTGCTCACAAGGTCTCCCCCTTTTTCGAGGAGGCGCGATCGCGTTTCGGGATTGGCTGGTCTAGGCATGAATTTATATATGACCGGTCGTCTTGTTACGGTCAAGCAGTTTTTGGGTGTGGGCACCGGTTCGTCCGGTTGAACTGCGTTCCCAACGACTGACCCGCTATGTCCATGACGTCCGCAACTGGGGCGAAAGCGGTCGATGTTCGCCTCCCTTCGCCTTGCAATGTAGGATTTCGTCTGCTCGGCTGGGGCCATGCCCCCGACAGCGTCGCCCCTTGAACCATCGCCTGCGAAGCAGCCTCTGTCAGGCGCCCGTGCGTCGCGTCGCTGCCGCGCGCCTGTCGCGTCGCTGTGTACCTCTGTCGCCTGGGTGTCGCGTTGCTGGCGCGCGCGTGGCGCCTGGGTGTCGCGTTGCCGGCGCGCAGGTGGCGCGTCGATGTGGCGCCGGCGTCGCCTTGCCGGCGCGCGAAATGCCGTCGCCTCTGGAGGAGCGGGAAATTACCCCCAGCCTCGCGTAAACTTCGTCAAGTCGCCGGGCTTGCGAAGGCGATCAGGCTCCCGCCGGCGCCAGCTTGGGCGGTGCCTTGTGGTCGAAGCCCTTGGTGCAATCGATCAGCACGAAGAGGCCTGCGGCGATCAGCACCATCAGCGCCACACCCTGCAGCGGCAGATTATAGTTGCCCGTCGCTGCGACGACATAGCCGAACGCGACCGAGCAGACGAAACCACCCAGATTGCCGGCCGTGTTCATCACCCCGCTGGCGGTGCCGCCATACCGTCCGCCGATCGCCATGCACATCGCCCAGGCGGCGGGGAGCATCAGGTCCATGATCATGAACGCGGCGCCCGCCAGGACGATGATCGCGATCTTGCCGGTCGCCAGGCTCATCGCCACGAGCAAGGCGGCGGTGATCGTCAGGCAGACGCTGGCGATCAGGCTATAGGCGCGGCGGATGCCGATCCGCTCGGCGAGCCGGTCGCACAGCACGCCGCCCGCCAGATTGCCGACGATGCCGAGCAGGAAGGGGATCGATCCGTAGAGCCCCATCTCGCCGACGGTGAAGCCGGCGCCCTTGACCATCCAGGTCGGGAACCAGCCGAAGAAGAACCAGCTGCCGAATGCGTAGAAGCAATAGGCGAGCGCGATCAGCCAGAGCTGGGGCAGGCTGAGCAGCCGCCGCCAGGGCGTGCCCGAATGGCCGCCGCTGTCGTCGGTGCCGATCTCGGCGACTTCCTCGGCGGTGATGCCGGGCTGGTCGGCCGGCCGGTCGCGAAACCAGCTCCGCCAGACGAGCGCCCAGACGAAACCGAGCGCGCCGAGGATGACGAACACCGCCTGCCAGCCGAGATAATGGTTCGCGGGCACCAGCAGCAGCGGGGCAAGCGCGCCGCCGAACCGGCTCGCAGCCCAGATCACGCCCTGGCCGCGCGCACGCTCGCGTGCCGGCAGCCAGCGATAGAGCACGCCCGACATGTTGGGATAGGCACCGGCCGCGCCGAGGCCGAACAGGAAGCGCGCCGCAGCCAGCTGCCAGAAGTTGCGGCACACCGCGGTGATCGCCGTGAAGAACGACCACCAGAGCGTGATGCGGGTGAGTTCCTTGCGATAGCCATGCTTGTCGCCCATCGCGCCCGAAGGCACTTCGAACACGGCATAGGCGATGACATAGGCGCTGAGGATCCAGCCCCATTGCTCGGGGCTGATCGCGAGGTCCTTCTGGATCGTCGGCCCGGTGACCGCGATCGCCAGCCTGTCGATGAAGGTGATGATCGACAGGACGGCCAGGAAGCCGAGGACGACGCGACGTTTCTTCACTTCGCCAGGCTCGCCAGCACGTCGCGGGCGCGTTCCATGCTCAGCTCGGGGCTGGCGAGGACCGGCGCGGCGACGGCACCTTCGGGCAACGAGGCGACGACCCGGGCCATCGAAGCCTGGGCGAGGACGATGACGTCCATCCCCTTCATCGCTTCGGTCAGTCCCTCGGCGACGATGCGGTCATGCGTCGCGCCGTCACCGGCGATCACCGCGTCGAACGCGCCCGGGCAGACATGCTCGAGGATCTCGATATCCTTGCGCTGTTCCTCGGCGACGCGGCGGATCAGGTCGGCGGTCGGCTTGAGCGTCGTCGAAAGCGTGGCGAGCACGCCGATCCTGCGGCCGGTCGCCACGGCCTTCTCGGCCATCGGCCGGTCGACGCGGAGCACGGGCTGGTCGTACAGATCTGCCGCCATCTCGACCGCCCGCCCGATCGACGAGCAGGTAACCAGCGCGACGTCGCATCCGGCGTCGAAGGTGGAGCCCACGAGCCGGATCACCTGGCGCATCGTCGCCTTTTCGAGCTTGCCCGCGGCGATCGTGTTCTTGATCGTGCTCTCGTCGACGAAGTGCAGGATCCGCACATCGGGCATGATCCGGGCGGCAATTTCGTTGAACACGGGTGCCAGCACCGGCGAATTATGGATGAGACCAAGCGTAGGCACGGGAAATTCCTCTTTGGATTACAGCGTGAAGCGATAGTCGCCCGAGCCGACCTCGAAGCGGACGAGGTCGCCGTCGCGGCGGAGGTTCTTGATGTCCGGGTGGCCATCGATCGCACGGCTGCCCTCGCGCCAGGCGCGGGCAGGGAGTTCGACTTCGGCGACGGCGTTGGCCGGCACGGTGAGCGAGAGGCTGGTGAGCCCGTTCGCGTCGCCGTTCACCTCGCTCGCGATCGTGCCGATGCACGAGTCATATTTGGCCGAGACCTTGCCGACCGCGGGCAGCCACAGCGGACGGACTGCGATGCGACGGAAGCCGGGTGCGGCGGGCGCGATGCCGGCGAGGCGGCGGTAGAAGAAGCCGACCACCGCGCCCAGGGCATAATGGTTGTAGCTGTTCATCGCGAGGTCGCCGACATCGCCGTTCCAGCGCTCCCACACCGTGGTCGCGCCCTTGACCGGCATATAGCCCCAGCTCGGATAGCCGGTCTGGAGCAGCAGGCCGCTGACCACTTCGAACTCGCCGGCTTCGGCGAGCACGTCGAGCAGATAGGGCGTGCCGAGAAAGCCGGTCGACAGCTTCATGCCGCGCCGGCGGATATCGGCGGCGAGGATCTTCGCGGCGGCAGCGCGCTGCGGGGCAGGCGTGAGGCCGCAGTGCAGCGCCAGCACCTGGCTGGTCTGGCTGCCGTTGCCGGCGGTGCCGTCGGGCTTGAGCAGCGATTGTGCCGCCTGGACGATCTTGCCGCGCAGATCGGCGTAGCGGGCGGCATCGGCAGTGCGGCCGGTAGCGGTCGCCATCTCGGCGAGCAGCTGCGCGCACCATGCCCAATAGGCGGTGGCGCACAGGATGCGCGGCGTGGTCTCGTCATCGGGCTTGATCGCGTCGACCGAGAGCCAGTCGCCGAGATCGAGCCCGCGATCCTTGCGCCAGATGAAGTCGGGATTGTCGCGGGCGACATAGGCCATCCAGCCTTCCATCGCCGCCCAGTTCTCGTCGATCACCGCGGTGTCGCCGTAGCGCTGCCACAGCCGGTAGGGGAGGATGATCCCTGCCTCGCTCCAGCCGGCGGTCACCACGTCGGGGAAGGAATTGGGCTGCGGCACGACGATCGGATAGGCGCCGTCCTTGCGCTGCGCGGCGCGCACCTCCCCCAGGAAGCGGCGGATGAACGGATCGACCTCCATGTTGAAGGCGGCGGCGTCGAGGAACACCTGGATGTCGCCCATCCAGCCCATGCGCTCGTCGCGCTGGGGGCAGTCGGTGGGCACCGCGAAGAAGTTCGAGCGCTGGCTCCATTCGGCATTCTGCCAGATCTTCTGGAGCAGCGGCGCGGCGAAGCGCATCTCGCCGGTCTTGCGGCAGGCGCTGTAGACGATGATGCCCTCGATATCGGCGGCCGTCGGCTTGCCGGGATAGCCCTCGACCTCGACATAGCGGAAGCCGTGATAGGTGAAGCTCGGCTCGAACGTCTCGCCGCCCGGATCGCCGGCCAGGATGAATTGGTCGGTCGCGCGGGCGAGGCGGAGATTCTTCTGGTCGGCGGTGCCGTCCGGATTGAGCAGTTCGGCGAAGCGGGCGGTGATCGCCTGGCCGGCCGCCCCCTTGGCCTTGATCCGCACCCAGCCCGAGAAATTCTGGCCGAAGTCGAAGACGAAGCGGCCGGGCTGCGGCTCGCTGACCTTTACCGCGCGGCGCGTGTCCATTGGGCGGAGCGGCGGCGAGATTTGGGCAACCAGCTTGGCGGCTGGCGCCGCGCCGCGCTTGACCTGGGGCCAGGCGGATGCATCGAAGCCGGGCTTGTCCCATCCCGGCGTGCGGAGACGCGCGTCGAACGTCTCGCCGTCATAGATCTCGGACTTGACGATCGCCGAGGTGCCGATGCGCCAGTCGGGACCGGTGGCCACCCAGTCATGGCTGCCATCGGCATAGTCGAGCCGGAGCTGTGCGCGGAGCCGGCGCGGCGCCGGGCCGAAGCCGTAACGCTCGATCCGCCAGCCGAACGGGCTCGCATACCAGCCGTCGCCGACGACGAAGCCCAGCGCATTGTCGCCCGAAGCGATCAGCTTGGTGACGTCATAAGTCTGGTAGAGGAGGTGGTTGCGGGCGACGGTGATCTCTGGTGCGAGGATCGCATCGGAGACGCGCTTGCCGTTGATCGATGCGTCATAGGCGCCGAGCGCGGTCGCATAGAGGCGCGCGGCGACGACCTGCTTCTTGGGACGGAAGTTCGTGCGCAGCAGCATCGCAGGCTCGGCCGGACGCGGATCGCTGTCCGCATGCGAACCGCTCTTCTGCGGGCTTTCCCAGCCGCTCGCGTCGAAACCGCGCTCGGTCCAGCCCTTTGGCGCGTCGGGCCGCACCCGCCAGGCATTGCTGACGATGCGGTCGATCCGGCCGCCCTTGCGGTGGAGCCGGATCAGCGCCGCGAACGCGCCGCCGTCGACCGGGAAGAAGCCCGTCGTCTCGGCCTCGACCAGCGCGCAGACGCTGTTGCGGCCAGGGCGGATATTGCTCTCGAAGGGGAGCAGCATGCCCCAGAAGGGCAGCATCGTGTCCCAGCCCAAATGCAGGGGCAGCGCATCGGGATTCTTGGCCTCGCCGTTGATCCAGACTCCGCGCATATGGTCCTTGCCCGAGATCAGGATCTCGGCACGTTCCAGATCCGCCGGCACATCGAAATCGACGCGGAAGGCGTGGGGGCGGGAATCGAGCGCCTTTTCGGTCCAGACCCATTGCACGCCCGCCGCGCGATCGGCGGCGGCAAGAGCGTCCTCGGCCTCGATCCAGTCGGCGCGCCAGTCTTCGGAGGCATAGAGGCCGGTCTCGAACCATGCCGGTGCGGACCGTGCCTTGCCGCCGCGACCGTCGGTCACCTCGACGGTCCACGACACGCGCTGCATCGACTTCAGCGGGGCGCCGCCCCAGACGATGTCGAAGCTGGCGTTCGAGGCGATGGCGCCGCTGTCCCACAGATCGGCCTTGCCGGCGCTGGAGCCGGCGCGGATGCGGTAGCTGGCCTGCGAGACGCCGCGGCTTGGGCCCTCGACACGCCAGGACAGGCGGGGTTTGACGGCGTCGGTGCCGAGCAGATCGGTGACATGTTCGGCACGCAGGTCGACAACGGCCAGCACGGAAGGCGCAGCTGCGCGTGCGGGAACGGCGGCCAGAGCTGCGGCGGTGCCGGTGGTGGCCAGGAATTGGCGGCGGGTGGTCATGCCTTGGTCCCCAACATGTTGCCGTAGCCGATGACGATGGTGGCGAAAACGAGCAGGAAGATGCCGAACCATACCATCGCGCGGACCCGCGGGGCGGCGTCCTTCCACTCCTTGAAGCCGAAGCCCCAGAGCGTGCCGAAGATGATGATCGATGCCATGTGGAGGGTCCAGGACGAGAAGCCGAAGCGTCCCATCTGGCTCTCGCCCATCGTGTAGAAGAAGAACTGGAAGTACCAGAGCGTGCCCCCCAGTGCGGCGAGGAGATAGTTGCGCAGCAAGGGTGGTGGCGTGCCGTCGGCATCGGCCGCGGGGCCAACGCGGCCGACGAACTCGCCAGCGCTGCGGTTCTTGACGATCAGCCAGCCGCACCAGATCGCGTTGGTGACCAGTCCGCCGAACATGACGAGGCAGAGGGTCGGCAGACCGGTCCAGAGTGGACCCGTGCCCGCTGCGGCGGACAGCGCCTTGACCGGCTCGCCGGCAGCGAGGCCGAAGGCGAAGCAGGACGACATTACGCCGGAGAAGACCGCGACCGCGATGCCTTTGCGGAAATCGAACTCGGCGATCGCCGCGGCCTTCTGCTCGGGCGAGAGCGCGGCGTCCTTGCGGGCGCCGGCCAGGGCGACGACGATGATGCCCGCCAGCGTGATGCCGAGGCCGAGCAGGATGTAGAGGCCGCTCGGTGTGTCGAGCAGCTTGGAGGAGAAATCGCCCTGGAAGAGTGGCGGGATGACAGTGCCGAATACGGTGCACAGGCCGAGCACCACCGCCATGCCCAGCGACAGGCCGAGATAGCGCATCGTCAGGCCGTAGGTCAGGCCGCCAAAACCCCAGAGCATGCCGAACAGGACGCACAGGCCGACGGTGCGCCCAGGCACCTTTGCCATCACGCCCATCAGGTCGTTGGTCTGGATGGAGGCGAAGAACCAGGGTGCGAGCAGCCAGGAGAAGATGCCGCCGGTGATCCAGAAGATCTCCCAGCTCCATCTCCGAATGCCGCGATACGGCACGTAGAAGCTCGCCGAGGCGAAGCCACCAAGCCAATGGAAAAAGACGCCGAGGAGTGGGTTACCGGGCATGGAATTGAATCTCCTCAGGTCGGTCGAGGCGGAGGGGAATAGCGGGAATGTCGGATTCGCGCGCCACGTTCAGGCGGCGTTTCTCAGGATCGCTTCGACCAGGGACAGTGGCAGCAGGCGGGTGCCCTGGCGGCGGCGTTGCCGCTCCGAAGACGTGGAGAATACGAACGAAATCCCGAGCACTCAAACTCTCCCAGATCGCGGGCGCCGCCTCTTCTGGGCGGGCTGCCGCAGGCCTTAGCCGGTTGGTATGCGGCATATAATATGAATAATGAATCAGGGTCAATCGACCCAGCCGTGCGGCGAACTGCGCCGCGACAAAGGCTTTGCATCCGTCCCCGGTTCACGGCTAGAATCGTAATATAATATCGAGGAGAGCGTTCGCGTGCGTCTAGTACAGCTTCGGATCGACGGTAAGCGGATCGTTGCCGCGTCTGAGGGCGGCAGGGCTCGGCCGATTTCCGGCGCCGGCTCGGTCCGCGAGCTTGCCCTGGCGGCAATCGACGCCGGGCGCTCGCTGGCCGACGAGGTCGCGACGCGAACTCTGGGTGACCCGATCGACCTCGCTGCGGCGCTTGCCGCCGGAGAGGTGCTTTCGCCGATCGATCACGACGATCCCGCGCATCTCGTGCTGGCGGGAACCGGGCTCACCCATCTCGGTTCGGCCGATGCCCGCGACAAGATGCACCAGGCGGCGGCGAGCGGGACCGAGACGGATTCGATCCGCATGTTCCGCATGGGCCTGGAGGGCGGCAAGCCGGAAGGCGATGCTCCGGGCGTTCAGCCCGAATGGTTCTACAAGGGTGACGGAACCGGGCTGATCGGGCCCGGCAAGCCGCTGACGTCGCCGTCCTTCGCGCTCGACGGTGGCGAGGAGCCCGAGATCGCCGGTGTCTATGTCATCGGCCGCGACGGGCAGGTGCACCGCATCGGTTTCGCGCTCGGCAACGAATTCTCGGACCATGTGACCGAGCAGCAGAACTATCTTTATCTCGCGCATTCCAAGCTGCGCCAGGCAGCGATCGGCCCCGAACTGCTGATTGGCGAACTGCCGCAGGATATTCGAGGCACCAGCAGCCTGGTGCGTGACGGCGAGACGATCTGGTCGGCGCCCTTCCTCTCCGGGGAGGCGAACATGTCGCACAGTATCGCCAATCTCGAACACCATCATTTCAAGTACGACCAGTTCCGCCGACCGGGGGATGTGCACATCCACTTCTTCGGCACAGCGACCCTGTCCTTCGCGGCGGGCATGCGTGCTGCTCCGGGCGATGTCTTCCGCATCGAGGTGCCTGAATTTGGCCTGCCGCTGGAGAATCCGCTGGCGGTGGCGGGCGAGACACAGCATCGCGTGCACGCGCTCTAGAAAACAAGAATCCCGCAGGGAGAGGATCGAATGGCTGGACCGGTACCCATCGGCGCGACGACGTCGCCGTCAACAACGGAAACCTATCGCGGCGCGCTGACGCTGCTCGCGACACTCTTCTTCATGTGGGGCTTCATCACCGTCATCAACGGCACGTTGCTGCCGCATCTGCGCAGCGTGTTCGAGCTCAACTATACCCAGACCACGCTGATCGAGAGCGTGTGGTTCATCGCCTATTTCTTCGCTTCGATCCCGTCGGCGAAGCTGATCGAGCGGATCGGCTACAAGAAATCGATGGTGATCGGGCTGGCGATCATGGCGGTTGGCGCGCTGGGCATGATCCCCGCGGCGCGCATTCCTTCTTTCGGCGTCACGTTGTTCGCGCTGTTCGTGATCGCGAGCGGCATCACCCTGCTCCAGGTCGCTGCCAACCCCTATGTCGCCGTAGTCGGCCCGCCGCAGACCTCTTCATCGCGGTTAAACCTGGTCCAGGCGTTCAACTCGATGGGCACCACGCTCGCACCGCTGTTCGGGGGCTATCTGATCCTCGGCCGCTCGACCTCGGGCACGACCACCGATCCCACCAAGCTTACGGCAGCCGAACGACTGGCCGATGCGCAAGCGGTGCAGCTGCCCTATTTGATCGTTGCGGTGGTGCTGATCGTGCTGGCGTTCGTGATCGCGCGCTATCGTCTGCCCGACATGGGAAGCGCCACGCGCCGCCTTGCCGCCGCGGAGCGCAAGGGCCTGTCGCTGTGGCGCCACCGCAACCTTGTGTTCGGCGTGCCCGCGATCTTCATTTACCTGATCGCCGAGATCGGCGTGGGCAATCTGTTCATCAACTTCGTCAGCCAACCGGACATCGGCAACCTGACGCACGAACAGGCATCGCACTATCTATTCCTGCTCTGGGGCGGGATGATGGTCGGTCGCTTCATCGGCAGCTTCCTGATGCGTTCGATCGACGCCGGCCTGGTGCTGGCCGGTGCAAGCCTGGGCGCGCTGGTGGTGATGCTGATCGCCACGTTCGGGACCGGACCGGTGGCGATGTGGGCACTGATCTCGGTCGGCCTGTTCCACTCGATCATGTTCCCGACGATCTTCACGCTCGGCATCAAGGGCCTGGGCCCGCTGACCGAGGAAGGATCGGGGTTGCTGATCATGGCGATCGCGGGCGGCGCGCTGGTCTTCGTCCAGGGCCAGATCGCGGACGCATACGATCTGCAGACCTCGTTCCTGCTGACGGCGGCGTGCGAAGTCTATGTGCTGTTCTACGCGCTGTGGGGCAGCCGGGTGACCGACGCGCTTCCGGACGAGCGGCCGGTGATCGAGTAAGGATGCGCAGCCCTCCCGGCGCGAGCCGGGAGGGCGAGTACTTATTTCGCGGACCGCTGGAGCACCGCGACGCCTTCGGCTTCCAGCGTCACTTCGGTCTTGCTGCCGCCGGCCAGGACATCGGTCATCGTCGCGGGCAAGGTGATGCTGCGGCGTTCACGGCCATGGTTGATCAGGATCACGATCGAGCGGCCCTTGCCCTCGCGGGTCATCAGCTCGACATCGTCCGGCACGGGGAAATCGCGCGAGACATGGGCACCTGCGAGTGCCTCGTCGATCAGGCTCTTCATCACCGCATCGTCGACAAGCGCCCCGACATAGGTGATGCGGCCCCTGCCGATCTGGCGCGTGATTGCGGCGGGGTGGCCGTCGAGCCAGCCATTGGCCTTGCCGTAGCGCAGCAGCACCTGGGTGTCGGGCGCCTTGGTCGACAGATCCTCGGCCCAGATCGTCGCCTCGCCGCCTTCGACCGCGACCGTCTCGTCGAGCGCATAGAATTGCTCGACCTGGCCGCCGAGCAATTCGGCGAGCGGGCCGGGCTGGCGCTTGGGGTCGAGCCGGTTGAAGGCGTCCTTCATGCCCGAGCGCGGGCCGAGGATCAGGTGCCCGCCGCCGCGCACATAGGCCGCGAGCTTCGTCGCCATCTCGTCGGTGATGACGTTGAGGCTCGGGGCGACGACGAGCTTGTAGCCGGTAAGCGGACCGGCGGCCTCGACGATGTCGACCGCGCCGAGCGCGTTCTTGAGCGGCTCGTAATAGTCGAGCAGCACCGCGATCTGGTCGTAATCCTTGTGGTGGAGCTGGAAGTCGATCGCCCAGCGGCTCGGATAGTCCTGGAGGATTGCGACCGGGGATACCGGGTGTGTGCCGGCAATGATCGGCGATGCCTTGGCCAGCTCGCGGCCGATCTGGCTCACCTCGCCATAGACCGGCAGCGGTTTTCCGTCGGGGCCGACGATCGAGCCGTGCATGGTCTCCTGGCCGTTCAGCGCGTTGCGCCACTGCCAGTAGAGCACGCCGTCTGCGCCGTGGCCGATCGCCTGCCACGCCATCGCGCGGGTCTCGCCGGGGTAGAGCATGTTGCTGACCGGCGCCCAGTTCACGAAACCGGGCTGGATCTCCATCACCCAGAAGTTGCGGCGCTTCCAGCCGCGGACCAGGTCATGCGTGGCGCCGTTGCGATAGGGCTGGAGATGCCCGGTGCCGACATAATTGTCCCACGATGCGAAATCGAGATCGCGGTTGATTTCGTAGCGATCGAACTTGTTGGCCCAGCCTAGCCCGCCGAGATTGGTGGTGATGAACTGCTTCGGGCTCGCCTTGGCGCGGATCGCATCGAGCTGGTTTTTCTGGAAATCGACCCACTGGCTGGTGATGAAGCGCTTGAGCTCGAGCATCCAGCCGGGATTGCCCTTGTCGGTGTTGAACGGCACCTGGTCCCAGGCAGAATAGGTCTGCGACCAATAGGCCGTCGTCCACGCCTCGTTGAGTTTGTCGAGCGTGCCGTAGCGCTGCTTCAGCCAGGCGACCCAGGCGGCGCGGGCATCGGGGTCATAGCTTTCGTCGGTATATTCGTTGCCGATCTGCCAGCCGACGACATTGGGCTCGTTGCCCAGCGCCGCGGCCATGCGCGAGACGATGTCGCGGCTGAATTCGCGGTACCGCTGCGACGAGATCGAGAATTGGCGGCGCCCGCCATGGCCCAACCTTTTGCCGTCGCCGTCGATGCGCAGCACCTCGGGATATTTCTGGGTCATCCAGGCGGGCGGGGTGTCGGTCGGCGTACCGATGACGATCTTGATGTCGTACTTGGCGGCAAGGCGGACGGCGCGGACCAGCCAGTCCATGTCGTACTTGCCTTCGCTCGGCTCCATCCGGCTCCAGGCGAATTCGCCGATACGCGCGACATTGGCGCCCTGCGCCTTCATCAGGCGCAGATCCTCCGCCCAGCGCTCTTCGGGCCATTGCTCGGGATACCAGGCAGAGCCGAGCCACAATTTGTCGAACTGCTGCTGGCCGGCGGGCGCGTCGGTCTGCGCATGTGCGGCCATCGGGGTCGCGAGCGCCAGGGCCGATGCGGCAAGGGTGAGGAATGGCTTCATATCGACCAGCCTCCGTCGATGTTGTGGATCTGGCCGGTCGTATAGGTCGCGCCGGCGAGATAGACGACCAGGTCAGCAATCTCTTCGGGCTTGCCGATCCGCCCGATCGGCTGGCGCGCGACGAATGCCGCACGGGTGGTCTCATAGTCGCCCTGCGCGGACAGGCGGTCGCGCAGCGACGGTGTCTCGACCGTCCCAGGGCAGATCGCGTTGCAGCGGACGCCCTGGCCGACATAATCGGCGGCGAGCGCCTTGGTCAGGCCGATCACCGCCGCCTTGGTCACGCCGTAGACGAAGCGATTGGGCACGCCCTTCACGCTGGAGGCGACCGAAGCCATGTTGACGATCGCGCCGTCACCCTTGGCGATCATGCCCGGCAGCACCGCGCGGCACATCCGCGTCATTGCCTTGACGTTCAGCTCATAGGCGAAGTCGAGATCGGCATCGGTGGATTCGAGCAGCGCGCCGCCATGGACCACGCCTGCGCAATTGAAGAGGATGTCCACCTGGCCAACTTCGTCGATCAGCCGGGCGATGGCGTTGGCATCGAGCACGTCGAGCCGCGTCGTGGAGACGCGTTCACCGGCCAGGCCCTCGAGCGCGGCTTCGTTGACATCGGTCGCGATCACGCGCGCGCCGGCTTCGGCGAGCGCGACGACCGAGGCACGACCGATGCCCTGCGCGGCGGCGGTGACAAGAGCGGTCTTGCCGGAAAGATCGATCACTTCGGGTCCTTCATTCTGTGGGAATTGGAGTGGCTGGGGCCGCAGCGGCACGATAGCAGGCCTCGACCAGCGCCATTGTGCGCCACGCATCCTCGACCCCGGTCGCGAGCGATTGATCCTCACCGGCGGCGAAGCGCTGGAGGTTGGCCATCGGGCCTATAAAGGCATCGGGGAACCAGGCGCCCTGAAGCGGAACCTTTTCCCAGGGACCGCCCTTGCGCGCGAGCCAAAGCTCGTCCGGCTCGCCGATGGGATAGTCGAGCAGCAGCCCGAGCTTGACCATGGCGGCGCCCTCGCTGCCTTCGACGCGGAACGATGCGTCCTGGAACTGGCGGCCGAAATCATGATGGTGGTTGATCGACAAAGTCGCGCGGAGCGGCGCGTCATAATCGAGGATCGCGGTGGTGCGCGTATCGGCCAGGCGGCTCGACGGATGTCCATAGCTGCGCGCGAACACGCCCTTGGGGTCACCGGCCAGCGCCCGGATCGTGTCGAGATAATGGATCGAATGCGAGACCATCTCGACGCGCGGATTGGGAATGAGATGCGGGAACAGATGCCAGGGCGTGACGAGGTTGAGATGGACTTCGATCTCGACGAGTTCGCCGAGCAGACCCTGGGCGATCGCGTCCGCCACGGCGAGCATCATCGCCGAATAGCGCAGCTGGAAGTTGACTGAGGCGGTGAGATTGCGGTCGCGGCAGACCTGGCGGATCTCGGTCGCTGCGGGGAGATCGAGGCCCATCGGCTTCTGGAGCAGGACGGTTGCGCCCTCGGGCAGCGTTGAGAGGATCGCGGCGTGCGCGACCGGAGGCGCGGCGACGTCGAACACCGCATCGGCACCGGCAGCTTCGTCCAGCGTCTCGAAGACGGTGGCGATGCCCCATTCGCGGGCAAGCTCGACGGCGCGCGCGCGATGTGTGTCGTAGACGCCGGTGACGGTGAAGCCGGCCTTGCGATAGGCGGGCAGGTGGGCGTCCTTCACGATGCCGCCGGTGCCGATGATCACGATCGGGCGCGGATCGGATGGCCTAGACCAGTTTTGACGAAGCGCGATCACAGGGCCGCCTCCGCTCTGGCTTGCGCAGCGGCGAGAAGATCGGCGGTCGGGATGTCGGTCGTCACGGCGGCGGTGAGCATCGCGTCGACGATGTGGGAGATGTCGGCGAGCTTGGGCGTCAGCGGCATCTCGCGGGCATGGTCATGGAGCCAGTCCAGCCGGTGATAATAGGGGACAAGCGTGTTGACCTCGGCATCGGCCCAGGTCGACTTGCGCACGCCGATCGCGCCTTCGGTGGTGGTGAGCTTGTCCATTGGCGCGGTGGCGCAGTGACGCAGGAAATCCCAGGCGAGTTGCTTGTTGCGCGAACCGGCGCCGATCGTAAGCACCCAGAAGACGTTGAGCGAGACGCTGCGTCCGCCCGGCCCGGCGGGTAGCGGGGCGACGTCGACCATCCCCTTGACGCGGCTGTCGGTGGCCGTGTCGGCATAGGCGGCGAAGCCGAACCAGTTCGCCATCAGCGCGACTTTGCCCTCGGCGAAGAGCAGCCCCGACTTGACGCTGTCCAACTCGCGCGCGCCGGGTGCTATCGCGCCGGTGTCGGCGGCGAGGCTGCGAAGGAAGTCGAGCGCCGCATGCGCCTGAGGCGAGGTGAAGGCGGGACGGTTCGCAGCGTCGAAAGGCTCGCCGCCGCGCGACCAGATATGGATGCAGAAATCGTAGAAGCTGTTGTGCCCGTCCGGGAATAGCGCCAGCACAGTGCCGTACTGCTCCCGTTCCGGACGATGCAGCGCGCGGGCGGCGGCGTGGAACTCGTCCCATGTGGTCGGGACCGCGATCCCGGCTGCGTCGAGCAGGTCGCGGCGATAGACCAGACACTCCGGCCCGTCGTGATAGGGCATGCCCCAGAAGCCGCCGGCGAAGCGCTGCATCGTCGTCAGCGACGGGCTCCACGCATCGGGGAAATCGGCGATCGGGGCGCGTGTCAGGTGCGGTGTGAGATCTTCGAGCAGGCCGTCCGCCTGTGCTTCGGCGAGCCAGTCGGTCGCCATGAAGGCAATGTCCCAGTCGCCGGTAGCGAGGCCGCGGTCGCCGATCACCGCCTGGTGGAGCGGATTGAGATCCATCGCCACGGCTTCGAGTGCGGCATCGGCACCGGTAACCGCGACGAAATCGGCGAATTGCTTGACGATGGCGGTCTCGAACGGGCCGAACTTGCGGACGGCGATGCGCAATGTCTGGATCATGCCGATGCCTCCGCGACGGGCGGGGTTTCGGGCGCAGTGTCGGCGGTCGATGGCCTGCCGCGCCGGCGGTCCGCGCCGATCGTGTAGATCGCTGCGGCGACGACAACCACGATACCCTCGATCAGCCCCTGATAATTAGCGCCGAGATTGAGGATGTTGAAGCCGTTGGTAAGCGTGAAGAGCAGCAGCGCGCCGACCACGGTCTTCACGACGCTGCCGGCGCCGCCGAACAGCGACGTCCCGCCCAGGATCGCGGCGGCGATCACGGTCAGCTCGGCGCCCTGGAGTGCGGTGGGATTGATCGCGCCGAGCCTGCAGCCGAACAATATCCCGGCGAAACCTGCCGCGACGCTGGAGAGGACGAAGGCGCCGAGGCGATAGGCGTGGACGTTGATGCCGGAGAGCCGCGCAGCCTCGGCATTGCCGCCGACCGCATAGAGCCGACGGCCGATTACGGTGAAACGCAGCACGAACCAGATCAGCGCGGTGAAGAGCGCGAGGTAGACCACCGGTGCCGCGACGGTGAAGCCGGTGCCGGCGAGCAGTCCGAGCCCGGCGACGACCACGCCGCCGGCGATCGTGAGCGGGAGCTTTCGCAAAAATCCCAGCAGGACCAGCGCTGCTGCTAGCACGAGCAGCGGCCAGAATAGCGGGATGCGCGTGCTTTCGAACGCCAGCATCTCGGCGAGCACCTGGGGCTGCTCGACCATCAGCGAGCGTCCGTCGGTGAGGATCAGGACGAGGCCGCGCACGGCGGTGAGCGTGCCCAGAGTGACGATGAAGGCGTTGATGCCGACGAACTGGACGATCGCGCCGTTGAGCAGACCGATCGCTGCAGCGGTACAGAGCGCCGCAAATGCTGCCGGCGCGAAGCCGATCTGGCCGGCGAGGCCCACCAGAACCGCGGCGGCCAGCGCCGCCACCGACGCCACCGACAGATCGAACGCGCCGGTGATCAGCATCACTGTCATCGCGACGCCCATGATCCCGACGAGCGAGGCCTGATAGGCGATGTTGCCGAGATTCTGCCCTGACAGATATGCCGGGAGGCCATGCGCCGCCGCCAATGCGGCAAGGACGGCGAGCAGCAGGAGCAGGGCGTAATAGACGCCCGCCTCGCGCAGCCCGAAGGTACGACGCCAGTCGATCATGCAGCGGCTCCCAAGGGGGCGCTGCCCCCGGCCAAGAGGATAAGATCGGATTCGGTGCGCATCGCCGGATCGGCTTCGCCGATGACGGCACCATCACGCAGCACCAGCAGGCGGTCACAGACCGCGAGCAGCTCCTCGAATTCGGAGGACACCAGGATCACCGGCAGCCCCTCGTCAGCAAGGGCACGGATAAGGCGCAGGATATCGGTGCGCGCGCCGATGTCGATGCCGGCGGTGGGCTCGTCGAGCAGCAGCACGCGCGTGTCGGGCGTGAGCCATTTGGCGATCACGACCTTCTGGGCGTTGCCGCCCGAAAGCTCGCCGGGCAGGGCGTCCGGACCGGATGCCTTGATGGCCAACCGTTCGATCGCGGCATGCGCGGCGGCGATGTCGGCGGAGTTGTTCAGCAGCAGGCCGCGGGCACGGGGCAGGGCAATATTCTCGGCCAGGGTCAGCGCCGACACATAACCTTGCGCCGCGCGGTCCTCCGGGACCAGCGCGATGCCGGCGGTGACCGCCTCGTCGGTCCAGCGTCCGACCGGGGCGCCGTTGAGCAGTACCGCGCCGGTCGCCTGCCGGTCCGCCCCGAAGATCGCGTGCAACAATTCGCTGCGGCCCGAACCTAACGTGCCGACCAGACCGAGGATCTCGCCTGCGCGCAATGTGAAGCTGGTAGGCGCGAGCTTTCCGGGCGACGCCAGGTCGCGGACCTCGAGCACCGGTCCGCCGAGCGCGCGCGGCGTGGCGGATCGCTCCAGCACGGTCACCGAACGGCCGGCAATAGCAGCGGCGATCTGGTGTTCCTTAAGGTCCGCGGTGACGGCGTTGAGCACGGTGCGTCCGTCGCGCAGCACCGTGACTTCGTCGGTGAGCGCCATGATCTCGTTGATGAAGTGCGATACAAACAGCACCGCCTTGCCTTCGGCGGCGAGCCGGCGGATTGTCTCGTAGACGCGGAGCCGCTCGTGTCCCGCGAGCGATGCGGTGGGCTCATCCATGACGACGACCTCGGCACCCGAGGCAAGTGCCTGAGTAATGGCGACCATCTGTCGCGCGCCGATCGGCAAATCGGCGACGAGCACATCGAGCGGGAAGGGATCGCCCAGCGACGCCACCAGCGCCGCGATGCGCGCACGATCGACGGCGCGATCACGCCACAGGCCGGTCTCGTCGAGCAGAATGTTCTCGATAGCGCTCAACGTCGGGACGAGTGGGATGTGCTGGTAGATCGTCGCGACGCCGGCAGCCTTCGCCTCGCGCGGGCTCGACCAGCGTATGGAGACATCGTCGCGAAACACCGTGCCTGCGGTTGGGGCATGCGCGCCCGCCAGGATCTTGATCAGAGTGGATTTGCCCGCACCGTTCGCGCCGAGCAGGCCGTGGACCTTGCCGGGCTCGAGCGTCAGGTCGACACCGCGCAGCGCGACCGTGCCGTTGGGGAAGGTCTTGGCGATCCCTTCGAGGCGGAGCGTCACCATTGGCCGACACACTCGCCGACGGTGGCGCGGGTCACTGCGGGGATCGGATAGGTGCGGAAGCGCGGCCCGGCGGTCTTCTCATGCAGCGCTTCGAAGGCGAGCGCACCCAGTGCCTCGGGCTTGAAGCAGACGGTGCCGTCGACCGCGCCGGCCTTGATCGAGGCCACTGCGAGCTTGGATCCGCCGACGCCGATCAGCCGGGCATGCGAACCGGCGGCGCGGACGGCGCGGGCACAGCCGATCACCATGTCGTCGGCTTCGTTGAAGAACATGTCGATATCGGGCTGCGCTGCCAGGATATTCTGGCATGCCGCCTCGCCACCCTCGGCCGTCCAGTCTCCTGGTTGCGAGGCGACGATTTCGTACTGGATGCCGGCTTTGGCCAGCCCCTGGCGAAAGCCACGCGCGCGCTGCTCGACTTCGGGGAAGCCGGCGGCGCCTTCGATGACCGCGATCCGTGCCGGACGGTCCTTTGGCAACAGGCGTGCGGCCAGCGTGCCGGCCGCTTCACCGGCGGCAACCTCGTCCTGTGACGCCAGCGCGACGAGACCGGGATAGACGTCGTCGATCCGGCGTTTCTTGGGGTCGCCGATCAGCGCTGCGACCGCTGCAACCGGTACGCCGGCACGCCCGACGCGAGTCACCCAGCCCTGGGCGACGACGGAGTCGAGCGGCATGATCGCGATGCCTTTGACCTTCTGCGCGACGAGATCGTCAATATCATTGGCCTGTTTCTGGACATCGCCCTTGGCGTCGAGAATGACCGCCGTGGCACCGGCCTTGGCGGCGGCATCGCTGAAGCCTTTGGCGATCGCGGCGGCGAAGGGATAGCTCAGGCCGACACTCGACAGGCCGTAACGCGGGCCGCCGCCGGCGACCATGGGCGCTGCGGTCCCCGCGCTCGCCGAGTGGCGCAGCATGATGAGCGACGCGATCGCGACTAGGACGACCAATGTCCAGAGGATCACGGGGATCGCGCGCAGCCGCATGATCAGGCGAGGGGTTCGCGGCGCAGCACGAGATAGAGATGCTCGCAAGCCAGTACGGTCTCGCCACGCTGGTTGCGGATGTCGACTGCCTCGGTCACCACGCCGTGGCTGGTGCGCTTGGCATGGTCGCGCTTGTCGGTGACGCGCGTGATCGTGGTGATGGTGTCGCCGATATGGACCGGGCGGATGAAGCGCAGCCGATCATAGCCATAGGACATGGCGTGCGGGTTGATCGTCGTCGCGGTGAGCCCGATGCCGACCGAAAAGATCAACGTGCCATGGGCGATGCGCTGGCCGAAATCCTGCGTCGCGCACCAGGCGGCATCCATGTGATGCGGGAAGAAGTCGCCGGTATGGCCGGCATGGACGACGAAGTCGGTCTCGGTGATCGTGCGGCCGAAGCTGGTTCGCTCGGAGCCGATCTCATAGTCCTCGAAATATTGCTCGATGATCATGCGGACGTGTCCAATAGGGTGGTGTCGGCGCCCAGGCGCGGAGCGGCTCGGTCGTTGACCAGTATCTGTCCGTCGACGCGGATTGGACAGCGGGTGAGGGTGAGTTCCGCGCCGTCGGGTGCGCGGACGCGCTGGGTAGCGTCGAGCGCGGCGAAGGCGGGATCGGCGATGAAGGCGGGCCAGTCGTTGACCGGCGCGGCCCAGATTCCGGCGGGCTCCAGCCGTTCCAGCCAGTGGCGCGTCGATCGGGTCGCAAGATGTTCGCGCAGCGTAGCCTTGATCGCATCGCGCTCGGCGAACCAGCGGTCGGGCGCGTAGCCGGCGATCGCCGGGCAGTCGATCACTCCCGCGAGCTTGTCGACTGGGCACATCGCGATCGCGAGATAGCCATCAGCGGTGGCGTAGATGCCGTAGGGCGCGGCGAGATAGAGATTGCCGTTGGCGACCTTGCTGCGCTTCGGCATCTCGCCGCCGCGATTGAGATAGACCGCCAGATGCTCGAACTGCAGGTCGATTGCGGTTTCGATCAGGCTGACGTCGACGCGCCCGCCCCGACCGGTCACGCCACGCCGGACGAGCAGGGAGAGAATGCCTTGGGCGAGCTGGGCACCCGCCATCATGTCGGTGATCGAAAGCCCGGCAGGTACCGGCGCGGAATCAGCGTCGCCGGACAGCCAGGCGATACCCGACAGCGACTGGACGAGCAGATCCTGCCCCGGGCGGTCACGCCACGGGCCGGTAGGGCCATAGCCGCTCACCCCGGCATAGATCATTCGCGGATTGAGCGCGGATATGTCGTCCCAGCCGAGTCCGAGCCGTTCCATGATGCCGGGGCGGAAATTGTGGATCATCACATCCGCGCTCGCGACCAGTGCCTTGACCCGGGCGAGGTCGGCAGGATCCTTGAGATCGGCGGCGACCGACAGCTTGCCGCGATTGATCGCGTGGAACAGCGCACTGTCCTGATCGAAGGGCAGATCGGCAAGATAGAGCCCGCGGCTGGCGTCTCCGCCTTCTGGCCGCTCGACCTTGATTACGCGCGCGCCGAGATCGCCCAGGCGAAGTGCGCAAGAGGGGCCGGCGAGAAACTGGCTGAAATCGAGCACGGTCACGCCTTCGAGTGGCATGACGAGGTCGCGGTCCTGTTGGGCGGCGGCCATGGTGCTCACGATCCCCTCAATTAGTATGTTTATATGATATTTCTTTCCATTGGCTATGCTGCGCGTTAGGAGGTGAGTCAACCGGTTTCGAAATGGGGAGAGGGACATTGCGCGGAATGACGTGGGACCATCCACGCGGTTATGATCCGTTAGCCGCGGCGTCGCGCGTCTGGGCCGAAATGGGCGGCGAGACGATCGAATGGGATCGCCGCTCGCTCCAGGATTTCGAAAGCTATCCGGTCGAGGAACTCGCCCGCCGCTACGACCTGATCGTGATCGACCACCCGCATGTCGGCCAGGTAGCCGATGCCGGGTGCCTCGCCGCGCTCGAGGAGCTCTGCGATACCGTTGCCCTTTCGGAAATCGCCGCGGGATCGGTGGGGGGCTCGTTCGAGAGCTACAACTGGTCCGGGCACCAATGGGCTCTGCCGATCGACGCTGCGGCACAGGTGCAGGCCTGGGCGCCGGGCCGGATCGACGCGCCGCTGCACGATTGGAATTCGGTGATCGCGTTGGCAAAGCAGGGGCGGCTGACGATCCCGCTGCGTCCGCCGCACTCGCTGATGTCGTTGTTCACGCTGAGCGGCCTGGCCGGCGTGATGCTGCCGGTGGAGGGTGACGAACTTTTCCCGGAGGCGATGCACTCGGCCTATGACTGCGTCGCCGAACTCGCGGCCGCGGTCGATCCCGCGGCCTATGAACAGGACCCGATCGCGGTGCTGGAGGCCATGGCGCAGCCGGATTCGAAACTCGCGGTTTCTCCGCTGATCTATGGCTATGTGAGCTATTCGCTGAACGACTTTCGTCCGCAGCGCATCAGCTTCGCGGATCTGCCGGCGCAGGACCCGCGTGGCTCGGCGCTCGGCGGCACGGGTATCGCTGTCTCTGCCTTTGGTGAAGCGCCGGAGCGCGCAGCAAAATTCGCGGCCTGGGTGGCGAGCGGCGCGGTGCAGCGTAGTCTCTATTCCTTGTCCGGCGGTCAGCCCGCGCATGCCGACGCATGGGAGGACAATATCGTCAACGCGCTGGTCGCGGATTTCTACATCGCAACCCGCAAGACGCTCGATAGTGCGTGGCTGCGTCCGCGGCACGACGGCTATATGGCGTTCCAGCACGCGGCGTCGGAGCGGCTCAATCAGGCGTTGCGATCCGGCGAGACGGCGGCTTCAGCGCTCGCGGCGCTCAACACACTCTTCCGGGGTAGTAGATGACCTCCGCCCGCCCGCTTGCCGGATTGCTCGTCATCGACATGGCGCAGTTCCTGTCAGGGCCCTCGGCCGCGCTTCGGCTCGGCGACCTGGGCGCAAGGGTGATCAAGGTTGAGCGCCCGGGGGAGGGGGATATCTGCCGGACGCTCTATCTTTCCGACACCGATATCGGTGGCGCCTCGACGCTGTTCCACGCGATCAACCGCGGCAAGCAGAGCATCGCGCTCGACTACAAGCGGCCCGAGGACCGCGCCGCGCTGCTCCGGCTCGTCGCGCATGCCGATGTCGTGATCCAGAATTTCAGGCCCGGTGTGGCCGATCGGCTGGGCGTGGGGCCGGAGCAGTTGCGCGAAGAAAACCCACGGCTCGTGGTCGGATCGATCAGTGGCTATGGCGAGAGCGGCCCCTGGGCCGGCTTACCGGGGCAGGATCTTCTGGCACAGGCGTTGTCCGGCGTGATGTGGCTGAACGGTAGCGCCGATGACGGGCCCGTGCCGGTCGGGCTTTCGATCGCCGACATGCTCGCGGGCCATGTGCTGGTCGAAGGCATCTTGGCCGCGCTGGTCCGCCGCGGCATCGACGGCAGCGGCGCGCATGTCGAGACCAGCCTGATCGAGGCGCTGATCGACTTCCAGTTCGAGGTGCTGACGACGCATCTCAACGACGGCGGACGCCTGCCCAGGCGCGCCGCGGTCGACAACGCCCATGCCTATCTCGCTGCGCCCTACGGCGTGTACCGCACCGCGGACGGCTGGCTGGCACTCGCGATGATGCCGCTCGCCAAGCTTGCTCCGCTGCTCGACCTGGATCTGGCGGGAGACGCCTTTGCCGATCGCGACGCGATCAAGGCGCGGATCGCCGAGCGACTGGAGACCAAGACCACGGACGACTGGATCGGGCGGCTGCGTCCGCACGACATATGGTGCGCGCCGGTGCTCGACTGGCCCGCGCTGTTGTCGACCGAAGCCTTCCGGCGGCTGCACATGCTCCAGCAGGCGGGTGGCCTGACGACACCGCGCGCGCCGCTCAGGATCGACGGCATCCGGGCTGACGCATCAGGCGGCGCGCCCGGGGTCGACGAGCATGGCGACGCGATCCGGCGCGAATTCGATCTCTAGAAGAAACCAAGGAGCGGGCATGATGAGGATAGGACGATGGGCGACCGGCTGCGCGCTGGTGGTGCTGGCTGCGGCAAGCGCATCCGCGCAGGATCGGGCGCCGGCGTCGGCTAAGCCGGACCCTGAGACCTTCCGTAATCCTCCCCCAGACTCACGTCCGCGCACGCTATATTTCTGGATGAACGGCAACGTCACCAAGGAAGGGATCGATGCCGATCTGACCTCGATGCGTGATATCGGGCTTGGCGGAGCGCTGATGTTCGACGGCAGCAGCGACGTGCCCAAGGGGCCGGTTGATTATCTGAGCGACCAATGGTTGGGCTTGATGACGCATATGGCGTCCAAGGCCGAGGAACTGGGTCTCAATGTCGGGCTGCATAACGCACCGGGCTGGTCGTCGAGCGGTGGCCCCTGGATCTCGCCGGCGCAGTCGATGCAGCAGATCGTGTGGACCGAGACCAGTGTCGTGGGTGGCAAGCCGCTGACGCTCAAGCTCGCCCAACCCTATACCAAGCGGGATTATCATCGCGACGCCGCGGTGCTGGCTTTCCCGGCTTCGGACGGCGACGAGAGCAGCTATCGCGACGCGATCGGATCGATGCGCGCCGGGACGGTCGTTTCCACGAAAACACTCACCGACCGCGATCTGCACACCAGCATCGAGATCGCGCCGGACGCACCGCTGGTCGTCGCGATGAAGGCACCCTTCGCCGCGCAGGCGATCACCCTCTATGGCGATGCGGACGCGCCGGGTTTCTCCGCGACGATCGAAGCCTCGGACGACGGCAAGACCTGGACCCGCATCGGCACGGTTTCGGTCGCGCCGGAGCGCGGGATAGAATCGCCCGGCACGCTCAATTTCGCGAGCGTGACCGCCCGACAGTTCCGGATCACGCCGGCGAAGAAGGTGAAGCTCGCCGAGGCGCTGTTCTACGCGACGCCGCGCATCGACGACTGGGACCTGAAGGGTGAGCACGACTTCCAGATGCTCCCCGCAACCGAGCAGCATCCAACGGACCTGCTCGGCCGCTACGCGATCGATCCGGCGAAGGTGATCGATATCACGAGCAAGGTCGACGCGTCGGGCACGCTGCGCTGGACGCCGCCGGCCGGACGCTGGACGGTGCTCCGCTTCGGCCACACCACCACCGGGCATCTCAACGTCGCGGCTTCGGATTCGGGTCGCGGCCTGGAGGTCGACAAGCTGAGCGCGTCGGCGGTCGACTACCAGTTCGACAGCAGCGTGGCCAAGCTGGTGAAGGCCGCGGGCCCGCTTGCAGGCAAGTCGTTCGACATGATCGAGATCGACAGTTTCGAGGCGGGGCTGCAGAACTGGACCCCGAACCTTCCGGCCGATTTCGCCAAGCGCAACGGTTATGACATGCTGCCCTATCTGCCGGCGCTTACTGGGCGGATCGTCAGCGATCTCGATGCGTCCAACCGCTTCCTGTTCGATTTCCGCCGAACGCTCGCGGACCTGATGGCCGACAATTATTATGGCCGGATGCAGGAGCACGCCAATGCCGCCGGGCTGCGCCTCCATGTCGAGGGCTATGGCCCGGGCGCGTTCGACGCGCTGCAGGTGTCGGGCCGCGCCCAGGTGCCGATGACCGAGTTCTGGACGCGCACGCCCTGGACCGACAATCGCACGGTGAAGATGGTCTCCTCCGCCGGGCACGTCTACGGCAAGCAGGTCATCGCAGCGGAGTCGTTCACCGGCGAGCCCCAGACGAGCCGCTGGCTCGACTATCCCTATTCGATGAAGACGCTGGGCGACCAGATGTTCGCGCAGGGGTTCAACCAGATCTATTTCCACCGCTACGCGCACCAGGCCGATCCCAATGCGCTGCCGGGAATGGTGATGGGGCCATGGGGAATCAATCTCGACCGCTCGAACACCTGGTTCGCCCAGGCCAAGCCCTGGATGGAGTATCTGGCGCGAGCGCAATATCTGCTGCGCCAGGGCAATCATGTGGCCGATATCGCCTATTTCGTCGGCGAGGAAAGCCCGAACCAGGCCGAATATGTGCGGCCCAACGTGTCCCCCGACACCAATCCGAAGATCGGCCAATATTTCGATCCGCAGGTGCCGGCAGGTTATAATTACGACCTGATCAATGCCGAGGTGCTGCTGACGCGGGCGAGCGTGAAGGACGGCCGCATCGTGCTGCCCGACGGCGCGAGCTATCGCCTGCTCGTACTGCCTTCGACGCTCGACAGCATGACGCCCGCGCTCGCTGCCAAGCTTCGCGAACTGGTGGAACAGGGGATGGCCATCCTGGGGCCGCGGCCGTCGCATTCGATGACGCTGACGGGCAAGGTCGACGGCGATGCCGCGTTCCAGGCGGCAACCCAGGCGATTTGGGGCGACGGCAGCGCAGACCGCCGGGTCGGCAAGGGGCGGGTATTCGCGTCCGGACTGGTCAGCGGTGCGCTCGACGCGCTCGAGGTCGCGCCCGATGCGCAGTGCCGCACCGCCACTTCCGACGGGCAGGTGACCTGGCTCCATCGCCATCTGGCTACCGGCGACATGTATTTCGTCGCTAACCGCCAGCGGCGCCCGGAGAAGGTGACCTGTACCTTCCGGGTCGGCGATGCCGCACCTTCGCTATGGGACGCGGAGACCGGCAGCGTCAGCCGCCCCGCCGTCTATCGGAGCGATCGCAGCGCAACGCAGCTCGTGTTTGACCTGTCGCCGGCAGGTTCGACCTTCGTGATGCTGGATTCGGCGACGAGCGGGCCGCGCATCGACTGGGCTGCCAAGGACGGCGTCCGCTTCGCCGATCTCGGGGCGCCACCGGCCAAAGTTCTGACCGCGCCTTCGGACAGCTTCACCCTTTCGATGTGGGCCAAGCCCGACATAGACCTGCGGGTGATGCCCGACGAGGCGGTCGAAGGCCGCATCAACGAGACCGGCAAGAACTATGTCGTGCCTGCGCGTTCGGGCCGCGACATGCACGGCGAAGGGAGTGCGGTGGTCGGGCTGGCACTTGGGCGCAACGGCGCCTTCGTGATCGAGCGCGTCTCGCCCGACAGCGTGCCGGCGGTGCTGGTGAGCCATGCGCCGGTTGCCGGCTGGACGCACGTCGCGCTGGTCTATGACAAGGGAACGCCGAGCCTGTATTTGAACGGCAAGCTCGTCCGTACCGGATTGAAGAGCGGTCGCACCATCTTTGCCGGTGGCGGCGACGCGCCTTCGCCGAGCGGGGTCACCTATTTCTTCGAAGGGCTGGCGACACCGACCCGGACTGATGCACGAGCGCTGACCCCGGCAGAGATCGCGGTCCAGGCGGCGGCCGGACCGCCGCCTTCGGCGCTCGCGCAGAGCCCGGCCGAACTGACGCGCGGCGAGGGTGGTACGCTCCGGGCGCTGGCATGGGAGAGCGGGCGCTACACGATGAGTAGTGGCGCGAAGTTCAAGGCCGAGGTGCCCAAGCCGATCACCGTGCAGGGGCCGTGGAACGTCCGGTTCCAGCCTGGCCGCGGCGCGCCGGAACAGGCGACCCTGCCCAAGCTCGAGAGCCTGAGCCACAATGCGGACGAGGGCATTCGCCATTTCTCCGGCACCGCTACCTACGCGCGCACGATCGACGTTCCCGCGTCGCTGCTGAAGCGCGGGCGGCGCGTCTATCTCGACCTGGGGCGCGTCGAAGTGTTGTCCGGCGTGACCGTCAACGGCCGCGATCTCGGCGTTGTCTGGAAGGAGCCGTACCGTGTCGACATCACCGATGTCGTCCGTCCTGGCGCCAACAGCGTGTCGCTCACGGTCACCAATCTGTGGGCCAATCGTATGATCGCCGACGCTGCGCTTCCCGAGGAGGGCAAGTTCGTCGACGCCGAATGGGCGATCGGCGAGCGTTTCTCTGCCGATGGCAAGAAGAAGACCGTCATGGCCCGCAAGATCACCGAACTGCCGGACTGGTACAAGGCGGGCAAGCCCAAGCCGCCGGGTGGCCGCGTGACCTTCAGCCCATGGACCTTCTACACCAAGGACGAGGCGCTGGTGGATTCTGGGCTGCTCGGTCCGGTGCGGCTGGTGTTCGCGGACGAGATCGCGGTGAAATAGGGGCTGAGGACTTCATCTCCCCGTCATCGCCGCGAAAGCGGCGACCCAGAGCCAAGCAGGGCATCGTCTGTGACCCTGGGTCCCTGTTTTCGCGGGGATGACGAACGGAAAAAGATCGGAGCTTGTGCTCGCGACCTAGCGCCGCCGCGGTGCGACGCCGTCGAGGATCAGGGTCCAGTCGTTGCCGGGCGCAGGTGTGCCCGGCGGTGTGAATCGGCGCTCGCCGCTGTTGGCGAAGCTGCCGATCGCGCGGGTCTCGCCGGTGCGCGGCGAAAACCAGGATGCGCGGACCTGACGCCCGGAGATCACGCCCAGCCGGATGCGGAATGGGCGTCCGGTATAAGTATAGGCCATCGCATAGCTCCGGCCGCGCGTCGCCAGGACGCGATCGTAGCGCTCGCCATTGTCGAGGATCAGCGACGGATCGGGCACGCGCTCGAAGAACGGTCGCGAGAGCATCAGCGTCTTCAGGTGCCGCATCTGGTTGGCACCCGCCTCGTCCAGCGCGACGTCCCAGCGCAGCTTTGCGCCATAGGCCGGATTGTTCTTGCCCGGCACATACATCTGCATGACGCTGTTCTCGCCATAGGTGTGCCCGAAGGCGCCCGCGAAGACGGCCCACCAAGCGTAACGCCGCACGCCGTCGGCGGTCCAGCGCGGCGCATGCACATCGTGTAGTCCGTGGGGGATATTCTCGTAGGATGGCTCGCCATCGACCGTGGGCTTGGTCGGCGTCCGTGCCCAATCCTCGGCAACGAAGCGCCAATTGTCCTCGCTGCGTGCCCCCGGATCTTCCTGATCATAGCTCCGGTGGCCCGATTGGAACATGTTGAAATCGAGCCACGGCGCGGCGTGGTATGACCAGGATGAGTCGGTCCGGCCGAACGGGTGGAAGGTCACGAGGTGGCGCGGGTCATATTGCTTGAGCGTGCGCCCCATCGCCTGCCAGGTCGCGACGTTCTTCTCGCCCGGCGTGTCGCCGCCGTTGAGCCAGACGATGTTTGTGTGGCGGCGATAGCGCTCGGCTAGGAAGCGCGCATAGATCGGGGCGCTCTTCTCGCTGAGCTGGCCGCCCTCCGCGAGCGAGCCCCAGGCGGGCACGAGCGCGAGATAGAGGCCGTGCGCCGCTGCGCGATCGGCAACCCAGTCGAGATGGTCCCAATAGTCATATTGGCCCGAGCGAGCCGGATTTGCGCCCGGCGTGGTGCGCGGATGCGCGGGGTCGCCATTGTCGAGTGCCGGCGCGTCGTAGCGGTTGGTCTGTTTCGGCGAATGCAGCACCATCACCTGGATGACGTTGAAACCCTGCTTCGCGCGCTTGGCTAGGTAGCGCTCGGTTTCGGCGCGATCGAGCCGTTCGAGCAGCAGCCAGGCTGTGTCCCCCAGCCAGAAGAAGGGCTTGCCGCTCGCCGCGAGATAATGGCCGTTCGCCGAGACCTGGAGTGGGGGCGTCCGGCCCTGAGCCAGCGCCGCTGGCGCGGCCAGCAGCGCGGCTGCGGCGCCGAGATAGGCGAGCGCGCAGGTCACCATGGCGTGGATCGCGCCACGGAGATGCCCCGGGTCTCGTTCGGATATTTGCCGCTGACCGCGCAGTAGAAATGATAGAGCGCTCCGTCGTGATAGAGGACCGACGGCTTGTGCGCGTTGGTCTCGTCGACAGAGCCTGGCGGTCCTTGGTCGATCATTGGTTCTGCGACCTTTTCAAAGTGGAAGGGATCGCGCCCGATCGCGAGCAGATCGCGCGCGCCGCGGCGTGAGGTATAGCCGTAATAATACATCGCCCATAGGCCGCGATACCGCAGCACATAAGGATTGGCGGCGAAACGGGCATCATTCGAACCGGGCTCGCCGACCTTGACCAGCGGATTGCCGGGATGCCGCGTCCATCTCTTGAGGTCGCGCGAGGTGGCGACGCCGATCTGCTCGAGCCAGGGCGTGTCGTGCGTCTTGGCGTTGTAGAAGAGGTAAAAGGTGTCGCCATCGCGGGTGAGGAACGATTTGTAGAGCCCGGCATGTTCCCAGGGCGCGCCGTCCTCGGGGCGGAGGATCGGTTCGGCGTCGCGGCGCCAGTGGATCAGATCGTCGCTCCAGGCGAGCCCGATCACCGCGGGTCCTTCCTCCATTCCCGGCTTGGGATAGGCGTTCCAGCTGGCGACATAGCGGCCGCTCACCTTGATCGGCCGTCCCTTCGAATGGAGATCCGGCTCGCGCAGGATCGAGGACATTGCGACATTGTAGCGGGTGACCGGCGAGGAGGGATCGCGCGCCAGGATGACACCGCGCTTGCGCCAGGTGATCAGATCGTCGGATTCGGCGAGCCCGGTCTGATAGCCGGTACCGTCAAAGCCGTAATAGGCCATATAGAAGCGATCGGGCCCGCGAAACACGAGCGGGGCATCGACGAACTGCGAGTCGAATGCGGACGCGTCTTCGGACTTGGTGAGAATGAGCCGGCCGAGCTTGTGCGGCGTGCGGAACGGCGAGGGATCCGCGCCGCCGGTCTGGGCAAACGCCGGCGCGGCAATCAGGCTCGCGCCGATTCCCCCCAAGGCCTCACGCCGTGATGGCCGAAAAAAACCCGCGGCCGAAGCCGCGGGGGAGGGGGTGACATCAGAGCGTGAAGCGGACACCGGCCATCACCTGGATATCGTCCTGGTCATAGCTGCCGCGCCGGGTGGGGACATCGAAATAGGTGTCCGTCTTGGCGCGGGTGAGGTTGCTGCCTTCCAGCGTGAAGGTGATCTGCTTGGTGATGTCGACGTTGAGCGAGGCGTCGAGCCAGCCATAGGCCTTGCGATACACTGGGTAGTTGCCCAGCGTGGAACCGCCCGCGGTGATGCCGGTCAGGAACTTGTCGCGCCAGTTATAGGCGATGCGCGCCGAGACCGGGCCCTTCTCGTAGATGCCGCTGACGTTGAAGCTGTTCTTCGACAGGTTGCTCAGCGGTGCGGAGAGACCGGCGAACGAGGTCGTCGTGTTGCTGTCGACGAAGGTGTAGTTGGCCTGGACGCCGAAGCCGCTCAGGAGACCCGGCAGGAAGTCGAAGAAGGTCTGGCCGCCAACCTCGAAGCCCTTGATCTTGCCATTGCCCGAGTTTGCGGGACGGGTGATCTGATAGACGATGCCGTCGATGGTTTCCTGACCTCGGCTCGACGACTGGATGAAATCCTCGACCTTGCGATAGAAGGCTGCGGCATAAACCGAGCCAGTCGGCGAGAAATAATATTCCAGGCTCGCGTCGAGCTGGTCGGCCTTGAGCGGGTTCAGGTCAGGATTGCCCGACGAGCCGGTCTGCGAACCCGGGACCAGCGTGAGCGTGGGCGCCAGCTGCCCGAAGTTCGGTCGGGTGATGACCTGCGAGGCCGCCAGGCGCAGCTGCAACTGGTCGGTCAGCTTGAAGCGAATGTTCGCGCTGGGCAGCGCGGTAACATAGTCGGTGTCGACATTCACGGGAGCGAACCCGGTCTGGTCGTATATCGGCGGGTTGGCCGGGCCCGAGCCCGTGCCCGGCCGCTGGACGAAGATGGCGCGATTGCCGACGACCTGAAGGCTGGTCTTCACCACGCGGACGCCGAAATTGCCATCCACGTGCAGGCCGCCGTCATATTTGAACTTGGCCATGGCATAGCCTGCATAGGTCTTCTCGTGGATCGAGTAGACGCCCAGCGGCGTGACGGCCGGGGGCACGGTGATCCCCAGCGCCGTGCGGACGCCGTTGAAGTCGGTGCGCAGCTTGTTGAAATCGGCGACGAGAAAGTTCTGATCGATGTTCGTCGTGCCGTTGAACATGTCGTTCAGCGGGTTGGCGATGAACAGGTTGGCGAAGGGTGCGGCAGAACCGCCCTTGGTCTGAAAGAAGCGGATCGGGGAGAAATCGGTCGTGCGATCGGCCACGCGGACACCAAAGTCCATCGACTTAAGGAAGTCACTCGTGATGTCAAACGAGACGTCGCCGCGAAGCGCCTTCAGTTCGCCTTTATAGTTGTTCTGATTGTACGTCATCGAGCCGATGGTGTAGCTGTTGATGTCGTTCAGATTGACGCCCGTGATCTTCATCGACGGTACAGTCGTGGTCAGATCCTGATCAATTCGTGTTGCAGCTGCGTTGAGATCCAGCTCGGCATAATAAAGTGTATTGGTGGACTTGGAGTAATTGGCATCAAGCGAAAGGTGCGCAGGGCCGGTATCCCATTTGACTCCGGCAGAATATTGGTAGTTCTCATCATAGGTGTCGCGCGAGACGCCGAACGTATTAAACGGTACGTCGCTATAGGCGATCTTCTGGACATCATTGGTTCCGGGCGCCAGCACCGCGCTGCCGGGCACCGGAATGCAGCGAGCGGGGGCCGGGGCGGCGGGTTTGCAAAGGTTGCTAGGTGCAGTCGGGATGTTCAGACCGAACTGGTTCTGGATCGAATTAAAGTCCTGGTAGCTCACCTGGCCATAGAATTCGAGATCCGCGTTCGGCTTATACTGGATCATGCCGTCCAGGCCGATGCGGCGGCGGTTGCCGCCGATCGCGGGCTGATAGGAACCGTTCGGTGCAATGACCGTCTGGCCGGCGATCACATCGGTGCGCGCGACGGGCGAGCCGACATCGTCGAGATCGGTGCCGAATGCGCGCTCTTGATAGGCGCCCGAAATCAGGATGCCGAGTTCGCCTTCGCTGCCGACGTCCCAGGTGTTGCTGAGCAACAGCGAGGCGAGCGGCTTTACCTTGTTGGGCAGGTCCGAATAGCGGGCACGCACACTGCCGCTCACGACCAGACCCTTCTTGTCGAGCGGCTTGCGGGTGCGCACGTCGACCACGCCGCCAATGCCGCCCTCGATCAGGTTGGCCGACGGCGTCTTGTAGACGTCGAGACCGGCAACCAGTTCGGCGGGAACATCCTGAAGATTGAAGGAGCGGCCGTCACCGGCGGTGAAGACCTCGCGGCCGTTCATCGTGGTGAGCACCTGGGTGAGGCCGCGAATCGCGATGCCGGCGCCTTCGCCGCGATCCCGTGCGACCTGGATGCCAGACACGCGCTGGAGCGCTTCGGCGACGTTGACGTCGGGGAGCTTGCCGATGTCCTCGGCGACGATCGAATCGACGATCTGATCGGAGTTGCGCTTGATGTTCTGCGCCGAGCTGATGCTGGCGCGGATGCCGGTGACGACGATCTCTTGCTCGGGTGCCGCCTGGTCTTCAGCTGCGGGAGGAGTTTGGTTCTGCGCGTCCTGGGCAAAGGCCGTCGCGGACATGCTGCTGACGATCGCCAGGGTGGCAACGCCGGTCAGGGCACGGGTGACAACTCGCATTCGATCCTCCCAATACAAATCTTATTTTCTGGATGGAGCGTATATAATACTATTTTAGACAATCAACCCCATTTAATGCGAATGATGCGCAGAATGTGGGATTCCGGGCACATTCTGCGCCAAGCGGCTGAGATGAATTGGATTTTAGGCGACACATTGGGCCAGCCAGTCAGGCCGTTGTCTGATATGGCAATGTGTCTGAAAAGGAGACTGGCTCCCCGGGCCTGATTCGAACAGGCGACCATTCGATTAACAGTCGAACGCTCTACCGCTGAGCTACCGGGGAAAACCGTCTTGTAGCGACCTCAAGGCCGCTGCGGAGGCGCGCCTATAGCAGCGGGTTTTCGGGCTTTGCAAGGCCTTCAGGCGATGAATTGTTCCATCGTTATGCGATCGTCGAGCGCATGCTCGGGATCGAAGAGCAAAGTGAGGTCGCGGTTATGGTCGATCTCGACATGAACCTCGGCGACTTCGCGCACCTCGCGCTGATCCGCGACGGCGCTTACCGGGCGCTTATCGGCTTCGAGGACGCGCAGGCCGATACGGGTTTTCTCGGGCAGGATCGCGCCGCGCCAGCGCCGCGGACGGAACGGGCTGATCGGGGTGAGCGCGAGCAATGCCGAGCCGAGCGGCAGGATCGGGCCCTGGGCCGAGAGATTATAGGCGGTCGATCCTGCCGCGGTCGCGACCAGGATTCCGTCGCACACCAGCTCGGGCAGCACGACGCGGTCGTTGACGGTCACTTCGAGCTTGGCGGTCTGGCGGGTCTCGCGCAGCAGCGAGACTTCGTTGATCGCGGGGAGCACGCATTGCTCGCCGTCCACCGTGGTCGCGGTCATGCTGAGCGGCGCGACGCGGAACGGCTTGGCGCGGGCGAGGCGCTGGTCGAGACCCTCGAGCGCCCAGTCATTCATCAGGAAGCCGATCGTGCCCAGGTTCATGCCGAACACGGGAACGATGCGGCGGCGCTCGAGCATCGCGTGGAGCGTCTGCAGCATGAAGCCGTCACCGCCGAGCGCGACGACCTGCTCGGCCTGGTCGAGCGGTACCCAGTCATAGGCCTGACGCAACTCCTCGGCCGCGATCTGCGCCGGAGCGGTAGGCGATGCGAGCAGCGCGCGGGGAATCGTCATCCGCCGGTGACACTCATGTGGCGGGAGACGGCGGGCGCGGCGCCGCGGGTGATGTGGAAGTCATGTTTTTCGGGCTTTTCGTGCAGCGCCTGGTCGATCCGTACATCGACCTCGGCGAGCCCGCCGCTGCGGATCGCGGCCTTGATATCGACCGATTCCTCATGGCCCAGGCACATGTGGAGCCGGCCGTCGGTGGAGAGGCGGACACGATTGCAGGTCGCGCAGAAATTGCCAGTGAGGGGCGATATCAGCCCGAGCCGGGTCGCGGTGCCCGCTACGCGCCAATAGCGTGCAGGGCCGCCGCTGTTGTGCGTGTCGGGGCGCAGATCGAACTCCTGGCGCAAGGTATCCATCACCTTGGTGAGCGGCAGGAAGCGATCGGCGCGGTCTTCGTCGATCATGCCGAGCGGCATCGTCTCGATCAGCGAGAGGTCCATGCCGTTAGCGACTGCCCAGGCGAGCATCGGCCCGAACTCATCCTCGTTGAGGCCCTTGAGAGCGACCATGTTGATCTTGACCGCGAGACCGGCAGCGCGGGCGGCGGCGATACCTTCGAGCACCTTGGCCACCTCGCCGTGGCGGGTGATGTAGTGGAAGGTCTCGGCATCGCGGCTGTCGAGACTGACATTGACCCGGCGGATGCCGGCATCGAACAGGGCTTCGGCATGTTCGGCCAGGCGGGTGCCGTTGGTAGTAAGGGTGAGTTCGTCGAGCGCGGTGCCGACATGGCGTCCGAGGCGGCGGACGAGATCGAGCATGTCGCGGCGGACCAGCGGCTCGCCCCCGGTCAGCCTGATCTTGCGCACGCCGCGCGCGATGAAGCGCTCGGCGATCAGCGCGATCTCGTCGAGGCTGAGCACCGCGTCCTTCGGCAGGAAGGTCATCTTTTCGGACATGCAATAGCGGCAGCGCAGATCGCACCGGTCGGTCACCGATATGCGCAGATAGCGGATCGCGCGGCCGTGGCGATCCACCAAAGCTTGCGGTGCAAAGGCGGGAGCACTGGCCATACAGCTTGGGTAAGCACTCACGGGCGTGCAAACAACCCTTGCGATGGCGGATCGCCACGCTAGCGGCTATCGATCTGCGATGGATGATGAGTTCACTATAGTTCAGACCAATGCCGCGGCGCCCGAAACGCCGGTGTTCGTGCTGTCCTTCCGCCAGCGTGATGAGGTGGCGGCGGCAGCGGCGGGCGGCGGCTGGCGAGTCGTGGCGGCGCGCCGGAGCGAGGGACTGGAAACCCGCTTCCTGGCCAGCGGAGCGGCGGTCGCAGTGATCGACGCACGCGGCGCGATGACCGACGGGCTCGAGGCCGCCAAGATCCTGGGTCCCACCATCCAGGCGCATGGCGCGGCGATGCTGATCCTCGTCTCGCAAAGCGATACGGTGCACATGCAGCGCTTCTACGATGCCGGCGCGACCCATTTCCTGGGGAGCCCGATGTCCTCCGCGGCGATGGCGCACGCGATCCGTTTCGCGCAGCGGCATGTCGAGCGGCTGGCCAGCTGGCTGGGGCAGGGGACAGGCAGCACCGAACCGCTGGGCTGGCGCTACGACCGTGAGATGGGTTCGCTCGAAATGACTCCGGCGCTCGCGGCGATGCTCGACCTGCCCGAGGCGCCCGGCATTCGGGCAATGTTCTCGCGGCTGGTGCCCGAGGACCGGAAACTGGCACGGGCCGCGCTCAAGCGGCTCGACGGGGACGGGGGATCGACGGCATTCGCGCACGACATGCCCGGCATGGGGCGCGTGGTGCAGCACCTGCAGTTCGATCCGGAGACCGGTCGGCTCGACGCGCTGGTCGAGGCGCTGGGACTCGCCCCCGACGCGGGCGCGGCAGTGCGCGACGCGCTGACGGGCGCGCGGGACGGGCCGAGCGCGCGGCGCTGGGTGGACCGGCGGCTGGAAGAGGGGAATGCGATCGGCCTGGTCCTGATCGGGCTCACGCGCTTCGATACGGTCAACACCGCCTATGGCCGGGCGGCGGGCGATGAGCTGCTCCGCGGCGTTTCGCGGCGCGTGGCGGAAGTGGTGCGCGAAACGCTGGGCAAGGATGCGATCGTCGCGCGGATCGGCGGATCGGATTTCCTGGCGGCGAGCCTCGATCCCGGTCCCAAGGCGCTAGCGGAGACTGCGGACCGGCTGACCGAGGCACTGGCCCGACCGTTCGTCGCAGGCGGCGAACTCGCGCATCTCGGTGCCAAGCTGGTGACGGCGGAGAGCGTGAAGGGGGACACGGCGGGGAGCCTGCTCCGCCGGGCGAGCGAGACGCTGCTCGGCGACGGCGCGCCGACCGCCCATAGCGGACCGTCGATCGAGGTGCTGGTCGGCGATCTGCGCAAGGGCATAGAGCGCGGCGAGATCGGCGTGCTGTTTCAGCCGCAGGTGGCGATCGCGACGGGGCAGATCATCGGGGTCGAGGCGCTCGCGCGGTGGCAGCACCCGCAATATGGCGAGATCGGCGCCGAGCCACTGTTCACTGCGGCGGAGCGGGCGGGGCTGGAGAGCCTGCTCAGCGATCATGTCCAGAAGCGCGCGCTGACGGTGGCGGCGCTCTGGCCGCAATCACTGGGCAAGCTCAGGCTTTCGATCAACGTGACCGCGGCGGATGTCGGGCGGCCGGGCTTTGCCGACAGCCTGTTGGGGCGGATCGACGCCAGCGGCTTTCCGCGCGCGCGGCTGACGATCGAGATCACCGAGAGCGGCATCATGGCCGATCTGAGCGAGGCGGCGCGGCTGCTGTCCGAGCTGCGTACCGCCGGATGCCGGGTGGCGATCGACGATTTCGGCACGGGCTATTCGAGCCTTGCCTATCTGAAGGCGCTGCCGCTCGACTATCTCAAGATCGACAAGAAGCTGAGCCAGGACATCACCGGCTCGCACCGCGACCGGATCGTCGTGCGCGGCGTGATCGACATGGCGCGCTCGCTGGGGCTCTCGGTGGTCGCAGAGGGCGTCGAGACCGAGAGCCAGCTCGACATGCTCGCCAAGGAAGGCTGCCAGTATTTCCAGGGCTTTCTCTGCTCGGGGCCGATCGACGTGCCCGCGCTCGCGACATTGGCGCGCGACTGGTGAGCGGCGACGGGCGCGATGTTTCGGGCGTCTGGTATGGACGCTGGAGCTCGAACGACCCCTTCATCTATCCCAACAGCTTCATCGCGGTGCTGGAGGAGGTGACGGGCGCGGTGGACGGCAGCATCAGCGAGACCGACCCCGAGGGACCCGAACCGCTTCGCGCGACGGTGAGCGGCGGACGATCGGGCGCGCAGATCCACTGGATCAAGCAATATGATGGCGGACGCCTGACCCACGCCGTCTATTATGCCGGCACGGTCAACGAGGATGCGACCGAGATCAGCGGCGGCTGGCGGATCGACCAATGGAGCGGCAGCTTTGCGATGCGGCGAGAGAAATTCTCGATCGAGGAGCTCGAGGAAGACCGGGAGATCGTGCTGACGCCGGGTGATTCGGGGCCGGAGTGATCGCTGCCGACGGGCGGAAGTTGACAAAGTTGACACCCACTATGTCGAAAATCCTGGCCCCCATCGAGAGACCTCCAGGCGAGCCCAACAATGAGAAAGAGCCGGCGCGAGGGTCGCAAGCCAAATCCTACATTACAAGTGGGGAGGGCTAGGGCGGCGGGCTGCTTGCCCGGCCCGCCGTTCACCCCGCCGCCTTGGCCAACCCCCGTGACAATTGCAGTGCGCCGTGCAGGCGTGCCTTTGGCGTCGCCCAGGCACGGTTGATGACGAGCTTCATGTCGGGGCGCAGGCGCGCGGTGCCGTCGAGCTTGTCGACATAGGCGAGCAGGCCGGCGACGTTCGGGAACTTGTCATCATGGAAGGTGACGAGCGCGCCCTTGGGGCCGACGTCGAGCTTGGCGATGCAGGCATTCTTGGCGTTGAGCTTGGCCTCGATCAGCTGGAGGAGATTGTCGGTCGGCTCGGGCAGCTTGCCGAAGCGGTCGATCATCTCGGCGGCGAAGCTCTCGATCCCCGCCTTGTCCTCGACTTCGTTGAGGCGTCGATACAGGCCCATGCGCAGATCGAGATCGGGGACATAATCCTCCGGGATCATGATCGGCGCATCGACGGTGATCTGCGGCGAGAGATCGCGCGGCCGCTCGTCGCGGAGACCGCCGGCGCGGGCGTCGAGGATCGCCTCTTCCAGCATCGACTGGTAGAGTTCGTAGCCGACCTCCTTGATATGGCCCGACTGCTCGTCGCCGAGCAGGTTGCCCGCGCCGCGGATGTCGAGATCGTGGCTGGCGAGCTGGAAGCCGGCACCCAGCGATTCGAGATCGGACAGGACCTTGAGCCGCTTGTCGGCCGCCTCGGTCATCTGCCGCTCGGGCGGGGTGGTGAGATAGGCATAGGCACGGGTCTTGGAGCGCCCGACGCGGCCGCGGATCTGGTAGAGCTGGGCGAGGCCGAACTTGTCTGCGCGGTTGACGATCAGCGTGTTGGCGCTGGGGATGTCGAGACCGCTCTCGATGATCGTGGTCGAGACGAGCAGGTCGTAGCGCCGGTCATAGAAGGCGGACATGCGCTCCTCGACCTCGGTCGGCGACATCTGGCCGTGGGCGACGACATAGCTGATCTCGGGCACGTCCTCGCGCAGGAACTTCTCGATATCGGGAAGGTCGGCGATGCGCGGCGTGACGAAATAGGCCTGGCCGCCGCGATAATGTTCGCGGAGAAGCGCCTCGCGAAGCACGACCGGGTCCCAGGGCATGACATAGGTGCGTACCGCCAGGCGATCGACCGGCGGGGTCTGGATCACGGACAATTCGCGCAGGCCCGACATCGCCATCTGCAGCGTGCGCGGGATCGGGGTAGCGGTGAGGGTGAGGACGTGGACGTCCGCCTTCATCGCCTTGAGCCGTTCCTTGTGGGTGACGCCGAAGCGCTGCTCCTCGTCGACGATGACAAGGCCGAGGCGCTTGAACTCGACGCTCTTGGACAGCATCGCATGGGTGCCGATCACCACGTCGATCGTGCCGTCGGTCAGGCCTTCCTTGGTCGCCTTGGCTTCGGTGGCGGGGACGAGGCGCGAAAGGCGGCCGATGTTGAGCGGGAAGCCCTGGAAGCGCTCGACGAAATTGCGGTGGTGCTGGCGGGCCAGCAAAGTGGTAGGGCAGACGACCGCGACCTGGAGCCCGCCCATCGCCGCGACGAAGGCGGCGCGCAGCGCGACCTCGGTCTTGCCGAAGCCGACATCGCCGACGATCAGCCGATCCATCGGACGGCCGGCGGCGAGGTCGCCAAGGACGTCGTCGATCGCGCGGTCCTGGTCGTCGGTCTCCTCATAGGGGAAGCGATCGACGAACGCCGGGTAGCCGCCATGATCGGGCTCGATCACTTCGCCGGGGCGGACGGCACGTTGCGCGGCGGTGGCGATGAGCTCGCCCGCGATCTCGCGGATGCGTTCCTTCATCCGCGACTTGCGGCGCTGCCAGGCTTCGCCGCCGAGCTTGTCGAGCGTCGCGCCTTCCTCACCCGCGCCGTAGCGGCTGAGGACCTCGAGATTCTCGACCGGGACGTAGAGCTTGTCGCCGCCGAGATAGGTGAGCGCGACGCAGTCGTGCGGTGCCTTCTGCACCGGGATCTGGGTCAGGCCCTCATAGCGGCCGATGCCGTGATCGGCATGGACGACGAGGTCGCCCGGCGAGAGCGTGGCCAGCTCGTTGAGAAAGGCGTCGGCGGACTTGCGGCGCTTGGCGCGGCGGATGAGGCGATCGCCGAGCATGTCCTGCTCGGTGAGGACGACGATGTCGGGCGCACTGAAGCCGTGATCGAGCGGGAGGACGGTGAGCGCAACGCCCTTGTCCGCGGCGCCGAGCGCTTCCTGCCAGGTCTCGGCGTTTCGGGCACCCTTCAGCCCGTGATCGCCGAGCAGGCCGGCGAGACGATCGCGCGCGCCGCCCGAATAGCTGGCGAGCACGGCCTTGCGGCCCTGCTTCTTCGCCTTGGCGATGAAATCGACCACGGCTTCGTAGACATTGGCACTGGCGGCGCGCTCGGGCGCGAAGTCGCGGGGACCGTCGACGTTGAATTCGAGGACGGTCTTGGATTCGGGCTCGTGGAAGGGGGTCGCGGTGTGGACCGGGCCATGGTCGAGCTGTTGCGACCATTCCTCGGCCGTCAGATAGAGCGCGGTGGAGTCGAGGGGACGGTAGCTGCCCGGCGCGGAGGATTCGGCGCGGACGCGGTTCTCCTGATAATCGGCGATCGCCTCGAAGCGCTGCTCGGCCGCGCCGCTGGTGGCCGAATCGCGGACGATGACGGCGTCGTCGGGCAGGTGATCGAACAAAGTCTCCAGCCGCTCCTCGAACAGCGGGAGCCAATGCTCCATGCCGGCGAGACGGCGGCCGTCGCTGATCGCCTGATAGAGTGGATCGCCGGTCGCGGTGGCGCCGAACTTGTCGCGGTAGCGCGTGCGGAAGCGCTTGATCGATTCCTCGTCGAGCAGGGTCTCGGAGGCGGGGAGGAGGGTGAAGCCGTCGATCCGGCCGGTGGTGCGCTGGTCTTCGGGCGAGAAGGTGCGCACGCTCTCGATCTCGTCGCCGAAGAAATCGAGGCGGAGCGGCTGTTCGGCACCGCTGGGGAAGAGATCGACCAAGCCGCCGCGCACCGCAAACTCGCCGGCGTCGTTGACGGTGTCGAGCCGGACATAGCCGTTGGCCTGGAGCAGCGCGGTCAGACGATCGAGGCCGATCCGCTCGCCGGGGGCGAGGCGGGCGACGAGCTGGCGGATCCGGAACGGGGTGAGGATGCGCTGGGTGGCGGCGTTGACGGTGGTGACGAGCAGGCGCGGCTTGCTCGACTTGGCCTGGAGCGCGTGGAGCGTGCCGAGCCGTTCGGACATGATGCGCAGCGTCGGGCTGGCGCGGTCATAGGGAAGGCAGTCCCAGGCGGGGAAGCTCTGGATATCGAGCTCGGGCGCGAAGAAAGGCGCGGTGGAGGCGACCGCGCGCATCGCCGCTTCGTCGGGGGCGACGAACACGGCGGTTCCGGCGGCGCGCGCGAGATCAGCCAGCATCCAGGGCAGGAAGCCGGTGGGCGCGCCGGCCAGCGTCAGCGGGCGCGTGGCGGAGAGGATCGTCTTCAGATCGGGCATTATTTTCTCTCTCGCCCCTCCCCTTCAGGGGAGGGGTTGGGGGGGCGGTGTCTCATCGAGACCGGCGAATGCGAGGATAGGCCCCACCCCAACCCCTTCCCTGAAGGGAAGGGGTTATTGTCACTGGGCAATCGGCACGTAGGTGAGCGTCTGGAGGTCGTTGATCAGGCTGCCGGCATAGCGTTCGGGCACCGGCTCGGTTCCCATCGCCCAGGCCATGATGTCGACGTCCTGCTCCTCGAGCAGCCCCTCGAACAGTGCGATATCGTCGGCGCTCCAGCCGGCGGAATAGCGATCGAAGAATCCGCCGATCAGGAGATCGGCTTCCTTGACGCCGCGATGCCAGGCGCGGAAGCGGAGGCGTTTGATACGATGTTCGCGATCCATAGGGCTCCAACGCGAATTGGCCGACAGCGCTGGAATGCGCGGTCGGCTTGGGTGTAGGGCGGGAGATAGTCATGCGGCCCGACATTCTCAATCCATTGTTCGCCGAGGTCACGGCGCTGAAGGGCATCGGCCCGGCGCTCGCCAAGCCGCTGGAGCGGCTGGGGCTGGCGCGCGCCGTCGATGTCGCGTTCCATTTGCCGACCGGGTTCATCGACCGGCTGCCGCGCGAGGAGCTGATGGCGACGGACGTGGGCCAGGTGATCGCAATCCGCCTGACCGCGGCCAATTATCGCTTCGGCGGCAGTGCGCGGTCGCCGGCGCGGGTACAGGCGGTGGACGCGCTGGGCAATTACGTGACGCTGGTATTCTTCGGGGGCAATTCGGGCTGGGCCAAGAAGCTGCTGCCGCTGAACGAACCGCGCTGGGTGTCTGGGCGGCTCGATCAATATGGCCAGGAGCTGCAGATCGTTCATCCCGAGGTCTCCGAGGAGCCGGAGGGAGGCGGTCGCGAGGCGATCTATCCCTGTTCCGAGGGGATCACCTCGAAGCGGATCGCGGCGATGGCGGCGCAGGCGCTCGAGCGTGCGCCCGCCCTGCCCGAATGGATCGAGCCGAGCCTGAAGGCGCAGCACGACTGGCCGGACTGGCGCGAGGCGCTGGTGCGGATTCACGCCGATCCGGCCGATGCCAAGGCGCGCGAGCGGCTGGCCTATGACGAGGTGTTCGCCAACCAGCTCGCATTGTTGCTGGTGCGCGGCGAGGCGCGGGCCAAGCGCGGGCGGCCGCTCCAGGGCGATGGGCGGCTGCGCGATGCGCTGACCTTGCCCTATGTGCCGACGGGCGCGCAGGCGCGGACGATCCGCGAGATCGAGGGCGACCTGGCGCAGGTCCAGCCGATGCTGCGGCTGCTCCAGGGCGATGTCGGATCGGGCAAGACCCTGGTCGCGACGATGGCGCTGCTGATCGCCGCTGAAGCGGGTGCGCAGGGCGCGCTGCTGGCGCCGACCGAGATACTGGCGCGGCAGCATTTCGAGACGCTCAACCGCACGCTCTCGGGCATCGGTGTGCGGGTCGCGATCCTCACCGGGCGCGACAAGGGCCGCGTGCGCGAGGCGACGCTGATGGGGCTCGCGGCGGGCGAGATCGACATATTGATCGGCACGCACGCGATCTTCCAGGAAGGCGTGACCTATCGCGACCTCGGGTTGGTGGTGGTCGACGAGCAGCATCGCTTCGGCGTCGCCGAGCGGCTCATGCTGCAGGCCAAGGCACAGGTGCCGCCGCATCTGCTCGTGATGACCGCGACGCCGATCCCCCGGACACTCCAGCTCGCCAGTCATGGCGAGATGGACGTCAGCCGTCTCGACGAGATGCCGCCGGGGCGCCAGCCGATCCAGACCACGGTGATCGCGGAAGAGAAGCTAGCCCAGGTAGTGGATGGGCTGGGACGTCATCTTGCGGCCGGGAAGCAGGCTTATTGGGTATGCCCGCTAGTCGAGGAAAGCGAGAAGAGCGACCTTGCCGCTGCGGAGGATCGCGCGGTGACGCTGAAGGCGCGGTTCGGCGACAAGGTCGGGCTGGTGCACGGCCGCATGAAAGGGCCGGAGAAGGATGCGGTGATGGCCCGCTTCGCTTCCGGCGAGCTGGGGGTGCTGGTGGCGACAACGGTGATCGAGGTGGGCGTCGACGTGCCCAATGCGACGTTGATCGTGATCGAGCATGCTGATCGCTTCGGGCTGGCCCAGCTTCATCAGCTACGGGGACGCGTCGGGCGGGGCGGAGGCCTTTCGCACTGCATCCTGTTACGTGGCGAGCGGCTGAACGAGACTTCGCGCGCACGGCTGGCGTTGATGCGCGACACGACCGACGGCTTCGTGATCGCGGAGCGCGACCTGGAACTGCGCGGCGCCGGCGAACTGCTCGGCACCCGTCAGTCGGGCGAACAGACCTTCCGGCTGGCAACGCCCGAGAGCCTGGCGGCGCTGATCGTCGCGGCCAATGCCGACGCGCGGCTGCTGGAGGATCAGGACCGCGCTCTCAAGACGCCGCGGGGGCAGGCGGCGCGGATCGCGCTGTATCTGTTCGAACGCGACGCGGCGGTGGGGCTGCTTCGCGCCGGCTAGAGCATCGAGATTCCGGCGATGAGAAAGAGCCATCCATCGATCGCTCTCGAAATCCTATATTGCAAGCGCCAGGGGCTAGTTCGACCGGACCATCGTGGCGATGAGTTCGTAGTAGCTTGCCAGATCGATCGCGCGTTCGAACTGGGCGCCGATGCGGCCGCCCAGCGCCCAGCGGACCTCGGCGATCACCACGCCGACCTTGGGCAGCTGGACGCGGATGCGGTCGCCGACCTCGAACACCGCCTCGCAGCGGGCCATCATGCCGTGGGGCGAGACGTTGACGATCAGGAAGGTGAGCTGGCGGGCATCCGGGCCGAAGGCACGCGCGCGGTAATGGACTTCGTCGCGATCGACGCTCCTATTGTCTGCAAAAGCCAGATTCCCGTAACTCAAACTCACACGCGCCTCATTCAAATACCTTGAGGTACAAGGAGATGGATATCCGGCTCGTGTGAATCCCTACCCAACGAAGCTGCTTAACGCGCGGTTACGACCCCGGAGTCAGAAGCCCGTGATGCTTCTTCCCGGCCGAGACGCGGACTGGCGCGGAAACGGTCAACAGCTGTCCTTCGTCCTCGACTTTCTCATTGTCGACGCGCGCGCCGCCGCCCTTGATCAGGCGGCGCGCCTCGCCCTTCGACGCGACGAGGCCGAGATTCACCAGCGCATCGACGATGGCGATGCTGCCGCCCTCGACCACGAAGGTCGGGAGCGCATCGCCTGCGCCACCCTCCTCGAAGGTGCGCCGTGCGGTCTCGGCGGCTTCCTCGGCAGCGGTGCGGCCGCGGCAGAGCGCGGTGGCTTCGTCGGCGAGGATCTTCTTGGCCTCGTTGATCCCGGCGCCCTCGAGCGATTCAAGGCGGGCGATCTCGTCGAGCGGCAGATCGGTGAACAGGCGGAGGAAGCGGCCGACGTCGCGATCGTCGGTGTTCCGCCAGAACTGCCAGTAATCATAATGCGAGAGCTGGTCCTCGTGGAGCCAGATCGCGCCGGTGACCGACTTGCCCATCTTCGAGCCGTCGGCCTTGGTGATCAGCGGCGTGGTGACGCCGAACACCTCTTCGCTGTCGATGCGGCGGGTGAGCTCGACGCCGTTGACGATATTGCCCCACTGATCCGATCCGCCCATCTGGAGGCGGCACTTGGAACGGCGGGAAAGCTCCAGGAAATCATAGGCTTGCAGGATCATGTAGTTGAATTCGAGGAAGGTCAGAGGCTGCTCGCGATCGAGGCGGAGCTTGACCGAATCGAAGGTGAGCATCCGGTTGATCGTGAAGTGCCGGCCGACGTCGCGCAGGAACGGGATGTACTTTAGTTTATCCAACCAGTCGGCGTTGTTGACCAGGATCGCATCGGTCGGGCCGTCGCCGAAGGTCAGGAAGCGCTCGAAGATGCGGCGGATCGAGGCGATGTTCGCGGCGATGCCGTCATCGTCGAGCAGCTTGCGGATCTCATCCTTGCCCGAAGGATCGCCCACCTTGGTGGTGCCCCCGCCCATCAGCACGATCGGCTTGTGCCCGGCCTGTTGCAGGCGGCGCAGCAGCATGACCGAGACGAGATTGCCGACATGGAGCGACGACGCGGTGGCGTCGAAGCCGACATAGGCAGGGATGACCTGCTTCTGCGCGAGGGCATCGAGGCCGGCCGCATCGGTGACCTGGTGGATATAGCCGCGCGCGGAGAGCGAGGTCAGGAGATCGGATCTGTATTCGGTCATGATGGGCGCCGCATAGCCAAAGCGGGGCCGCGCGTCATCCCCGCGGGCGTGGAGGGGAAGTTGACAAAGTTGACACCCACTATGTGAAAAAACCTTCTCCCGCGAAAATGAGTGTCCCCGGCCGTGACGACCGCGCGCAATGGCGTGTGGAGAGAGTGAGCCGGCTGCATTCCTCCGAGTGGAACAGACGAAATCCTACATTGCAATCGCCGGCCCGACGGCAGGTTTCCAATTGATAATATGAGGGCTCGGATTACGGCTGGCCGGAATGAACCTGTATCTTGAGCCTCATGCCGCGTCTCCTGCGCCCGAGGGCCGGCATGTGAAAGTGGCGATCACGCGGCGTGGCGGAATGCTCGACATCGTCTACGTGATCGAGGGGTCGACCGAACTCCTCGAAATTCCTGCACCCGCCAAGCCCTATCGGACCGACGGATTGTGGCGCAGCACCTGCGTGGAGCTGTTCGTGCGGGGGCCGGGCAGCGCATATCACGAGTTCAACTTCGCGCCTTCGACCGAGTGGGCCGCCTATCGTTTTTCGGGACGACGCGAAGGGATGGAGCGGCTGGAGCTCGATACGCCGCCGCGGATCCGCGTGTCCGACGAGGCGGCGGCGTTGATCGTGAGCGTGCAGCTCGAAGAGCTGGGCGATGGCCCGCTGACCGTGGGGCTTTCCGCGGTCGTCGCGGAGAAGGATGGCACCATATCCTATTGGGCGCTGAAACATCCTCCGGGCGCGGCGGATTTCCACGACCCTGCCTGCTTCGCGCTGGCGCTGCCGGCGGTGCGGAATGTCTAGATCTCGGATTGGCGGGAATGGCCGGGTGCCCGCAACGTTTTCGCCCTGCGACATTCCAGTTCCGACGCCGCGCCGACGAACATATATTCCGGGTCGATGCCGTCGATCGATATCGTGAAGGCGTCGAGATATCCTTGAGAGTTGCAGCTGACCCAGCACCATCCGAGCGGCCGGCCCACCATCTCCTGCAGTCCATCGATATCGGCCCAGGAATTGTCGAAGCTTGAGAGTTCTGCCGGCGCGAGCGTGACGATGATCTGGTCGGTATCCTCGTCAACGCGAAGCAGGATCGACACCTCGTCGAGGACGATCGCGATGCTGGCCCATCGAAGAGAGCCGTCATCCATCGTGCTTTCGCCGAGTCCATGAATGGAAACGACCTCGCGATCGGTCACGGCCTGCCAATCGAAACGGAGCATCTTGAAATCGTTGATCGGGAGAGGATCGGTCATCCGGTCATCTAAGCCGATCCAGGCACATCTGGCTATCCGGCCGAATTTCCGATTACCGAGGCGTGTCGACGGTGCTGCACGACGATCCGGCTTGCGTCGCGCGGCATCTGGCGGCACCTCGACGCCATGAAATTCGGTATCGACCGGCTGATCGCCGACCCTGAGCTCCGCAAGCCCCTGGAAGGCAAGCGCGTCGCGCTGCTCGCGCATCCGGCATCGGTGACCGCGGACCTGACGCATTCGCTCGACGCGCTGGTGGCGACCGGGCTCAACGTGTCGGCGGTGTTCGGCCCGCAGCACGGGGTGCGCGGTGACCTGCAGGACAATATGATGGAGTCGCCAGACTTCACCGATCCGACCTATGGCATGCCGGTGTTCAGCCTGTACGGCGAAGTGCGGCGGCCGACCGGGCAATCGATGGGCACGTTTGATGTCATTCTGATTGATCTTCAGGATGTTGGCTGCCGTATCTACACTTTCGTGACAACTTTGCTCTATGTGCTCGAAGCCGCCGCCGCGCATGGCAAGCAGGTCTGGGTGCTCGACCGGCCCAATCCGGCGGGACGTCCTGTCGAAGGGCTGACGCTGCTGCCCGGCTGGGAAAGCTTTGTCGGCGCGGGACCGATGCCGATGCGGCACGGGATGACGCTGGGCGAGATGGGCCGGTGGTTCATCGAGCATTTCAAGCTGGACGTCGATTATCGCGTGATCGAGATGGAGGGCTGGCACCCCGGAGATGGTCCAGGCTTCGGCTGGCCGCCGGAGCGCGTATGGATCAATCCAAGCCCCAATGCCGCCAACGTCAACATGGCGCGCGCCTATGCCGGCACAGTGATGCTGGAGGGCACGACCTTGTCCGAGGGACGGGGGACGACACGGCCGCTCGAATTGTTCGGTGCGCCGGACATCGACGCCAAGCAGGTCATTGCGGAGATGCGCGCGCTGGCGCCGGAATGGCTGACCGGCTGCACGCTGAGGGACATCTGGTTCCAGCCGACCTTCCACAAGCATGTCGGCCAGCTCTGCTCGGGCGTGTTCATCCATGCCGAGGGACACGGATACGACCATGCGGCGTTCAAGCCGTGGCGACTCCAGGCGCTGGGATTCAAGGCGATCCGGCGGCTCTATCCGGCCTATGACCTGTGGCGCGACTTCCCGTACGAATATGTGTTCGACAAGCTGGCTATCGACGTGATCAACGGCGGCCCGGGGCTGCGCGAATGGGTCGACGATGCCGGGGCGCAGCCCCGCGACCTGGATGCCGTGACGTTGCCGGACGAAGCTGCCTGGAGCGCGCTCAGGCGGGACTATCTGCTTTACTGAGCGCGCGTCTGCGTCCGGCAAGCGAATATCCGTGGACTTCCGTAAGGGAAGTTTCGGAAGGACATGTTGGCAGCCGATTCACCGCATCCGGCTAGCCTGATATCCCAGAACGCGTCCGTCAGGGCGGGCGCGGCGGGGAACCCAATGCGAAAACGTGATCCGCGCCATCAGACCTTGCTGGTGGCGAGAATGCGGGCGGAGGGCGCCTGGACCGATGTCCAGGTGCGCAACATCTCCCGCCGCGGCATGCTGCTCTCCACCGACCAGACGCTGGCGCGCGGGACCTGCATCGAGCTGCGCCGCGCGCATTATACGATCATCGGACGGGTGGTCTGGTCCCAAACGGGCCATGTCGGAGTGTTCACGCAAAACCCGCTCGATATCCCCGGACTGCTGACGATCTCACGCGGTGGCGCCGTGCCCCGGCCAGAGGCTTCGGAACCGGGGCAGAAACCCTGGTCGCCGGACCAGTCCGACCGGCGAGCCACGCCGCGCGCGCCCGATCGAGCCGGGAATAGCGAGCGCTTCTCGTCATGGATCCAGTTCGGCGCCCTTGGTTTGGCGGCGGTCCTCGCCGCGACCTTCATCGCGACGGAAGTCGGCGAAAAGCTGGCCGCGCCGTTCCGCATCGCCAGCGCCGCGGTGGACGGGCCTGTGGCGCCGCCGCAATAGGCTGCGCCTGGTTCAGGCGAGATCGCTTGCCCCCAGCAGAGCGAGGGCAGTCCCGCGCCACCAATCCGTCCCCCAGAGCAGGTGCATCGCGATCGCCGGAAGGAGCGTGACCGCGAACCAGATCAGATAGGCGCGGTGGATGCGCTTCAGGCGGAAGATATCCCAGAGGAACAGGGGCGCGATCACGACCAGCGGCCAGAGCTCGACCGTCAGCGCCGAGCCGGGAAGGGTGCTTGGCAGCCACTCGATCCGGTCGGTCGCGGCAGGCAGTGCCGTGGCGGTGGCCAGGAACATCAATCTTTTGTGCAATTCCGGATCGTACCGCCGGGCGCTCAGGCCGATCGCCACAAGAATCGCGAAGACGATGCCAATCCGGATCTGGATCAGCATGATGTTCAGGACCCTGGGAAGGATTTCCTGCAGCCGGGCGGCGACTTCAGGTGGCCCGTGACGGATCCCGTCGATGATCTGTCCATCCATCGTGGGGATAAGAAGGAAGCCGGCGACGACAAGCGCCGGCGCCAGCACCATCGCGAGCAGGCCGAGCTGCTTGTGGATCGCAGGACGGCCTGTCGCCATCAACGTCGCCTGGGTGAGCAGCAGCAATAGCCAGCTTCCCATCAGCACGGCGTGGACGTGTAGAATCGGCGGGAAGGGCGGTCGCCTGCCCGCCGCGACATTCCCCATCTTCTCGATCGAATCGGGAACGAACCCGGCAAGGACGGTGGCGATGAAGAGCACCGCCATGAGCACATAGATCCAGCGGCTGACGAATGCGACGAACCAGCTGCTTCCACCACTTTTGGGCGTAGTACTGTCTGCTGCCGTTGCCATAACCCGGTCTCCCCACCCGATTGCCGCGGGCCGTTACTATCATAAATATGAAGGTGACGAAATGTCGGGGGCGCTTCCTTTTCGGGGAGATGGACTGCGGGAATTGCCTCCTCGCGTCATTCATCCTAACCCCGCCGCCATGCTTGCAGGCCTGATTTTCGCCATCGAGGAAGCCACTGACCGCCCGGGTGCGCTCGTGGCGACATTGCCCTTTGGCGGCATGACGCTGCTCGAATACCAGATCCGGCTGCTGAACGGCGCCGGCGCCGAGCAGATCCTGGTCGCGGTGGGCAAGATGACGCCCGGGCTGCTGGCGGCGGTCAACCGCGCGTCGAAGCGCACCGCGACGATCGAGATCGTGCGATCGGCCGAGGAAGCGGCGGAAAAGGCCGATCCCGATGCACGCGTGCTGGTACTCGCCGACGGGCTGGTGACCACCGATCCGGTGGTGGACCGGATGGCGGCGGACGGCCCCGAGGCGCTGCTCGTCACCGACGATGCCGGATCGCCCGCGGCGATCGAGCGGCTCGACATGAAGGATTGCTGGGCGGGAATCGCTCGGATCTCGCCCTCGCAACTCGCACAGATCGCGCAGATGCCCGAGGATTACGACTTCCAGTCGGCGCTGCTCCGCGTCGCCGCGCAATCGGGCGCTGAGCATGTTCCGCTCGCCAAGGGCTGGCTACGCGGCGGCCACGCGGTGGAGCGCAGCGCGGACGGGCTCGCCTCGCGCAACGCCAGCGTCCTGGCCGCACTTACCGAGCGGCTGCCCGGCTGGTCCGACCGCTGGATCTTCACGCGCGGCGCCAGGCTGGTGCTGCCTGAACTCGTCTCGCGCGGGGTGCCGGGGTTCGTCGCGACGCTGATCGGCGGCCTGTTCGGCCTGGGAGCGCTGGCAGGCATCTGGTTCGGCTGGAGCGGGGTGGGGCTGGTCGGCTCGCTGGTGGCGACGGCCGGGCTGGCGTCTGGCGCGGCGATGTCTGCGCTGCGCGGCGAGGAACGGCGGGCGCGGCGGGTCGAGGCCGGGATATTCGTGCTGTTCGCCGCGGTGACCTTGCTCTGCGGCTGGACCGAGTTCCGTTCGCTTGGGGTGGCGACGCCGCTGGTGCTGGCACTGATCGGCGTGGCTTCGCAATTGCTGGTCGAGCGTGCAGCGTCGCAGCATCGGCGCTGGTGGGCCAGCCCTTCGGCGCATCTGCTGCTGCTGACGCCGTTCGCGCTGGCCGGCTTTGTCGAATATGGGCTGGGTGCGGTGGCGCTCTATGCCTTCGCCACGCTGGCGGCGGCGGTTGAGGCGACGCGCGAAAAGCCTTAGTCTCGTCTTAACGACGCTTCCGCTAATCGAGGTCCATGTCGGACAATCCCGTCGACATGCGCGGTGGCTCCTCCATCGGCGCATCCGAGTTGCTCGCGCGTGCGGCAGCTGCGGAGCTTTGCGTCCAGCGCGGATTGCAGAGGACGGTCGACGATTTCTTCCTGCCCGAGGAGGCCCGGCTCGACGAGCGCACCCGTTCGGCGCTGTCCGAGCTGCTGCGCGGGCTGATCGCCACCGTGGAGCGCCAGATCCGGCGTCATGGTGGCGATCTGGCACCCGATCCGGTGTTTGCACGGCTCATGCGATCTGGCCTGTTGCGCGATCCCGAGCTGATGGCCGAGCTGGTCGGACGTGTCCGCCAGGAGTTGCTCGGGCACGAGCTGCCCGCGCATGCGCCCGACGATCCCGAGCGACCGAGCCTGATCAACCGATTCGTCGATCACCCCGATCGCGTGGTCGCGGCGAGCGCGATGGCGCTGCTGATCGCCGAAAGCCGGCGACGGGCCAGTCCCGAAGCGGGACAGTTCATCCAGACCGACCTGCCCGCCGAGCTGCATCACCGGATCGTCTGGTGGGTTGCCGCCGCGCTTCGCGAGGAGAGCGACGATCCGACCGCCGCGCTCGACTATGCGCTGTCAGAGGCGGCGATGCGCAGCCTGGCGGCCTATGACGAGGGCGACCGGCTGGAGACGTCGGCGATGCGCTTCGCCGTGGCGGTCAATCCGCAGCGCGGCGAGCTTTCCGACCTTCTCGTCGAGGCGCTGGGCGACCGGCGCATCGTGCTGTTCATCGCGTTGCTCGGCCATGCGCTGGGCGTCGACTATGCGATCGCGCGCGAGATGGTGCTCGACGCGGGCGGCGAGCGGCTGTGGCTGGCGCTGCGCGCGCTGGAGATGCCGCGCGCTGCGGTGGCCCAGGTCGGCTATGCGCTGTGCGAAGCCGATCCGCGCCGCGACCTGGAGAGCTTCGCCGAACTGCTCGACGCGATCGCCGCGATCGAGCCGATCCAGGCGCGCGCGGCGCTGACGCCGCTCCGGCTCCACCCCGATTATCGCGCGGCGCTGCTGGCGCTCCGGCGTGGAGGCGCCAAGTGAACGCGCACGACCTCACGATGCCGCTGGCGATCGGCCGGCTCGACTCGGGCGGGCGGCTGGTCGATGCCGAGCCGCTGCTGCTCGAGCTAAACCAGCGCGCGGGCGGTGCCCAGGGCGCGCCGCTGGCGGTGCCGCAGATCGCGGCGCTCGCGCGGCTGGCGCAGCGGCTGGGGATCGCGATCTCGCGCAACGTGATCGCGGCCGATGGCGACGACGATATCGAGCTCTGGGTGCGTGCCGAACCCGAAATGGGCGGGCTGCGGCTCGAAGTGAGTGGCTGGCGCCCGCGCCCGGCATGGCGCGCATCGGCGAGCGATCCAGAGCGCGACGGCGATTTCTTTCGGTCCGCGGCCGACTGGCTGTGGGAGACCGATGCGTCGCTGCGCATCACCTTCCTCTCGATCGATGCGGGCGAGCGCTACGGCTTCGATTCGGGTGAGATGCTGGGTCAGCCGCTGACGCGGCTGTTCGCGCTGGAGCAGGACGAGACGGGCAATCTGCCGATCCTGAACGCGGTGACCGCACAGGCGCGGTTCGACGGACAGAAGGCGGAACTGCGCGGGACCGGGCGGCTGGTCCGCCTCGCCGCGACCCCGCGCACCGATCCGGGCGGGCGCTTCGCGGGGTTCGTCGGCGCGGCGCACATGATCGACGAGACGCCGCCGCCGCCGATACTCGACGCACCGGTGCCGGGGCCGGCGGCGCCGTTCGGCGGCTTTCCCGATTCGTTCAGCCAGCGGCTCGACCGGGCGCTGCGCGGGCCGCTCAGCAAGATCATCGCCAATGCCGACTCGATCAGCGCAGAGACAGAGGGGCCGCTCAAGACCGATTATGCCGAATATGCCGCCGATATCGCCAATGCCGGGCGCCATCTGCTCGGTCTGGTCGAGGATCTGGTCGACCTCCAGGCGGTGGAGCGCGACGATTTCGCGCCGCTTCAGGAGCCGGTCGACCTAGCAGATGTCGCGCGCCGGGCTGCCGGGCTGCTGACCGTACGCGCCAACCAGGCGGACGTGCGGATCGACAAGTCCGCGCTCGACGAGGAGATGCCGGTCACCGGCGAGTTCCGTCGGGCGCTACAGGTCCTGGTCAATCTGATCGGCAATGCCGTGCGCTATTCGCCGCCGGGCGGGATGGTGTGGCTGCGCCTCGAGCGCGACGGCGACATGGGCTGCCTGATCGTCGCCGATCAGGGCAAGGGCATCGCCCGGGAAGACCAGGCACGAATCTTCGAGAAGTTCGGCCGAGTCGATGCCAGCGAGCCAGGGGGCTCGGGATTGGGGCTCTATATCTCGCGGCGGCTGGCCCGGGCGATGGGCGGTGACCTGCTGGTCGACAGCGCGCCGGGCATGGGCGCGCGGTTCGTATTCACCCTGCCCATGCGCGATCCGGGAAAAAAGGGCCGGGCGCCCATCGCCTGACGGGCGCCCGTACCGGGCTTTAGTAGCGGCGGCGGCAGACCGTCACGGGGCCATAATAGCCATATTCGGTCCAGCAGGCGCGGTGATAACGGCCGCGATAATAGCGGCGGCCGCGATCCCAGCCCCGGTCCCAACCGCGGTTATAGCCACGGTCCCAACCGCGACGATGGCCGCGGTCCCAGCGATCATGACGGTCATGGCGGTCATAGCGATGGTCATTGCGGTCGCCGCGATAGCGCTGGGCTTCTGCCGGAGCGGCGGCGGCGATGGTGGCGACGGCGATGCCCGCCGCGGCGATGATCTTGGTAAGGGTCTTCATCTCTGCTTCCTCTCTCTTTTTCCCGCTAGGGAGAGAAATACGCCGCCGAAGCGTTCGCGTTGCTGAATCGGTCGTTGGGTAAGGTTCAGGTTAGGGTCGAACGCTTCTGAATCGCGCCAGAAGGATCAGAGTGGCGCCGATCGCGGCAATCACGGCGCCGCGGAATATCCATGTGCGACTGTCGATCATGAAGCTTTCCGCCGGCCAGCGGATCACACCCAGGCCTTGAAGCAGGAACAGCGCGCCAAAGCCCAGAAGAAGGATACCGGCGATAGTTAAGATAGTGCGGGGCATCGAAGTCTCCTCGGTCGCTCCGTCAAGAATAGCCTGTCCAGCAAGGCGTGCCAAAGCTGGACCGTTACAGAGTTGTCCTGAGACGCGACTTGCCGCAGCATCCGGAAATGCGACGGATCACGGAAGTTGAACGCAGGGCAATACGACGTTGCGCGATCGAGTGCATCGAATCGGCACTTCGGCTCTGCGATGAGGCGGGAGACTCGGGCCCTGCCTGTCACCTGCAGCTCGGTTTAGACATGCTGACGGCGTTGGAGCGCGGCAATGAGGGCTTTTCGGCCTCGCCAGGCATCGACTCGGATGGCATCGACTCTAAAGCTCGCTAAACAGATGACATGATTCATTCCGATTAGGTCCACGTTGGAGGATTTGCAGGTGGACACGAGCCAGTTGTCCGAAAGTCAGAAAAACTGCTTGCGACTCGTGGCTCGGGGAATGTCCACCAAGGAGATCGCCGCAGAGACGGGTCTGTCTCCACAAACCGTCGACACCTACCTCAAGGCGGCGATGAGCCGGCTTGGGGCTTCGAATCGCCGCGACGCGGCCCGAGCGCTTACCGCCTCGGAGCTATCCCAAAAATCGGGATCACCATCGCAAGCCCTTGCGGAGCCGGCCGGCGAGGCAGAAAGCTTCGCACAGACCGGTTGGAAGGGACTGGGGGACCTGCTCTTTCCGATACCGGTCGGAGGAAGACTGCATGATCTGAACGCGGCTCAGATGACCTTGCTGGCAATCCGATCCGGGATAACCGGGGTGGTGCTGGTTCTGGCGATTGTGATCCTCTTTCTCGGCATCCTGAAAGTCTTCTGATTTTACCGAGGGTCAGAAACTTAATGCGCCGTGCTCCGGCGCTAAGGGGAAAGCTATGCTTAAATTCGAAGAAGGCGCAGCTATGGTGCTCGCCGGGGATCTGCGGTCGACATTCGACGCCGTGGATGATGCGCTGGTCGCGGGATCACGCATGTTTGGATCGTTGATCGAGACTGCTCATAACGGCAAGGTATCGCCGGCGCAGTCCCAGACGATTTTCAGCTCGGTAGCTTCCGGGCTGACGTCTCTGATCGAGGTCCGTGGCGATTTCGTCGAAGCCGCCAAGCGAATGAACGTCATCAAGCGGGGCAGCAATCTGAATGTTGTGGATCTGGGATGCGACAATCCGCTCGAGGTGTTCACCGAAGCGTCGGCGCCCGCCCATCAACAACCCCAGGCGGTCGCTTGAACGGCTCCGCCTTGTCCCAGCGTATAACGCATCGTTGGGCAAGCCATGTTGATCGTCATGTTGTTCCTGTCCCTGACGCTTCTCTGTTGCGTGGTTACCGCGCTCAATGGCGGCAGGGACGGGCGATGGGCGGCCTTCATGGCGCTCGCTACCGTCCTGATCGGCCGAGCGGTTGGCTCGGTCGATCTGCACCTGGCAACATCACCTGGCTTCAAGGTCGTCCTAGATGGCGCGCTGCTCATCGGCTTTTATGTGCTGATGCTCAACAGCAGGCGTTATTGGACGATCTGGATCACAGGCTTTCAGATGAACGGTGTCCTGGCACATACGGCGACGTGGTTGGCGGCGGGATATACTCCGGCCATCTATCGCGGGCTGGAAAGCGTTTGGGGCATTCCGATCATGCTCGTGATGGTGCTGGGCGCCACTTTAGATCGACGAGCGGGCGTCGATCCTCACTAATCTGGGGCTACCGAGGAGGCAGCAATGGCCAGCCTTGATGAACTCTCGTTAATTGCTCGTGTCGCCACGGGGGGGCGGACAGTGACCAGTGTCGAACGGCACGTAGAATCATCGGATACCGAACTTGCGGCGGTGGCGCAGAAATACCTGCGCATGCGGCGAAAGCGCGCGGATCTCTTTGGCGCGGATCTGTTTGCGGATCCAGCCTGGGAAATCCTGCTCGATCTCTTCGCAGCCGGCATCGAAGGTCGCGTCGTCAGCATCACGAGTGCCTGCATCGCGTCCGGGGTACCGACCACGACGGCGCTACGCTGGATCGCGCTCCTGGTGAGCCGGGGAGCGGTTTGCCGCGCTCCGGACGCGCGCGATCACCGCAGGTCGCATCTGTACCTGTCAACCGAAGCCAAGGCCACGATGGCTGAATGGCTGAGGGCGTTGTCGCAGGCATATCAGGACTGAGCGCAACGGCGCGGGAGGGTTTCCACATCCTCTCGAACCGGTCCGGCGCCCCCGTTCCTATACGGGGGCGTCGGCCCAGCCTGGTATCGAGGAAAGCCGGATCAGCGCTTGCCGACGGCGATATAGTCGCGCTGCGTCGGGCCGGTGTAGAGCTGGCGCGGGCGGCCGATCTTCTGCTCGGGATCCGAGATCATCTCGTTCCACTGGGCGACCCAGCCGACGGTGCGGGCAAGGGCAAACAACGCGGTGAACATCGTCGTCGGGAAGCCGATCGCCGAGAGGATCACGCCCGAATAGAAATCGACGTTCGGGAAGAGTTTCTTCTCGATGAAATAATCGTCCTTGAGCGCCATTTCCTCGAGCTGGAGCGCCACTTCGAACACCGGATCGGTGACGTTCAGTTCCTTGAACACCTCGCGGACGGTCTTCTGCATCACCGTCGCGCGCGGATCGTAGTTCTTGTAGACGCGGTGACCGAAGCCCATCAGGCGGAACGGATCATTCTTGTCCTTGGCGCGGGCAATGAACTCGGGAATGCGCTCGGGGCGGCCGATCTCGTGCAGCATGTTGAGCGCCGCTTCGTTGGCGCCGCCATGTGCCGGGCCCCAGAGGCAGGCGATGCCCGCCGCGATGCACGCGAACGGATTGGCGCCCGACGAACCGGCAAGGCGCACGGTCGAGGTCGACGCGTTCTGCTCGTGATCGGCGTGGAGGATGAAGATGCGGTCGAGCGCCTTCTCGACCACCGGGTTCACCACGTACTTCTCCGCCGGCACGCCGAAGGTCATGCGCAGGAAGTTGCCGGTGTAGCTGAGATCATTGTCCGGATAGAGGAACGGCTGGCCGACGCTGTACTTGTACGCCATCGCCGCGATCGTCGGCATCTTGGCGATCAGCCGGTGGCTGGCGATCATCCGCTGCTTGGGATCGGTGATGTCGGTCGAGTCGTGATAGAAGGCCGAGAGCGCGCCGGCGACGCCGCACATCACCGCCATCGGGTGCGCATCGCGGCGGAAGCCACGATAGAAGGTGGCGAGCTGCTCGTGCAGCATCGTGTGGCGGGTGATCGTGTGGGTGAAGTTGTTGAGCTCGTCCTGGGTCGGCAGCTCGCCGTTCAGCAGCAGATAGCTGACTTCCATGAAGCTCGAATGCTCGGCGAGCTGGCCGATCGGATAGCCGCGATGGAGCAGGACGCCCTCGTCGCCGTCGATAAAGGTCAGGCCCGATTCGCAGCTCGCCGTCGAAGTGAAGCCCGGATCGTAGGTGAACATGCCCGTCTGGGCATAGAGCTTGCGGATATCGACGACATCGGGGCCGGTGCTGCCCTTCAGGATCGGATATTCGACTTCCTTCCCCGGAACCTGCAGCTTCGCGGTGTCGCTCATGTACGTCGTCCTTGCTTGTCCCGCGGTCAGGCGGGAACGGTCATCTGGTCTGCGATGCGGGCCAGGCTCTCCTCGCGCCCCAGCAATGCCAGGACATCGAAAATGCCGGGTGAGGTCTTCCGCCCGACAAGTGCTGCGCGCAACGGTTGCGCAGCGGCGCCGAGCTTGACCCCCGCATCTTCCGCGACGGTACGTACCGCCGCTTCGAGCGCCTCCGTATCCCAGGCTTCGACGCCGTCAAGCGCAGCGTGAAGCCGGGCCAGCAGCGCCCGCGCGTCGCCCTCTAGCAGAGCGGCCGCGCCCTCGTCCAATTCGAGTGGGCGAGTGCGAAACAGAAAGGAGGCACCTTCTGATAATTCTAGGAGATTCGCGGCCCTAGGCTTCAATACTGCCATACCGCGCTGCAAAAGATCGCGCTGCGACTCGGTCAGATCATAGGGCAGGCGCCGCGCCACCAGATCGGCGAGCCGGTCATCGTCGGCGGCGCGGATATAGTGGCCGTTGAGATTCTCGAGCTTCTTGAGGTCGAACCGCGAAGGCGATTTGCCGACTCCGGCAAGATCGAACCACTCGATCGCCTGTTCGCGGCTGATGATCTCGTCGTCGCCATGCCCCCAGCCCAGGCGGAGCAGATAATTGTCCAGCGCCTCGGGCAGGATTCCCATCTCGTCGCGATAGGCGTCCACGCCGAGCGCGCCGTGGCGCTTCGACAGCTTGGCGCCGTCCGCGCCATGGATCAGCGGGATATGGGCGTAGACCGGGTCGGGCCAGCCCCCCTCCACCGTGTCCATCGCACGGATCAGGGCGATCTGGCGGAAAGCGTTGTTCAGATGGTCGTCGCCGCGGATGACGTGGGTGACGCCCATGTCGTGATCGTCGACGACCACGGCGAGCATATAGGTGGGCGTGCCGTCCGAACGGAGCAGGACCATGTCGTCGAGCTCGGCATTGTTGACGGTTACGGGACCCTGGACCTGGTCCGCGATCGTCACCGCACCCTCCTTGGGCGCCTTCAGGCGGATGACGAAGGGCGCGCCGGCGGGTGCCTCGCTCTCGTCGCGGTCGCGCCAGCGGCCGTCATAGCGCAGCGGCTGCTTGTTCGCCTTCTGCTCGGCGCGCATCGCCTCGAGCTCCTCGGCGGTGGCGAAGCACTTGTACGCATGGCCATGGGCGAGGAGCTGGCGCGCGACCTCGGCATGGCGCTCGGCGCGGGCGAACTGGAAGACCTCGTCGCCGTCCCAGTCGAGTCCCAGCCAGCGCATTCCATCGAGAATGGCCTCGATCGCGGGCTGCGTGGAGCGCGCGCGATCGGTATCCTCGATGCGCAGCAGGAACTTGCCGCCATGGTGGCGGGCATAGAGCAGGTTGAACAACGCGGTGCGCGCGCCGCCGATATGGAGGAAGCCCGTGGGGGACGGCGCGAAACGGGTGACGACGGGCTTGCCGACGGTATCAGAATTTGCGCTCAACCGCGCTTGCTCCCACACTTGAAATTCGATGGCCAGTTCAGCCGCCGAGGCCCCTAGCACGGGGTTTTCCTCCCTACAAATGGGAGCGCGGCGCCGATTCCGCCAGTCGCGCGACGGCGTGGAACGCTGGCTCGAGGCCGAGCGCGAGCAGCTGGTGCTCTGGGTACCGGTGATGCTGGGCGCGGGGATCGCGGCGTGGTTCGTGCTGCCCGATGCGGGGCGCTGGATCAGCTTCCTGCTTACCGGCGCGGCGATGGCGCTGGCGGGTGCCACGATGGGCGGAAGGCTGGGGCGGGCCGTGCTGATCGCGGGGCTGATGGCGACCGCCGGATGCGCGCTGGTCTGGTGGCGGGCGGATAGCGTGATGGCGCCCGTGCTGGCGCGGCCGGCCATCGCGACGTTCCAGGGGCGGGTGGTCCGGGTCGAGCAGTTGCCGGCGCGCGAGCTGGTGCGGCTGACCGTGACGCCGCTGGGGCGAGCCGATCTGCCAGGCAAGCTTCGTGTCAACATTGTGCAGGAGGATCTGCCGGCGGGCGTGGGGCGCGGCGCGGTGGTGGAGATGCGGGCGCGGCTGATGCCGCCGGCGCCGCCCTCGGTGCCAGGTGCCTATGATTTCGCGCGGGTGGCCTGGTTCAGCGGGCTGGGTGCGACCGGCAAGGGCTTCGCGCCGATCAAATTGGTGACGCCGGGCGAGACGCCGGGCGCGGATCTGCGCGCACGGTTGTCGCGGCATATCCAGGGTCAGGTCGAGGGAAGCGGCGGGGGTATCGCCAGCGCGCTGGCGACCGGAGACCAGGGCGCGATCTCGGAAGCCGACGCCGATGCGATGCGGCGATCGGGGCTCGCGCACCTGCTCTCGGTGAGCGGGCTGCACGTGACCGCGGTGACGGCGGCGGCGATGTTCGTCGTGCTCCGGCTACTGTCGCTGAGCCCGATACTGGCGCTGCGCTGGCGATTGCCGCTGGTCGCCGCGGGCGGGGGTGCGCTGGCGGCGATCGGCTATACCTGGCTGACCGGTGCCGAGGTGCCGACGATCCGGTCGTGCGTGGCGGCGCTGATCGTGCTGCTGGCGCTGAGCATGGGACGCGAGGCGATCACGCTGCGGCTGGTGGCGGCGGGAGCGCTGGTCGTGCTGCTGCTCTGGCCCGAGGCGCTGGCCGGGCCGAGCTTCCAGCTGAGCTTCGCGGCGGTAACTGCGATCGTGGCGCTGCACGAGAGCCCGCGGATCCGCGGCTGGTTCGAGCGGCGCGAGGAGGGATGGCCACGACGCCTCCTCCGCAACCTGGGCTCGCTGCTGTTGACCGGCGTGGCGGTGGAGCTGGCGCTAATGCCGATCGCGCTGTTCCATTTTCATCAGGCAGGCATTTACGGTGTGCTCGCAAATATCATCGCTATTCCGCTGACAACATTCGTTATCATGCCGCTGGAAGCGCTGTCGCTGCTGCTCGATATGGCGGGGCTGGGTGCACCGGTCTGGTGGCTGACGGCGCGGGCTCTCGCCTTCCTGCTATGGCTCGCGCATGCCGCCGCCTCCGCACCGGGCGCGGTCGCCGCGCTACCCGCGATGCCGGGCGGGGCCTATGCACTGATGGTCGCGGGCGGGCTCTGGATCGCGCTGTGGCGGACGCGAGTGCGGCTGGTGGGACTGGCACCGCTCGCGTTGGGTGCCGCCTGGGCCTTGCTCACGCCGGCGCCGGACCTTCTGGTTACCGGCGATGGGCGGCATCTGGCGATCCGGATGGCCGATGGCGGCATGGCGCTGCTGCGCGACAGGGCGGGCGACTACACGCGATCGACGCTAGGCGAGAATAGCGGGGCCGAGGACGAAGCTCTCGACCTGCTCGCCGAGCGGCCCGAGGCGCGCTGCAGCAAGGATCTGTGCCTGATCGACGCGATATCGGGCCCGCGGCGCTGGCGTGTGGCGGCGACCCGGAGCGGCTATCTGGTGCCGTGGCGCGCGATGATGACGGTGTGCGGCGCGTCGGACATCGTGGTGAGCGAACGGCGGCTCCCGCCGGGCTGCGCGCCACGCTGGCTCAAGCTCGACCGTGAGACGCTGGCGCGGACCGGCGGCGTGGCGGTGACCTTTGCCGGGGAGCGGGTGGTGACAGTGCTGAAGGGCGGGCATCATCCGTGGATTGACCCGCCGACCGTGCAGCCGCCATTCGAGCGGACGAAGGAGAGATAGGATGCGAGGATTCGTGCTGATCGCCGCCGTGCTGGTGGCGGCGCCGCAGGCAATGGCGCAGCAGACCGACTGGACGAAGGTGCGCGCGGAATGGAACCAGCCGGTCGCGCCGTTCCGCATCCTGGGCAATATCCATTATGTCGGGACTGCGGGCATCGCCGTCTATCTGATCACCAGCCCCAAGGGGCATATCCTGATCGACGGGGGCATGGAGGAGAGCGCTGCGCAGATCGCGGCGAACATCCAGAAGCTGGGCTTCAAGCTCACCGATGTGAAGATCCTGCTGATCAACCACGCGCATTGGGACCATTCGGGCGGGCTAGCCGAGCTCAAGCGGCTGACCGGCGCGCGGCTGCTGGCGAGCGCGGCGGACAGGCCGGGGCTGGAGGCGGGCAGGCTCGACTATCGCCCCGACATATCGGCCGCCGCGCCGCCGGTGAAGGTGGACGAGGTGATCCGCGAGGGCGCGCAGATCAACCTGGGCGGCAATATGCTGACCACACACCTGACGCCGGGGCATACCAAGGGCTGCACGAGTTGGACGATGCAGGTGCCCTCGGGCGGGGACAGTCTCACTGTGCTTTTCGCCTGCAGCCTGACCGTCGCCGACCAGCCGCTGACGCCGGGCCATGGCTATGACGCGGCCGCGAGCGATTTCCGCGCGACCTTTGCCAGGCTGAAGGCGATGCAGGCCGATGTGTTCCTGGGCTTCCACCCTGGCGTGTTCGGCTTTGACGAGAAGCGGGCCAAGCTGGAGGCGGGCGACGCGGAGGCGTTCGTCGATCCGGGTGAACTCAGGCGGCGGGTGGACGCGGCGGAGACCGCGTTCGAGGCGGAGCTAGCGAAGCAGAAGGCGGCTGGGAACTAACCCCGAGCCGCCTCAAATCCTGGCACCGCCTATGGCCCTGAACCCCGGCTTTCGCCGGGGTGACGAGGGGGTCAATAGCGCCGCAACAGCCCTGCCAGCTTGCCTTGCACGCGCACCTGATCGGGGCGGTAGCGCTGGGGGTTGTAGTCCCGATTGGCGGGATCGAGGCGGATCATCGCGCCTTCCTTGCGGAAATACTTCAAGGTCGCCTCGGCATCGTCGATCAGCGCCACGACGATCTCGCCGTCGCGTGCGGTCTCGGTGCGGCGGATAAGGGCGTAGTCGCCGTCGAGGATGCCGGCCTCGACCATCGAGTCACCTGCAACCTCGAGCGCATAATGCTCGCCCGCGCCGAGCAAGGCGGCAGGGACGGGGAGCATCGTCGAACCTTCGAGCGCCTCGATCGGCGTACCGGCGGCGATCCGTCCGTGCAGCGGGATCTCGACCACATCGTTCGCGGGCGGCGGCAAAATACCCGGAGTTGAGGCTGATTTGTGCACTTTGTCCGAAGCGGGGGCGGGCTTCTTCGCATCGCCGCGCTCGGGCATGCGCAGTACTTCGAGTGCGCGGGCACGGTTCGGCAGGCGGCGGATGAACTCGCGTTCCTCGAGCGCGCTGATCAGCCGGTGCACGCCCGACTTGGATTTGAGATCAAGCGCTTCCTTCATTTCCTCGAACGAAGGCGAGACGCCAGTCTCATTGAGCCGGTCGGCAATGAAACAGATCAGCTCGTGCTGCTTGCGCGTGAGCATCCAGGTTCTCCTGTCTAGAACAGACTGGGAACGTTTATGCAATGTTCCGCGAGCTTGTCAAGCGATGTCGAGGATTTCCACCGAGTCGCCCGCGTGAGCCGGTTCGGCATGCGGTTCGCGGACGATCAGGCAGCCGGCGCGGGCAAGCGTGCGCAGCATCGAGCTGTCCTGGATGGTCGAGGCGAAGGCGCGGCCGTCGCGCAGCTCGGCGCGGAGATAGTCGGTACGCTCACCATTCGCCGGGAGCGCCTCGCCGAGCAGTGCCCGGCGGGTGCGCGGCAGCGGATCGACGGCACCCGACAGATATGCGACGAGCGGGCGGACGAAGAGCAGGGCGGTGACGAAAGCAGAGACCGGGTTGCCCGGCAGGCCGACGATCACCGCATCGCCGAGCGTTCCCGCCATCATCGGTTTGCCTGGGCGGAGCGCGATCCGCCAGAAATCGATCTTCGCCCCCGCCGCCTCGAGCGCCGGGCGAACCAGATCGTGATCGCCGACCGAGGCGCCACCGGTGGTGACCAGCACGTCCGCACGGACCGCGCGGAATGCCGCTTCGAGCGCATCGAGGCGATCGGGGAGGATGCCGAGATCGATCATCTCGACAGGAAGATCGGCGAACTGGGCCGCGAGCATGATCCGATTGGTCTCGGGAAGCTGGGATTCTCCGACGAGCGCGCCGGGTGGTACCAGTTCGTCGCCGGTGGCGGCGACCGCGATGCGGACGATGCGGCGCACGGGGAGCGCGGCATTGCCGCCGGTGCCGGCTACCGCGAGACGGGCAGGGGTCACGCGCTCGCCCGCTGCGATCAGGATGTCGCCTTCGTGGAAATCCAGGCCCTTGCGACGGACGTTGCGGCCGAGGCGGGGTGGTCCTTCGCCCGCCAGGGTCAGCCGGAAATCCTCTCGTGCCGCCTCTTCCTGGACGAGGATCGTGTCGGCGCCGGCGGGCACCGGTGCGCCGGTGAAGATGCGGGCCGCCTGACCGGCACCGACCGTTCCGGCGAACGCGCGGCCGGCGGCGCTCTCGCCGATCACCTCCCACGGGCCGGGCAGGTCGGCGAAGCGGATCGCATAACCGTCCATCGCGGAGAGATCGGCCGAGGGCTGGGTGCGGAGCGCCGTCACGTCCCGCGCGGCCCAGCGCCCCGCAGCCTGGACGAGCGGCACCTGCTCGATACCCACCGGCGCGGCCAGGCCGAGCAGGCGCGACTGGGCTTCGGCGACAGGGAGCAGCGGACGCATGGATGGCACTTGGGGCAGGCGTGGGCGGGGACGCAAGGGGAAAGCCCCGTCACCACAGGCGCTCCCAGTTGCGAGGCACCCAGGCTGATGAAAGTTCGCTTCAGCCTGTGATCACGGTAATGCCGCCGCGTTCGGGAATCAGGAGCTTGCTGCGGAGGCAGGCCATCTCCCTACCATAGTCGCGCATGGGCTTTCCGATCTCCTGGAGCCCGGAAAAGCGAATGACGCCGGGCAAGATGAGCATGACGTCAGATATGCGGCATTGTCTCCTCGCCTTCTCCAAGCTCGCTTCGGTGAGCGGGACCCTGTGGTCGACGGACAACCTGTCTCGCGTGGCGCAGCCCGGCAGGCACAGTAACGATGCCGAGAGTAGAATTGCCTTCACCCGGTTTCCCCAGCAGGCGCTTGGGTGAACAAATAGCTTTCCTCCGCGCTGCGGATCAAGCGATGCGAATTCCGTCAGCTCGCTTGGCGGCCACCCGACAGCGTGCGCAGATCCTCCTGGCGCAGCGGGATGCTGAACTCGCAAAGGGTGCGGTTATGCCCGGTCTCCAGCACCTTTGCCGGGGTGCCGCCGATGCCGGGGATATCGAGCCACACCTTGGCGCCGCGCGCGAACAAAGTGTGCGCCTCGAACTCGACGAGGTGGAGGGTGAGGCCGCGGACACGGACGTTCCACCAGCGCACGCCCTCGCGGACGCGCGAGGGGGAATCGAGGCGGAGGGCCTTCTTGTCGGGTATCAGGCTTTCGGGTTCCTGGCCGATCGCGAGCGGGGCCGCACCGGAGGCAGGGCCGTGGCGCTGGACGTTGCGCAGCCAGGGGATCAGCACCTGCCAGCTCAGCTCCTGATCGAAGGCGATGCCTGCCAGCCCCTTGCGCACCCAGCGCACGGTGCCGCCGAGCGGGCGCAGGCCATCAAAGGTGATCTGGACCGGTTCGCCCACGGCGACTTCGATGCGCGCCTCGATGCCGACTCCTCCCTGCGAGACGTTGCGGGCGCGGACGAATTCGATGCGGTCGCCGCGATGGACGCCGACGGTCTGGGTCAATTCGACGCGCGGCACCTGGCGGCGCTCGTCGGGAACGCTGGCGAGATTGCGCGCGAGCGTGCCGATCACGTCGATCGGCGAATCGAACACGAAGCCGGCCTCGTCGGCAGTGCTCCAGCCGATGCTGCCTTCCAGCCGCTGGCCGTTGGCGAGCTCGAGATGCATCGACTCGCCCTGAGGCAGCTCAGCATCGACGCTGAGCGTCGCGCCGGCAGCGCTGAACTTGCGGATCGCACAGTCGTAGCGTCCGCTCGCAGATGCGAGCACGCCGGTATCGAGCGCGGCGTTCACATCGGAGTCGATCGGCAGGGCGATCGGGGCATCGGCGGCCAGACTGAATATCGTTGCGGACGTAAGTCCCTGTTCCATTGTACCTTCCCGCCCGGTCGCGATCAGCAATGGCGCAGCGGCCTGAAGGGCTGGTTAAGGGTCAGGGTTGTGAAAACCCTAATCGCGATCCGGAGCGCCTAGCGGGAAATAATGGCGATAGCGCCGCGCCTCGTTAACGGCGCGGGCGAAGGAGGGGCGAGCGAGCAGGCGGGCCCGATAGGCTTTGAGATGCGCATGCTCGGCCGGGATCTCATAGGCCCAGTCGGCGTAGAAGAGCGAGGGCGCGGCGGCGCAATCGGCGAGGGTGAAGGCATCGCCGGCGGCCCAGGTGCGTGTCGCCATATGCGTGTCGAGCCAGGCATAGGACTTGTCGAGCGCGCGATGGACCTCAGGCTCGAGATAGGGGTCGCGATGCGCCTCGGGGCGGAGCATGTTGCTCACCAGCGGCTGCATCGCGTTCATGACGTAATTGTCGAAGACGCGGTCGAGCACGCGGACCTCGATCGCAGCATCCGGATCCTCGGGGAGGAGGCGGACGGGGCCGGGATGATGGATCTGGAGATGCTCGATGATCGTGCTGGTCTCTCCGATCGTGCGGCCATTATCGACCAGGATCGGAAAGCGCTTGAGTGGCCAGAGCGCCGCCAGCTCCTGGCCGGCATTGCCCTCCTCGAGATTGCGATAGTCGAAATCGACGCCATTCTCGTAGAGCGCGATCAGCACCTTCTGGCAGTAGGACGAGAAGGGATGGGCATAGAAAACAGGCTTCATGGCATCCTCGATATAGTTAGGTTTTTGCCTTACTATATCGAATCACGTGCCCAGTCACCTGATTTTCCGCCGGTCTTGGAGAGAAGGCGGATGTCGCTGATAACCATCGCCTTATCGAGCGCCTTGGCCATGTCGTAGAGGGTGAGCAGCGCGACGCTCACGGCGGTTAGCGCTTCCATCTCGACGCCGGTCTGGGCTTCGGTAGCGGCCGTCGCCGTGGCGGTGACGCCGCTATCGTCCAGCGCGAGATCGACGGTCACCCGGGTGAGCGGCAGTGGATGGCAGAGCGGGATCAGTTCGGCGGTCTTCTTGGCGGCCATGATCCCGGCGATGCGGGCGGTGGCGAGGACGTCGCCCTTCTTGACGCTGCCCTCGCGGATCGCGGCGGCGGCTTCGGTCGACATGGCGATGCGGCCGGTGGCGATCGCTTCGCGCTGGGTGACGGGCTTGCCCGCGACATCGACCATGCGGGCGGCGCCGCTTTCGTCGAGATGGGTGAGTTCGCTCATCCGATCAGCGCGCGGGTGGCCGCCTCGACATCCTGCTGGCGCATCAGCGCCTCGCCGACGAGGAAGCAGCGGACGCCATGCTCGGCCATCGCATCGAGATCGGCGCGGGTGGTGAGGCCCGATTCGGCGACGAAGGTGCAATCCTTCGGGGCGAGGCCGACAAGTTCATACGTATTCTGAACATTCACTTCGAATGTCTTGAGGTTGCGGTTATTCACGCCGATCAGCCGCGATCGGAGACGAAGCGCGCGTTCGAGCTCGTGCGCGTCATGGACCTCGACCAGCACATTCATGCCCAACTCGAGCGCCGTCGCCTCTATTTCAGCCATCTGACCGTCTTCGAGCGCAGCGACGATGATCAGGATCGCATCGGCGCCGATGGAGCGCGATTCGAGCACCTGCCAAGGATCGACCATGAAGTCCTTGCGCAGCACCGGCAGGTCGCAGACGGCGCGGGCGTCAATCAGATACTCCTCATGGCCCTGGAAATATTCCCGGTCGGTGAGCACCGAAAGGCAGGCGGCGCCCCCGGCCTGATAGGCGCGGGCATGCGCGGGCGGATCGAAGTCGGGGCGGATCAGGCCCTTGGAGGGGCTGGCCTTCTTGATCTCGGCGATCAGGCCATAGCCGCCGGCTGCCGCCTTTGCGTCGAGCGCCGCCTTGAACCCGCGCGGCGGGGTCTGCGCAAGGGTCTGGATGTGCAGGTCCGCCAGGGGAAGCGCTCGGCGGCGTTCGGCCACTTCGACCTGCTTGGTCGCAAGGATCGTGTCGAGGATCGTGCTCATGCGTAGGCGATCCAGCAGTCGAGCAGCGTGTTGGCAAGCCCGTTGTCGATCGTTTCGGCGGCTTCTTCCACCCCTTCGGCGAGCGAGGAAGCGCGGCCGGCGACCATCAGCGCGGCGGCGGCGTTGAGCAGCACGGCGTCGCGATAGGCGCCAGGTTCTCCCTGGAGCAGGCGGCGCAGCGCCAGCGCATTATGCTCGGGATCGCCGCCGCGGATCGCGCTGAGCGGATGCCGGGGAAGGCCGGCATCCTCCGGGGTGATGCGGGAGGGCAGGTTGGCGCTGCCGATATTGACCGCGATGCTGGCGCCTGCGGTGGAAAGTTCATCGAGCCCTTCCTCGCCCGAGATCACCGCTGCGGCCTCGGCACCCAGCTGGACCAGCGCCTCGGCATAGATGCCGGCATAATCGGGGCGGGCGATGCCGATGAGCTGGCGGGTGACGCCCGCCGGATTGGCAAGCGGACCCATCAGGTTGAAGATCGTCCGGCGGGCGATGCGGCGGCGGAGCGGGCCGATGCGGGCCAGCGCCGGATGGTGGTGCTGCGCGAACAGGAAGGCGATACCGAGATCGTTGAGGCTGTCTTCGGCGCGGGCGGCGGCGCGGTCGAGATCGAGACCCAGCGCTTCCAGCGTGTCGGCGGCGCCGGCCTTGGACGAGGCGGCGCGGTTGCCGTGCTTGGCGACGGGAACGCCGGCGGCGGCCACGACCAGGCTGACGGCAGTCGAGACGTTGAGCGTGTGGTGACCGTCGCCGCCGGTACCGCAGACGTCGATCGCGCCGGCGGGCGCGGAGATGGGAATCAGGCGCGCGCGCATCGCCCGGGCGGCCTCGGCGATCTCGATGCTGGTCTCGCCGCGGATCGAGAGGGCGATCAGGAACTGCTCGATCGCGTCCTCGGGGACGATGCCGTCGAGGATATCGGCAAAGGCCTGCGCCGCGCTCTCATGGCTGAGCGGGGTCGAGGGATCGGGGAGGAGGGCGAAGGTCGTCACGCCGCTTCTATTCCGGGCGGCGGGGCGTGAGTCGAGCAAATCCTGATGTGCGGGCGTGAAGCGCGGCTAGCCCTGCTCGATCAGGCGGCGGCCGTCGGGACCGATGGCGAGATCGCGCCAGTCGAGCTCCTCCTGGAGCTGCTCATACTCCTCCTGGCCGATCGCATCCTCGTCGAGGAGTTGGCGAAGGCGGTCGCGCTGCGCGGCATGGGCGGCGAGTTCGAGGCGCTGGCGCTCGTTATAGACGCTGCAATTGCCCTCGAGGCCGGTGCGGTCGACCTCGAACCGGTGGCGCGCCTCGTCGGCCACGGGGCCGCTCTCCGCAGCCAGGCTGGCGAGCGCGGCGTCGGCCAGAGCCTTGCGCGCACGGTTGAGCTCGACCTCGGGATCCTCTCCGACCGAAAGCCCGAGCCAGTGGATCAACGGTGAGAGGGTGAGTCCCTGCAGCACCAGGGTCACGAGCACCACCGCGAAGGCGGCGAGCACGATCAGGTCGCGCTCGGGGAAGTCGGCCGGGAGCGCAAAGGCAGTGGCCAGTGTGACGAGACCGCGCATGCCGCACCAGCCGATCACCACGCCCTGCGGGACGGTGGCGGGCTTGATGCCGCCGCGCAGCACCGCGAAGTGGTAGGCGAGCCGGTTGTAGAGCATCACCCAGACCATCCGCGTGACGATCACGCCGAGCACGACGAGGCCGGCAAAGGCCGCCGCCTCGCGCAGCCGCTCGGGGCTCATGCCGGCGACGATCTGCCGCGCCTGCATCCCCATCAGCAGGAAGGCGACGACGTTGAGCACGAACACGGCCACGCCCCAGACCGCGAAGGACTGGACCCGGTTGCGCGCGGTGATCTCTACCTTCGGGGAGTTGGCGATGTACATCGCCATCGCCACCACGCAGAGCACCGCGGAGAGTCCGAGCCGCTCGGCGAGGATCCAGGCGATGAAGGTGTTGACGAACTCGAGCAGGTTCCCGCCGAACGACCCGCGCGTCCAGGGCAGGATGAAGCGGAAACACCAGCCGAAGAACAGCCCGAGCGCGATGCCGCCGGGCACCGCCAGGCTGAGGCGAGTCGCGACGCCGCCATCGATCCCGCCATGGCTCTGTATCGCCAATGCCGCGCCGAACAGCAGCAGCGCCGAGGCGTCGTTGAGCAGGCTTTCGCCGGTCAGCACCTGCACGGTGCGACGAGGGAGCGAGGCGGACTGGAGCACGGTGGTCGCCGCGGCGGCATCGGGCGGAGCGACGATCGCGCCGAGCGCGATCGCGGCGGCGATCGGCAGCCCGGCAAAGGCCCAGCCGATCCACGCCACCACCGCGGTGGTGACCAGCACCGCGCCCACCGCGAGCGCGATCAGCGGACGCCACAGCCGGCGGATCGCGGCGAGCGGGAAGTCGAACCCCGCGTCGAGCAGGACGGGCGCGATGAACAAGGCGAGCGCGGTATGGCCGTCGAGCACGATCGAAGGGCTGCCAGGCACGAGCGCGACGATCACGCCCGCGGTGGCGAGCATCGTCGGATAGGGAATCGGCGTTCGCCGCGCGATCTGCAGCAGCACGACCGCGAGCAAGAGCAGCGCGACGAGACTCTCGAAGAAGCTCATCCCGCGAGGCTAACGCGCTTGGCGGCCCTAAGTCGACTCAGACCAGCGCGCGGGTCTCGATGCCGGCGATCCGCAGGAAGTTGGCGAGCATCGCATGGCCATGCTCGGTTGCGATGCTTTCCGGGTGGAACTGGACGCCATGGATCGGCAATTCGCGGTGGCGGACGCCCATCACCGAGGCATCGGGCGCGGTCGCGTTGACGATCAGGTCGCCGGGCACGTCCTTGACGATCAGCGAGTGATAGCGCGTCGCGATGAAGGGCGAGGGGAGGTCCTCGAACAGCCCGGTGCCGTCATGCTCGACCGGGCAGGTCTTGCCGTGCATCAGCCCGCCGCGGACGACCTTGCCGCCGAAATGCTGGCCGATCGCCTGATGACCCAGGCAGACTCCCAGAAGCGGTTTCTTCAGTTCGGCGCAGGCGGCGACCAGGTCGAGGCTGACGCCGGCCTCGTTGGGCGTACAGGGGCCGGGCGAGATCAGGAACGCCTGGGCGTTGCTCGCGATAGCCTCGCGCGCGGTGAGCGAGTCGTTGCGCACGACCTGCACCTCGGCGCCCAGGTCCATCAGGTAGTGGACGAGGTTCCAGGTGAAGCTGTCGTAATTGTCGATGACGAGGATCATGACAGGCGAGTTAGGGGGTTTGGGCCGGGTTCACAACGTTCGAGCTTGTTTCGGCTTCGCTGAAACATGGACGGCACCGGCGCCGTGCTCAAACCAAAGTCTGCCTTGGCACGGCCATAGTACCGCGCAACGGTCCATCGCACAGGGGCGTTGGACGCCTTGTAGGAGTTTCGTGAATGCTTGCCAGATTGCTTATCGCCACCGCCCTGCTCGCCGGCCCGGCAGTTGCCCAGGACAAGAGCACGCCGCAGGATCCGCCCAAGCGCGTCCGTTCGATCCTGCTCTATGGCGAAGAGAAATGCCCGACGGCGGACAATCCCGACGAGATCGTGGTGTGTGCGAATGCCGGCGAATCGCCCTATCGCATCCCCAAGCGCTTCCGCGATGAGCCCAAGGAGGACGCCAAGTCCCAGGCCTGGACCAATCGCGTCGAGACCGTCGAACAGTTCAACCGGGCGGGGTTGCCCAACAGTTGTTCGCCGGTCGGCACCGGCGGCCAGACAGGCTGCACGCGCCAGTTCATCCAGCAATGGTATCAGGAGCGGCTGGATGCCAAGGCGAAGGCGGCGCGGACCACCGCTCCGGATTCTGACGCTGGTACCAATCCGTGAGTCTAAAGTCCTCCCCAAGCTTGCTTGGGGAGGGGGACCAGCCACAGGCCGGTGGAGGGGGCGGCGTTAGCCGCCGTCTTCGACGGCACCCCTCCACCACTCGCTACGCGAGCGGTCCCCCTCCCCGAGACGAGCTCGGGGAGGAATTAGCTACTGCCCGAAACCTGCTTCGCCGGCCCGCGCGACGGCTTCGCGCGCAGCGGCGAACAGAGCTCCGGCCTTGGCCTCGCATTCGCGCTGCTCATAGGCTGGATCCGAATCGGCGACGATGCCGGCGCCGGCCTGGACGTGCATGACGCCGTCCTTGACCAGCGCGGTGCGCAGCACGATGCAGCTGTCCATCGATCCGTCGGGCGAGAAATAGCCGACGCCGCCGGCATAGGGGCCGCGCGTCTCGGGCTCGAGCTCGGCGATGATCTGGCAGGCGCGGACCTTGGGCGCGCCGCTGACCGTGCCCGCCGGGAACCCTGCGAACAGCGCATCGAGCGCATCGGCGTTGCTGCGGAGCCTGCCGACGACGTTCGAGACGATGTGCATCACATGGCTGTAGAATTCGACGGTGTAGCTGTCGGTGACCTTCACCGTGCCGGTCTCGGCGACGCGACCGACATCGTTCCGGCCGAGATCGAGCAGCATCAGATGCTCGGCGCATTCCTTGGGATCGGCGAGCAGGCTGGCGCGGTTGTCCTCGTCTTCCGCCGCCGTCTTGCCGCGCGGGCGCGTGCCAGCGATCGGACGGATCGTGACCTCTCCGTCGCGGGCGCGGACCAGGATCTCGGGGCTCGAGCCGGTCAGCGCGAAGCCCGGCAGGTCGAGATGATAGAGGAAAGGTGAGGGGTTCACGCGGCGCAGCGCGCGATAGAGCTCGAATGGCGGCAGCGCGAAGGGGGTGGTGAAGCGTTGCGCCAGCACGACCTGGAAGATGTCGCCGGCGGAGATGTATTCCTTGGCGCGGGCGACCATTTCGCCATAGCGGCCAGGTGCCAGCACCGGTGTCAGCGCGATTTCGGCTGGTTCGGCGCGAACCGGCGCGGGCAGCGCCGCGGTGGCGAGCCTGGCGGCGACCGCGTCGATCCGCTCGGCGGCGGCGTCGATATCGCCGCCCGGCCAGACCGGCGCGACGAGGAACAGCGTGTCCGCCAGACGATCGAAGACGAGGATGACGGTGGGGCGCACGAACATCATGTCTGGCACGCCGACCGGGTTCTGCGGCGGCCGATCGAGCTTCTCGACCAGCCCCACTGTCTCATAGCTGAAATAGCCGACCAGGCAGGCAAGCGCGCGGGGCAGCTCCGCCGGCACGTCCATCCGGCACTGGTCGACCAGCATGCGCAATGCCTCGAGCGTGGGCTCGGGGCAGGGCTGGAACGCCTCGCGGTCGGTAAGCCAGCTATCGTTGATCGCGGCGTCGTTGCCGGTCGCGCGGAAGACCAGATCGGGGGCGAGCCCGATCAGGCTGTGACGGCCACGCACCGACCCGCCCTCGACCGATTCGAGCAGGAAATCGCCCCGCCCGGGCTCGATCAGCTTGAGCGCGGCGGCGACCGGCGTCTCGGTATCCGCGACTTCGCGGCGCCAGAGGAGCGCGGCCCCCCCGGCGGCCAGCGCCGCACGGGCGGCTTCTGCGCCGTGGATCACCTCAGCGCGCCGTGCCCTGGCGCTGAAGATCGGCGCGGAAACGGGCGATGGCCGCCTCGTTGCGCGTGACCTTCACCTGCTTGCGGACCGCGCTGACGAACTGCGCCGCATATTCCTGACCGGTCCGCTGCGAGAGCGCGCCGCGGACCTGGGCGACCGCGACCGGATCGTTGGCGGCGCTATGCTCCTCGATCTGATCGACATAGACGACATAATAGCCGGCGCGATCCGGCGCCTCGACCAGCCGCGCCTTCTTCGCCGGCATGTTGAACGCCATCTGGATGAAGGGCTCCTTGCCCTGGAGCTCGGCGCGCTTGTAGTCGAACGGCTTGGGAGGCGCGCCCTTGGTGACGCCGGCTTCGGTGAGCGCCTGTGCCATCGGCACGCCCTTGTCGAGCTTGGCGATCATGCCGGAGGCGGCGGTGCGTGCCTTTTGCAGCGCCTTGTCCATCAGATAGTCGGCCTTCACCTTGTCGCGGATGCTGGCGAGCGGGCGCGGCGCCGCGACTACGATCTTCTCCAGCGAGACGAGCGCGAAGCTACCGTCGGCGGCCGTCTGGATCACCTGAGGCTCGTCGCCGGCCTGTTCGAAGGCGAAGCCCGCGCGCATCAGCGCGACCATCGCCGGATCGGGCTTGTAGTTTGCGTCGTCCGGATTGGTGCCGTTGGCGGTCAGCGCCGGCGTGCTTTCGGCAGTGAGCTTCGCGTCGCGGACGGCTTCGTCGAAGGTCTTGCCGTCGCCGATGCCATCGTCGATCGCCTGGCGGAGATCCCCGAGCGCCTTGGCGAGGTTGCGCTGGCCGATCTCGTCGGCAAGCTCGGTGCGGGCCTGGTCGAGCGACTTGGCGGCGACCTTCTCGACCTTGTCGACGCGATAGACATACCAGGTTCCGCCGAGCTGCGACGGGCCGGCGAGCGCCCCCTGCTGGGCGGCGAAGGCGGCATCGGCAAAGGCGGACGATACCTGCTTGGCGAGCGCGGCCTTCTCGACGGCGTCGACTTTGCGGACCTCGAGGCCGGCGGCACGTGCGGCGACATCGAGCGCGCCCGCCTTAGCGTTATTGGCGATGTTGGTCGCGGTTGCCTGATCGAGCGCGGTGACGATCTCGAGCGTGCGCTTCTCGGTCGCGGCAAAGCGGGCGCCGGCCTTTTTGTAGGCGTCGGCGATCTCGGCCTCGGTCGCGGCGGTCGAGGCGCGGAGCGTGTCGGGCTTGACCGATGCGAAGCGGACGATCCGGCGCTGCGGCACCATGTAGCGGCTGCGATTGCTGGCGTAATAGGCGGTCAGCGCCTGGTCGTCAGGATCGGGACCGGGATCCATCGCAGTCGACTGGACGAAGCCGACAATGCCGGTGCGCCGCTCGAGCAGCAGAGAAGCATAGGGCAGCACGACGCCGTTGGGAAGCTGGCCGCCCAGCGTAGCGCGGTTGATCAGCCAGGTGCCGTAGCGGTCGTTCGTCAGGCTCTCGCGATAGGTGGCCGGGGTAATGCGATTCTGGGCGAGCAGGTCCTCGAAGCCCTTCTGGCTGAACTTGCCGTCGATCCCGAAAAAGGAAGGGTTGCTGGCGATGTCGCCGTCGATCAGCTTCTTGCTGACCTGCATGCCCGATCCTTGCGCGAATTCGATCAGCGCGGCCGAATTGATCATTTCGTCGAGTGCAAGTTCGAGACCGCCTTGCGCCAGGAACTGCTCCATCGTGACATTTTGGCCCTCACGCTGCGCGCTGCGCAGGAAGCGGTCGATCCGCTCGCGCAGTTCGCGATCGGTGACGCTGGTGCTCCCCACCTTGGCGAGCACGCCGGTTCCTCCGGACGCACCATTGGAGCGCAGGCCGGTGATGTCGCCGGCGGCGAAGGCGATCGCGATCAGGCCGAGGAACACGAACACCGCGACCAGGCCGAAGCGCGATTTGGTGAAGTTCCGGAAGAATTGGAGCATGAAGGGCCGTTCGTTCGAGGGAATCCCGGGTGCTTTAGGGCGGTGATGCTTCGCCTTCAAGCTTGTGCAGCGCGCAGGCCTTGGTATCGGCTGCAGGCAAACAGGGAGGTCAGGTATGCGCCGCAAGCTAGTCGCCGGCAATTGGAAGATGCACGGGCTGAAAGCCCAACTGGGCGAGGTGGAGGCGATCGCCGCCGCCGCCGCCGCGAATCCGGGCGTGGACACGACGCTGTGCGTGCCGTTCACGCTGATTTCGCCGGCAGTCGGCGTGGCGGGCGCGCTGCAGATCGGCGCGCAGGACGTGCACGAGGCGGATCAGGGCGCGCATACCGGGTGTATCTCGGCGCCGATGCTGGTCGAGGCGGGGGCGACACTGACCATCGTCGGCCATTCGGAACTCCGCGCCGACCAGCACGAAACCAGCCATGATTCCTGGGCCAAGGCGGCGGCGGCGCGCCGGCACGAGCTGCAGGTGATCCTGTGCTGCGGCGAGACCGAGGCGGAGCGCGACGCGGGACGTGCCGAGCGGATCGTCCAGTCGCAGATCGAGAAGTCGCTGCCCGACGGCGCGTCGCCCGAATGGCTGACGCTCGCCTATGAGCCGCGCTGGGCGATCGGCACGGGCCGCACGCCGACGCTCGACGAGATCGCGTCGATCCATGCGATCGCGCGGGCGAAGCTCCGGATGATGGTCGGCGATGCCGCTGCGGGTATCCGCATCCTCTATGGCGGATCGGTGACCGGGGCGAATGCCGCCGCGATCCTGGCGGTCGACAATGTCGATGGGGCGCTGGTGGGCGGCGCGAGCCTGACCGCCGAGAAGTTCGTGCCGATTATCGAGGCTGCGACTTCGGTTTCGCGCTGAGTCCGCCGAGCGTCGCGAACGCGATCACGCTCGAAAGCGCCGCCAGCGCCGCGCCGATCAGCGCTGCGTGGTGGAAGGCGGTGATCAGCGCGGTACCGGCGGCGGCGATGACCGCGCCGGCGATGGCGATCGCGATCAGCCCGCCGGTGCGGGCGATCGCGCTGTTGAAGCCCGAGGCGGTGCCGGTATGGCCCTCTTCGACCGAGGCCAGCACGGCGGTGGTGAGCGGCGCGGCGACGCAGGACATGCCGAGAGCGATCAGCAGGATGCCGGGAAAGACCGAGTTCCAATAGGGCGCATCCTCGTTCACCAGCACCAGCGCAGCCAGGCCTGCCGCGACGACCAGCGAGCCGATCGACAGCGGCAGGCGCGGCCCCAGCCGGACCGTCAGCGGGCCCATGATCCGCGAGGCGAGCCCCATGCCCAGCGGCATCGGCAGCAGCGCGAAGCCGGCATGGAGCGCCGAATAGCCGCCAGCCTGGATCAGCACATAGGGCAGCAGAAGGAAGAGGCCGCCGAGCGCGCCGTAGAGGAAGAAGGTGAGCAGGGTCAGGCCGGCAAAGGCGCGCGAGCCGAACATCGCGAGGGGCATCATCGCGCGGTTGCCGCGATGATGCTCGATCCACAGGAACAATGCGATCAGCGCCAACCCCGCGATAAGGCCGATAGCGGTGGGCGGATCGATTACCCGATGGCTCGACCAGAGGGTGAGCGCCCAGGTGAGCGCGCCCAGCGCCAGCGTCGCGCTGATCGCGCCGAACCAGTCGAGGGGGAGCGCACCCTCGGCACTCTCACGGACGAAACGCCAGGCGATCAGGATGGCGAACAGGCCGAGCGGCACGTTGATGTAGAAGATTGCGCGCCAGCCGATCGCGTCGACCAGCCAGCCGCCGAGCGGCGGACCCACCGCGCCGGCGATCGCGCTCGCCGCCGCCCAGGTGCCGATCGCGCGCCCGCGCTCCTCGCCCTCGAAGCTGTTGCCGAGGATCGCGAGGCTGTTGGGCAGCAGGATTGCGGCGCCGATGCCCTGAACCACGCGTGCTCCCAGAAGGAGGTTGAGATCCGCCGCCGCGGCGCAGGCAACCGAGGCGAGGACGAACAGCGCGATGCCGGCGATCAGCAGCTTCCGGCGCCCGTAATGATCCCCCGCGGCGCCGCCGAGCAGGAGCAGCGCCGAGAGCGGCAGCAGATAGGCGTTGATCGTCCACTGCAGCTCCGCCGCCGTCGCGTGGAGATCCTGGCCGATCGCGGGCAGCGCGACATTGGTGACGGAGCCGTCGATAAAGGCGAGGCTCGAGGCAAGGATGCAGGCGGTGAGGGTGAGGCGGGGATGCGCGGCGCCGCCCTTCCCGGCGGCAGGTACCGAATCAATGGTTGGCTGGGTGTGGACGCTGCTCACCTCTCTTGACTAGGCCAAGCTCGGGGCAGCCGCCAACGGCTCGCGACGATAGCGGCGATGCTCCTCGGCCGTCCATTGTGCGACATGCTTCGCGGCGCGGGCGAGCCAGGCGTGCTCGTTCCGCTTCGGAAGGGTGGCGCGGATCGCGTCATGCGCGGCGGCCTCGCCGGCATGAACGGCGGCGAGATCGCCGGCCATCGCTCGCACCAGCCGGTCAGCCAGCGCGCCGCGGATCTCGCCGAATTCGAGCTTGCGGCTGTTGGGCGACAACCGCCGGACGGAGAAGTCCGCCGCATAGTGGAAGAGCGGATCCGGCGAACGGAAGCGGCCATGCGCCGTGCGTTCCGAAAGACCGGGCTCGTGCCCCGATGCCCAGCAGGAGGGAAGCTGGGCCTTTATCTCGACTGCGATCGGGCCCCCGCGATAATCGCCGCAATAGGCGACGAAACGGGGCCGGCCGAGGCTGCCCGCGCCCGCCTGGCGCGCGGATATGCGGACCGGCAGATCGGGCTCGGGCAAGGCGGCGAGCAGCGCCGCGTGCAGCGCTGGTGGTGTCTTGCCCGCAGGCTTGGCCTTTTCGCGCTCTTCCCAGAAATCGCGGCGATATTCGTCGTCAGCGGCAAAGGCGTCGCGCAACCTTCGGTGCCCGCGCTCGAGCACCATCGCGCGGGGCTCGGCGATTCCGGCACGATATCCGTCGAGCACGAGTTCGGCGATGTCGTCGGCCTTCCAGTCGGGAATGGCGAGCGCGAGGCTGGCGCACAGCCGCACCAGATCGAGCGGCCATGGCAGCCGCGCCGCCTCGTCGAAATCGTTGACGCCCCAGACCAGTCGTCCCGAAACATCGCGCCACAGGCCGAAATTGCCGGCATGCGCATCGCCGACCGACGGCACGTGCGGAGCCTCCATCAGCTCGGGGCACAGCAGTGGCGCGGCCTCCGCCCAGCGCCAGCATGTCGCGCGCAGGAAGAGGAACGGATCCTTTCCGCGCATCGTCCGGTGCTTCTCGACAAGACCGTCCTCGACGATTCCGCCGGCCAGCTGTTCACGCATCCGGGCTTCGTATCGCGCGATCGATTCCGCGAGATCGAGGAGCCCGGGGACGCTCATCCCCCGTAGCGGTCCTTCAGGACCTTCCATGTGGCGCGGAGACTGACGGCCTCGGCGCCCTTGGGACGGCCGGGCTTGGCGCTGCCGTTCCAGCAGAAGATGTCGAAATGCGCCCATTGCGCCTTTTCGGGCACGAACTCCTTGAGGAACAGCGCGGCGGTGATCGCCCCGCCGAACGGCGCTTCGGCGGCGTTGAGCATGTCGGCGACGTCGGACTTCAGCATGTCCTTGTACGGGTCGTACAAAGGCATCCGCCAGATCGGATCGGCCTCGGCTTCGCCCGCGGCGAGGATCTCGGCGGCGAGCGTATCGTCATTGGCGAACAGCGCCTGGAGATCGGCCCCCAGCGCGACGCGGGCAGCGCCGGTCAGGGTGGCGAAGTCGAACACCAGCTCGGGATTGCCCTCGGCCGCCTTGGTGAGCGCATCGCCCAGGATCAGCCGCCCCTCGGCATCGGTGTTGCTGTTCTCGACGGTGATCCCCTTACGCGAGATCATCACGTCGCCAGGACGCGCCGCTTCGCCCGAGATCGAATTCTCGACCGCGGGCACCAGCATGTGAAGGCGGACCGGCAGGCGGTTCTGCATGACGAGCTCGGCCAGCGCGAGGGCGTGTGCCGCGCCGCCCATGTCCTTCTTCATCAGGCGCATGCCGGCGGCAGGCTTGATGTCGAGACCGCCCGAATCGAAGCACACGCCCTTGCCGATGATGGCGATGCGCGGATGATCGGGATTGCCCCATTCGATCTCGATCAGGCGTGGCTCGCGACCCTTGCCCGCGGCCTTGCCGACCGCGTGGAGCATGCCATAGCCTTTTTCGATTTCGGCGCCCTTCACCACGGTGAGCGTCGCACCATAGGCCTTGGCAAGCTCGGCGGCGCCGGCCTCGAGATCGGCGGGTCCCATGTCGTTGGCGCCGGTGTTGATCCGGTCGCGCAGCTTGAAGGCGACGGCGGCCATGCGCTGCGCTTCCTCCATTTTCACGGGATCGCCGGTGAGCAGGACGCGCGGGCCCTGGGGCTTGGTCTCGGCCTTCTTGTAGCGGTCGAACCTGTATTGGGCGGCGAGCCAGCCATAGAGCGCCTTGCCGGGCTCGCGGCCCTCGACGCGATAGGTGCCCTCGGGCAGCGTCTCGGCGAGCTTGGCCAGGCACCAGGGCGTCAGCCGATCGACATTGGCGACGACGGTGACGACCGACCAGTCCTCGGGGCCATCGCCCGGCAGGATCGCACTCGAATAGCCGGTAGGGGCGAGCTTCTGCGCGGCGGCGGCGACGCGATGGCGCGGCGGCTGCGCGGCGAGCCAGGCGTCGAAGCCCTTGGCATCGATCAGATGGATGGTGCGCGCGGCCTGGCCGCGGTCGGGCTGAATCAGCGTGGAGAGATCGGACATGGGGGTGATCTAGGGTGCGCGGAGCGCCGCGCCTAGCCCGGATTTACCATGAAATTTGGAGAGCGCGTCGAACCGGGGCGCTAGCGGATCGCTCGGACCTTCGGCGCACACATCGCGATCGCATGCTCGACCATGAAAAGCAGGCGATCGCGGGCGAGGGCGAGTTCCGCGGGATCAAGGCCGCGATCGAGCGTCTCGAAGTTCAGATAGGCGAGATGGTGAAGCACGGCATAGTTCGACAGCGAGCCGTCGCTGGTCAGGACGCGCTCCTGGACGACATTGTAGTCGGCACCGACCATCTGATCGCGGCAAAAGGCGTCGCTCGGCTGCTGTTTCGCGACGAAGGTGGCGAAGGCGACGGTGTCGTCGTCGTCGAACGGATAGGATTTCGACCGGGACGGGCTGGGGATGAGCGTGTCGTCGCAGAAACGGATCGAGATGACCCCCTGGCCCTCCGGATCGCCCTTGTTGCACTTCGAATCGGCGGTCTCGAAGCCCTTGGCGTTGGTGTGGAGCGCGATGACCGGGCCGCCGCGCAGATCGTGCAGGATGTGACGCGCATAGCCGGGCAGGGCACTGTCGAAATTGCGGTTGGGATCGACCGGTTTGCCATAGTCGACCGCGCGGTTCATCCGGACGCCATCGGCGCCGGGTTCAACGCCCGAATCGACCGCGATCAGCGTGCCGCCATATTTGCGGACCAGCTTCAGCCCCGCCTCGAACCCGGCATTCTCGTTGTCGTGCGGCACGAAGAAGAGCGGGCCCTTGCGGTGCCGGACATTGGCGATGCGCCAGAGCCGCCACCGGGCGCGTTCCTCGCGGAACTCGATCCTGCTCACCGCGAGCCCGCGCCATTCGGCGAGATCGCGGTGGCGGGCGAAATCGTCGTCCTGCACCGTCAGCGGGTCAACACGCGACACGGTCGCGCGGTCGGGGTCGCTGACGCCGGCAAGTGCCAGACACATGCCGGCGAGCAGGGCGACGACCTTGATCAACGCGGCATCACGAGGAACTGCTCGAACTTGCCGTCAGCACCTGGCTCGGCATAGGTCACCGCGATGAGCTGCTGGCCCTTGTAGCTGATGGCATAGTTGCGGTTGACGAAGCCGCCGCGCAGCCGGGCGTTGCCGAGCGCGACGAATTTGTCGGGTTCGCCGAGCGGTCCAAGGCTGTTCTTATAGTCTCCCTGAACGGTGGCATCGAAATAATAGTTCGAGTCCTCGGTCATAAGCCCGCGGTCGAGCGTGTCGCTGCGGAGCTGATCGTATACTTTCCGGGCCAGCGCATCGCGGGTCTGGTCGAGCGTCATCGGCTTTTGGGGCACGATGAAGGGATAGAAGAGATCGGTGATGTCGTCGGCGATGGTCGATTGCGCGTCGCCGAAATCGGCGTTGACCAGCGCAACCACGGCGAAACGATCGTCGCGGATCACCTGATTCTCGGACAGGAAGCCGACCGCTTCGCCGCCGTGCGAGACAACCAGCTTGCCGTTGCGCTGACCTACCGAAACGCCCAGCCCGTAATGGGTGGGGCTGCCGTCGATCAGCTTGACCTCGGTCTCCTGCGCGGCCCAGTCGTCTGCGGGTAGGACCTTGCGGTCAATCCTGGCGATGTCCCACTTCGCGAGGTCGCTCGCGGTCATTGCCAGCTCGCCCGCGGCCCAGAGCCAGCCGTCGGCGGCGGGCTTGGCCGGGCGGACCGGGCCGAGCGCGAAACGGTGCGTGCCCTGCGGGAAGCCCTTGCCGATCGCCTTGTCCTGATCGATCGGATGCATGCCGAGCGGCTTGAAGATCCGGGCGTTCAGGTAATCGAGCAGCTTCATGCCGGAAGCCTTTTCGATGATCATGCCGGCGACGACAAAGCCTGTGTTCGAATATTGCCACGCGGTGCCCGGGGCGAAATCGAGCGGCTTCTTCGCCCAGCGATCGACGATCTGCTGCGGCGTGATCGGCTCCTCCATCGCCATAAAGCTATAGTCCTGCGGCCAATAGTCCTGCAGGCCGGCGGTGTGGCTGAGCAACTGCCGGATCGTGATCTGGCCGGCATCGGTGACGTCGGGCACCCATTTGGACACCTTGTCGTCGAGGCTCAGCTTGCCTTCGTTCTCGAGCAGCAGCAGCGCGGCAGCGGTGAACTGCTTCGAGATCGACGCGATCTGGTATCGTGCGTCGGCAGTGGGGCCTTTGATGTTCGGGCCCTGATCGCCATAGGCCTTGGCGTAGACGATCTTGCCGCCCTGCACGATCGCGATCGAGGCGGAGGGGACCCCCGAGGACGACAGCGCATCGGCGACGATGGCGTCGACCTTGGCGGTCTGATCGGGCGTGAGCTGCTGGGCTGCAGCGGGGCTGGCGGTGAAGAGCAAGGCGGCTGTGAAGGCGGTGCGAAGCGATGGCACGTCGTTGCATTCCCGTTATTAGGGTGGCTGGCTGCCGCGTTGTTGAGGTTTACGCAGCGTCGGGCAAGATACCATTGCCGCTTCTTCGGGGGGACATGACGCGCGGGCATGGATGCCGATGCTTCCGCAGTCTCAGGTTATCCAGCCGCTGATCGTATCGAACGCCCAATTGCCGTTCACCAGCTTGAGGCGGAACGTGCCGCCTGCCCAGCCGGTCGACCATTTTGCGTAACCTCTGTCGTGCGCGCGGTTGAAAACGATACGCGGCATGCTGATGCCATGGAAATCGGGCGAGAAGCGTTTGAGCCTTTCCATGTCCGCCTCGCCATAGACGATCGTCGGGCGATCTGGCCGCAAACAGGCATAGTCCCGCGGATTACCCTCGATGAAGACCGGGCGGCCTGCGCTCGCGGTCGCCTTGCGCCAGGGTCCGACAAGCTGTTCGGTCGGTCGATCGACGCTTTCCACGATCGCGCGGGAAGGCATGCGCAGAATTTCGCGGAACAGCGCGATCGTGGCGAACTGGTCGACGGTCGGCGGCTTCGTGCACCTGCCAACGGCCTCGCTGCCAAGGACAAACGGCGTGCCGCCCGATACAGGTGCATTGTCCAGCAGCAGCCTGTGGCTGGCTATATCGCTCAGCCCGTCGCCGTTGCTGTCGCGTACGAGCTCGGCGAGCGGCATGCGAAGATAGAGGTTCTGCTCGCGACGGCGCGTGCGCAGCGCTACGGGAGGATAGGTGATCGACGCGGTGTCCAATTCGGCGATTTCGACTTCGATGTTCAGGGTATCGCCGTCGAGGAGAGGCATCGCCGAACCCGGCGTGACGACATAGGGGAAATTCTCGGCAAGGCCTGTGTATAGCGGGGTCTGCCAGTTGCGGCCGCCGTCGTCGGAAACATGGACCCAATAGCCGCCGCTCGAGACCTCGCCGGTAGGATCCAGGTCCTGCGACAGGCTGATCGCGACGACCCGCGAGCCTCGTTGATCGAAGCGCACCGGCTGGTGCCCCCCTGGCAACGCGGCGTAGCCCTTGGGCCAGCCGCGTGCGTCGTCATGTTTCTTGCGATAGGCGACGGGTAGCGGCGCCTGGACGAAAGGCGAAGGGGCGGGGTCGACAGTGACGCGCGCATAGTCGCGCGGTGGTACGGCACCGCCATTGCGTTCTATCGATTCGGCGAGCGCCCGTGCGAAGCCGGGACGTTGCGCGGCCAGATCCGCGGGGGCTGCCTTGTCGACAAGTGCAAGCGCGTCGGCGACCTGATCGCGCTCGTAGCTCTGCATTGCGTCTGACGCCCAATCCGCGGTTGATCGGCGCGCATCGGTGCAGATGTCGATATACTGGGGTTCGGCGAATACGCGACATCGCAATTCGGCGACGATACCTGGCGTGGTCCGATCGGAGATTCCGGCGCCGAACATCGCTTCAGCAAGCGGATATGGGTCGCCGTTAGGATCATGAAGCAAGTGATCCAGCATCAGCGGCCCGAGATCGACGTCATGCCGATCGGCGCAATCCGCTCGTGCTTTCTCTCGGAGCGCGTGTTGACTGCACTCGAACGCCTTACGGGCGGCGGAAACCCCCTCGATCGATTTGAACAGCGTATCGGCTTCGCGGGTGCGGCCTCGGATGGCGTAAGCGGACGCGAGTTCGAACTTTAGCGTGTCGGTATCCGGGTCGCCGTCCAGATAAACCGCGAGGCCGTCGACGCGGACCATCGCTGGGGACAGCTTGGCGTTGAGCGTTTCGGTACGGAGCGGTTCGGGCAGACCTTCCAGCAGAGCGAGGGCGCGGTCGGAAAGACCGGCGGAGAACAGGATCGATGCGTATCTTCGATTGAGACGCGACATCAGTCCGGGTCGGTCCGCCGCTTCGACATGCGCCATGCCCTTGTCGAGGAACCAGGCGGCGAGAGGCAGCGAATAGCCGGGCTTCAGCGAGGTGTTGAAGCTGATCCGGAGCAGCGCAGCGGCGGCCCGATCTGGCGCGAGCGCCACGAAGCGGCTTGCCCATGCGTCGCAGTCGGCCGTGCGCGCGACGATCCACGCATCGTGAACCTTGTCCTGCGAACCGGCCATCAGCGCGTCGAAATCCTCAGCGGAACAGCCCGTCAAGCTGCTCATCATCTGAGCCAGATCGGCGAACCTGACGTCCCCGATCATCACCGTGGCGGCTTCGAGCGCCAATTCGGTGCGCCCGCTTCCGTCCAGCAGAGCGAGCACCCGCTTGCGGAAGAACGCGACTTGCGCCTTGTCGTCCCCGATATCGGTATCGACCTTTGCGACGAGCCAAAGCCGGACCAATTCGCGCATCAGCGGCGCGGGCATGCCGAAGTTCGGAGCGAGCTGGTCCGCAGCCTGTTCGGGTGTCTGCTTCAGAAGCGCATTTTTGAGCGCGCGCTCCCACCCCGCGAGCGGTTCGCCCTTCGTCGAACCTTCCTTGTTCTTTGCATATTTGCTGATGGCTGCCTTGCTCGGCATCGGAAGATCCGGCGCCTTCGCTCCCGCAAGAAGCATCGCCGCTGCCAGACAAAGTCCTAACCGATAGCGCATCTTATCCCCCTTTTTTGGGGAATGTTACACTATATCATTGATGCCAGGTCAAGTGCTTCCGAAGCGGTCCTGTCAGGCCAGCGGCACGCCGTAGAGGTCGTGCTCGTCAGCGTCCTCGATCTCGACCCGGACGATGTCGCCCTGCTTCAAATGACCGGAATCACGGAGGAAGACCTCGCCATCGATTTCGGGCGCATCCGCTTGGGAACGGCCGGTGGCGCCTTCGCCGTCGACCGCGTCGATGATCACCTCGAGCGTGCGGCCGATCTTGGCCTGGAGCTTGGCGGCGGAGATTGCCGCGGTCTTCTCCATCACGCGGGCATAGCGCTCTTCCTTGACCTCTTCGGGAACGGCGCCGGGCAGGTCATTGGCCGAAGCACCCTCGACCGGCTCGAAGCGGAACGCGCCGACACGGTCGAGCTGCGCCTCATCGAGCCAGTCGAGCAGATACTGGAAATCGGCCTCGGTCTCGCCGGGGAAGCCGACGACGAAGGTGGAGCGGATCGTGATGTCCGGGGCGATCGCGCGCCAGCTCTTGAGGCGTTCGAGCACCTTGGCCTCATTGGCCGGGCGCTTCATCGCGCGGAGCACCGAGGGGCTGGCATGCTGGAACGGGATGTCGAGATAGGGGAGGATCAGCCCCTCGGCCATCAGCGGGATGACCTGGTCGACATGGGGGTAGGGATAGACATAGTGGAGCCGCACCCAGGGCGCGATCTTGCCTAGCTCGCGGGCGAGATCGGTCATGTGGGGCACGATTTCCTGCCCCTTCCACATGCGTGGCTGCTTGCGGATATCGACGCCGTAGGCCGACGTATCCTGGCTGATGACCAGCAATTCCTTGGTGCCCGCCTCGACCAGCTTCTCGGCCTCGCGCAGGATCGCGTCGGGGCGGCGGCTGACCAGGTCGCCGCGGAGCGACGGGATGATGCAGAAGGCGCAGCGATGGTTGCAGCCTTCCGAGATCTTCAGATAGCTGTAGTGGCGCGGGGTGAGCTTGAGACCGCTCTCCGGCACGAGGTTGAGGAACGCGCTGGGCGGCATCGGCGCCGCTTCGTGCACCGCGCCGACGACTTCCTCATATTGGTGTGCGCCGGTGACCGCGAGCACGTTGGGGAAGCGGGCACGGATGACCTCGGCCTCCTTGCCCATGCAGCCGGTGACGATGACGCGGCCATTCTCGGCGATCGCCTCGCCGATCGCTTCGAGCGACTCTTCCTTGGCCGAATCGAGAAAGCCGCAGGTGTTGACCAGCACGACGTCGGCGCCGGCATAGTCGGGCGACATCGCATAGCCGTCTGAACGGAGCTTGGTGAGGATCCGCTCGCTGTCGACCAGGTTCTTGGGACAGCCGAGCGACACCATGCCCACGCGGGGCGCCTCGGGGAGTTTGGTTGCCATGATTGGGGCGCCACATAGGGATTTTCGGCGAAATTGCTAGCGCGGGCTTTCCCGGTTACCTTCCCAGCCATGCAGATGAGGGGAGGAAATCATGCATTTTCATTGGCTGGCGATCATCCTGGCCGCGCTGGCGGGGTTCATGGTGGGCGGGCTCTGGTACGGGCCGCTGTTCGGAAAGGCGTGGATGAAGGCGCGCGGCATCACGGAGGCGGACGCCAAGACCGCCAACATGCCGATGATCTTCGGGACGACCTTCGTGCTCAACCTGGTCGCGGCGTTCATGCTCGACCATCTTTACCAGACCTATGACGCGCCGGTCGGGCTGCACCATTCGCTGGTGATCGCGAGCATCATCGGCGTGGGCTTCATCGCGACCTCGATCGGGGTGAATTACCTGTTCTCGCGGATGCCGCGTTCGCTTTTCCTGATCGACGCGGGCTATTGGATCGTCATCTATCTGGTGATGGGCGCGATCTTCGGTCTGATGTCCTGAGCCGTCAGGCGGGCGCGCGAAACACGAACCACGCGCCCGCCGCGATCAGCGCGAAGCCGATCAAGTGGTTCACGGTGATCTTCTGCCCGAGATAGAGCACCGAAAATCCGACGAACACGGTGAGGGTAATGACTTCCTGCATCGCCTTGAGCTGGGCGGCGGAATAGACGGCGCTGCCCCAGCGATTGGCCGGTACCGCGAGGCAATATTCGATGAAGGCGATGCCCCAGCTCGCCAGGATCACCAGCATCAGCGGCGCGGCCTTGAAGCGGAGATGCCCGTACCAGGCGAAGGTCATGAAGACGTTCGAGGCGAGCAGCATGAGGATCGGCAGGGCGCGGGCGGTGATGTCGGCGGGCATGGCGCGACCTTGGCCGGGATGGCATCAAGGTCAAGATGGAGATGGTTTCGAAGGGTGGGCTGACCCAGCAACTGCGCGCGCTGGGCGTGCGTCGGAGCGGCGTGCTGCTCGTCCATACCAGCTTCCGCAACGTCCGCCCGGTCGAGGGTGGGCCCGAAGGGCTGATCGCGGCACTCGCCGAAGCGCTGGGACCGGCGGGCACGCTCGCCATGCCCTCGGCGACGGGCGACGACGATGTCGCCTTCGAGCCCGCCACGACCGACAATCGTGATGATCTCGGCGTGGTGGCCGACCTGTTCTGGCGAATGCCGGGCGTAATCCGTAGCCCGCATTTCGATGCGGTGGCGGCGCGCGGGCCGAAAGCCGAGTGGATCACTGGTGGCCCCTTTGTGCTTCCGCCTGCAGGGCAGGGCAGCGCTATCGACCGTATCTGCGAGCTGAACGGCCAGATCCTGCTGCTTGGCGTGACGCAGCACGCCAACACGATGCTCCACCTCGCCGAACTGCTCGGCGGTGCGCCCTATCGCAGTGACTTTCACTATATCGATGCCCAGGGCCACGAGGTCCATTACGGCGAGAATGACAGCTGCTGCGAGAAGTTCGAACTCGTCGACGATTGGTTGCGCGCCGAGGGGCTGCTGCGCGAGGGCAGGGTCGGTCATGCCGAGGCGCGATTGATGGAGGCCAAGGACCTGGTGCGGATAGCCGCCGCCAAGGTTCGGGAGAACCCGCTGATCTTCCTCCATGGCCCGGAGGAGGGATGCGAGGAGTGCGACGAGGCCCGGGAAAGCCTCGCTTGAACTAACGCGCGGGGAGCTGCGAGGTGGGATCGACGGGCGTGCGGCCCTTGCGGATCTCGAAATGGAGCTCCGGGCGATCGGCGAATCCGGTATTGCCGGAAAGCGCGATCTTCTGTCCTTTCTTCACCGATTGGCCGCGCTGGACGAGCAACTGGCTCGCATGGCCATAGACGCTCGTCCAGCCATTGCCGTGGCGCAGGATGACGAGACCGCCCAGCGCGGGCACGTCGCTGCCGACATAGGCGACGACGCCGTCGGCGGCGGCGAGCACGGGCGTGGCTTTGGGTACCGCGATCTTGATGCCGTCGTTGCGCTCGCCGCTCGCGCCCGCGCCGAATCGCTTCACCACCTGCCCGCGCACCGGCCAGGCGAACTGACCGACGAGCTTGGGCGGCGCGGCCACCGCGGCGGTGGCGGGGAGGACGCGTTTGGGCGAGGCGCTGGGCTTGGCGGGCTTCGCGGCGCTGGCGAGCGCAGGCTGGCCGCCGGTCAGGATGTCGTCGATGTCGATATGGAAGGCTGCGGCGCGTTCCTCACGAGACTGGCTGGGCGAGGAAGACGAGGAGGGGATCAGCAGCCGCTGGCCGGTGCGCAGGATATAAGGCTCGGCCAGCGCATTGGCGGTGACGATGCGCGACCAGTCGACGCCATAGGCGCGCGCGATGGCGATACCGCTCTCACCGGCTCGGACCAGGTGATAGCGGCCGCCGGGAATCGTCAGGCGCTGGCCCGGGAAGATGGTGTGCGGCGGGACGATGCCGTTGGCGCGCGCGATCGCTTCGGATCCGGCGCCGGTCTTGTCGGCGATGTGGCGCAGCGTGTCGCCGGGCTGGACCGAATAGATACTCGCCGAAACCTGGCGCGCATCGGCGGTGACGCGGCGCGCCTCCCAGGCCTGGGGCGGTGCGGGAAGGACGCGGACGTCCTGCTCGGGCGGCGGCGTCTGCTGCGGCTGCTCCTGAGGCAGGACGCGTGGGGTGGGCGGCGGCGGGGCGTCATAGTCTGACCGGGCCGCGCCCGTCGGAATGCAGGCCGAAAGCCCGACAGCCATCATCAGGGCAAGCGCCACCCGCATCATTCTCGTTCCCCCCTGCACCCGTCTCAACGATAGGCAGCGGCGAGCATATCGAGAGATTCGTGGTGCGTCAGGTCCAGATGCAACGGCGTGACGGTGACGAAGCCCTGCTCGATCGCGTCGAGATCGGTGTTCGGCATCGGCTGGTGGGGCAGGCGGCCCATCGCCAGCCAGTAATAGTCGAAGCCGCGGGGGTCGGTGCGTTTGTCGAGGCCGACACGTCCATAGTCACGCAGGCCCTGCGAAACGACGCGGATGCCCTGCACCGCATCGGCCGCAACTGGCGGGAAATTGACGTTGATGAGCGTGCGCGGCGCCCAGTCGAGGTCGAGCAGCGGACGCAGCGTGCGCTCGCCCCAGGCCTCGGCGGTGTCGAACGGCACCTTGTCGCCCATGCCGCCCCGGGCATAGCGCTGGCTGAGCGCGATCGAGCGGATGCCGGCGAGCGCGCCCTCCATCGCAGCCGAGACGGTGCCCGAATAGCTGACATCCTCGGCCAGATTGCCGCCGCGATTGACGCCGGACAGCACGAGATCGGGCGGACTGCCCTTCATCGGCTCGGCGAGCGCGAACATCACGCAATCGGTGGGCGTGCCGCGCACGGCATAGCGGTTCTCGCCGCGCTTCGAGACGCGGAACGGCTCGGTGAGGGTCAGCGCACGGCCCTTGCCCGATTGTTCCTCGGCCGGGGCGACGACGGTGATGTCGTCCGAGATCGTCCGGGCGATGCGCTCGAGCACGGCGAGGCCGCGCGCATGATAGCCATCGTCGTTGGTCAGCAGGATGCGCATCAGCGCGGTTCGAGCCGGTTCAATCCACCCAGATAGGGCTGGAGCACGTCCGGCACCGCGACCGAGCCGTCTTCCTGCTGGTAGTTCTCGACCACGGCGACCAAAGTTCGGCCGACCGCAAGGCCCGAGCCGTTGAGCGTGTGGACGAATCGCGTGTTCTTCTCGCCCTCGGGACGGAAGCGCGCGTTCATGCGGCGCGCCTGGAAATCGCCGCAGGTCGAGCAGCTCGAGATCTCGCGATACTGGTTCTGGCCAGGCAGCCAGACTTCGAGGTCATAGGTACGCGCGGCGGTGAAGCCCATATCGCCCGTGCACAGCTTCATCCGGCGGAAGGCGAGGCCCAGCCTGGTCAGGATATCCTCGGCACAGCCGGTCATTCGCTCATGCTCGGCTTCGGAGGCCTCGGGTGCGGTGATCGAGACCATCTCGACCTTCTCGAACTGGTGCTGGCGGATATAGCCGCGCGTGTCGCGGCCCGCTGCGCCCGCTTCGGAGCGGAAGCAGGCGCTCAGTGCGGTCAGCCGCAGCGGCAGCGCCTCGGCGGAGAGGATCTTCTCGCGCACCGCGTTGGTCAGGCTGACCTCGGCGGTGGGGATCAGCCAGCGGCCGTCGGTGGTCTGGAAGCTGTCTTCGGCGAACTTGGGAAGCTGGCCGGTGCCGAACATCGTCTCGTCGCGCACGAGCAGCGGCACGACCGCTTCCTCATAGCCGTGATCGCGCGTCAGCGTGTCGAGCATGAACTGGCCGAGCGCGCGGTGGAGGCGCGCCGCGCTGCCGCGGACGAAGGTGAAGCGCGAGCCGGAGAGCGATGCACCGGTCTCGAAATCGAGGCCGAGGGCGGGGCCGATCGCGTCATGCTCCCTGGGCGTGAAGCCGAAGCTGGGCTGGGACCCGCGTTCGTGGACAAGGGCATTGTCCTTCTCGTCCTCGCCCCGCGGCACGTCGGCGAGCGGGAGGTTGGGCAGCGCGGCGAGCACAGCATTAAGCTGCTCGCCGAGCGCCTTCTCTTCGGCATCGATTTGCGGCAGCCGCTCCTTGAGCGCGGCGACCTCGGCCATCAGATCGGTAGGATCGTCGCGACGCGCCTTGGCGGCGCCGATCGCCTTCGAGGCCTCGTTCCGGCGCGCCTGACCGACCTGGAGCTCGGTGATCAGCGCGCGGCGGCGCTCGTCGAGCGCGAGCAGGGGCGCCGATTGGGGGGCAAGCCCGCGCTTCGCCAGGCCGGCGTCGAAGGCTTCGGGGTTTTCGCGGATGGCGCGGATATCGTGCATGGGCATGGCCTATGGCGGGGCCCCGGGAGCCGCGCAACCCTGAGCCGAACCCCGGCGTTAGTGTTCCAGGGCGAAATCCGAAGGAGACGAACGATGCAGGTTCCGCATGACGCGATGGTCGTGGTGGTCGACGGCCGGAAGATGCTGTTCTTCCGGAACGAGGGCGACACCGCCTATCCCAATCTTCAGATGGCCAAGAAGCTGATCGACAAGCACAATCCCGATCATCACGAACAGGCGACGGATCTGGCGGGCGGATCGATGGGCACGCGGACCGCGGGCGCGCAATGGGGCGCCGGCAATATGGACGAAGTCGATTTCCACCAGCTGGAGGAGGATCGCTTCGCCGCCGAAGCGGCGGAACTGCTCAAGAAGCGCGCGCTCGCCCATGATTTCGAATCGCTGATCATCGTCGCGCCGCCGCGCACGCTGGGCGAGCTGCGCAAGCATTATCACGTGTCGGTGAGCGAGAGACTGACGGGTGAAATCGGCAAGGATCTGACCGGGCACACGGTGCCCGAGATCGAGGAAGCCCTGCTCAGGGCGGAGTGAGGGCGTCCGCGCGCTTTGCGAACATCGTCATACCGGCGAAGGCCGGATCCAGAGCCAAGCAGGTCTACGCCGAGTAGCCCTGGATCCCGGCCTTCTGCCGGACTGACGGTCAATCTTTCGGGCTAGTACACTCGAAGCTCAGGCCTTGGTGGTTTCGGCCTTCTTCTTGCCGAGGCGCTTGCGCGCGACCAGTGCCGCCGCGGCGCCGCCGAACAGCAGGACCATCGGCGGGGCAGGGACGGGGGCAGGGCCGCCCGACGAGCTGCTGCCGCCGCTGGAGCCGTGATGGCCGCTCGATCCGTGGCCGCTGCTGGTGCTCCAGCCGCTCGAGGTGCTCCAGCCGCTGGAATTGCTCCAGCCGCTCGACCCGTGATGGCCGCTCGAGCCCGATGAGCTGGACGAGGTCGAGGAACTGCCCGAGGAACTCGTGGAGCCCGACGAGCTGGTCGACCCGGAAGAGCTGGACGAAGTCGATGACGAGACGCCGCTCGAGGTCGAGCTCGACGTGGACGACGACACGCCGCTCGACGTGGACGAGGTGCTGCTGACCTGGCCGCTGGAGCTGGAGGTCGACGATCCGCCGGTCGAGGAGCTCGTGGACGAGCCACCGGTCGACGAGCTGGTCGAGGAGCCGCCCGAGCTGGTGGAAGATCCGCCGGTTGACGACGAGGTCGAACCGCCGCTGGAGGTCGAGGATATCTCGATATTGATGCCGCTGCTGCCCGAGCTGCTGCCGCTGGAGCTGCCCGAGCTGCCGAAGAAGCCGCCGGCGAAGAAGCCGCCCATGAAGCCGCCGCCGCCCGAGCCGCCGATGATGCCGCCGCCCGAACCGCCGGCTGCCGCAGCCGCCACGCCCGACGAAGGAGGCAGCGGGATCGGCGCGCCCTGCGCGGTCACCACGACGACCTGAGGCTGTGCCTGGGTGGTCGTGCGGGTGGTGACGACTCGGCGTACGGTGCGCACCGGCTTGCGGACCACCGTGCGATGGACGACGCGCTTCTTGGCGACCGTCTGATGCTGGACGACGCGCTTATGCTCGACGCGCTGCGCGACGTAGACGCCGCTGCCGCCGATGACTGCGCCGCCGCAAGCGCACGCGCAGAGTTTCGCTAAAGCCATGCGAACCGACATGATGTCCCACTCTTCCGTTGCTGGCGCTCGCTCCCCACGGGACCGTCAGCAGCTTGTGCGCCCTCAATGCGGAAAAGTGCCGAACAAACTATTAAGCGCAAGTCTATTAACCCCCGTTTACCTTCTTCTTCGGGGTTTCATCGCCTTTCGGAATCGCGCGTTATGGTTAATGTGCATCTTCGGCACAGTTCGGAGATGTTCGGGTAGGGATTTTGCGAATTCACAGCGATTGCTGAGAGTGGCACCGTCTCCCGGTTCAGCCTGTGCTAATTTCCCCTATTTTACGGGGCATTGCCGACAAGGGCTGCAAATGATGCGCTTGTTAACCTGCTCGCGCGAAAGTATAGGGCGCTCGGGCAAGTAGGCGGTCTTCCAGCGGCGTGCCACTGGGATGACCGGTGTGGAGAGTGGGGATGGCTACAGTTTTGGATCGCTTCGACGAACCGGGTAAACAGCTTCCGCCAGCGGCAAATGACGGCGACGACGGCTATCGGCCGAGCAACGACGAGCCGTTCATGAACCCGCGGCAGACTGAATATTTTCGCAACAAACTGCTGGGCTGGAAGGACGCGATCTATCGCGAGGCCGCAGATACGCTCAACCAGCTTCAATCCGACTCGCTGCGCGAAGCCGATCTGACCGATCGCGCTTCGAGCGAGACCGACTGGTCGATCGAACTGCGCACCCGCGATCGTCAGCGCAAGCTGATCTCCAAGATCGACGCCGCGCTGCGTCGCATCGAAGAGGGCGAATATGGCTATTGCGAAGTGACCGGCGAACCGATCTCGCTGGCACGGCTCGAGGCCCGTCCGATCGCGACGATGACGGTCGAGGCTCAGGAGCGCCACGAGCGGAACGAGAAGGTTTCGCGCGAGGAATAGCCGGGTCGGCACCGTTCCGGAATGCCTCCAGAATGGCGTTCCGGTTAACGGTTTCGATAAGGATTGCTGGTCTATAGGGCGGCACATCAATTTTTGCGTTTCGGGCAGCCCGGATGGACCAGCATTCTCAAGACCCACTGACCGCGCTTTCCGCCGATGATTTCACCGGCCAGCGTAGCGGTGCGCGCGACAGCCTGATGCTGGCGGCGCAGTTCCGCGTCGGCGACAATGCGGTCGAGACCGTGCGGGTGCGCAATCTCTCGTCGGGCGGCCTGATGGCCGAATATGCGCAGCCTGTCGCGAGCAAGACTCCGGTCGCGGTGGAAGTGCGCGGCGTGGGCTGGGTGTCGGGGCGGATCGCATGGGCGGCCGAGGGCCGCGTCGGCGTCGCGTTCGACCAGGAGATCGATCCGAAGCTAGCCCGCAAGCCCGTGGGCAAGGGTGGCAATACCCCAGCCTTTGCAAAGCCGCTTCTCCCGCGCCGTCGCTGAGATGCGGTGCGGCCGAGAAATCGACCGTTTTTCCTTCGATGATCGCTGTTTGTGGATGCGCGGAGCCGTGCGGCTCCGCGCACCTTCACAAAATTGTGGATAGCCGCATCTAGCGGGCCATCTCCTCCTTGACGCGCAGCTTCTGTTTCTTCAGTTGGGCGAGCAGCATCTGATCGGGAAGGGGCCGCTGCGACTCAGTGGCGATTCGCTGGTCCAGACTCGAATGCTTGGCCGTAAGTGCCGAGAAATGCGCGTTCTGCATGGAAGCGGTCCTCCTTCGTGGATGGTGGGGGGAACAAACTAAATCACCTTTTCGCGCATCTGTCTCGCTCCGAATCGGTGCTGATCGATAGTCCGCAAAAAAGGCGCGATGGTCCGTTGCGGAGCGATCCGGGCTAGGGCAGTGTCAGCTCTTGCGGGGGTGAAAATGGACGATAGCGAGATCCTGCGGCGGCTCGAGACACTGCGATCCGAGCATCGCGATCTCGACGCTGCGATCGATGCCCTGCTCGCTACCGGATCGGCCGATCAGCTCCAGATTGCCCGGCTCAAGAAGCGCAAGCTCATGCTGCGCGACGAGATCGCGATGCTCGAGGACCAACTTATCCCCGACATTATTGCCTGACCTCTCGGATCGGGACGTAGTGAGCCCATTTTAAGCATTCCGTTGGCGGCCCCGCTATGGCAGCGTTTCCGAATGCAGGGCCAAGGTACCGCACGCATCCACCGCAAACTGGTCGACTCGCTCTATGTCGAGGCGATGCTGCTGGCCGATGAGGCGCGTGCCTATTTCGACGAGATCGGGCGCAACGAGCGCGATCAGCTCGAGGCGCTGAACCGTGTCGCCTTCTCCTGCGAGTCGCTCAAGGTGACGACGCGCCTGATGCACGTCATCGCCTGGCTGCTGACCCAGCGCGCGGTTGACGCGGGCGAGCTGGAGCCGACCGATGCGCTCTCGCCGTCGCGCCGGCTCGGCACCGCGCCCGAGACCGACGAGGCGCTGCTGCTGGCGATGCCTGCACAGGCCGGATCGATCATCCAGACGAGCATCGAACTGTATCGCCGCGTGGCGCGGCTCGATTCGTCGCTCGACCTGCCGAATACGACGGTGAGCCCGGCGCGGCGGATGATGGAACGGCTCGCGGGGGCCTTTTAAAGCGCCGCCATCGCCGTTTTCGCGGCGGCATATTCCTGTTTCAGCCGATCGATGAGTACCGCGGCGGGTTCGACCGCGGTGACGGCACCGATGCCCTGGCCCGATCCCCAGATCTCCTTCCACGCCTTCGCCCCGCCAAAGTTCATCGCGCTGGGGTCGCTTTCGGGCAGATTTTCCGGATCGAGGCCGGCATTGACGATCGACTGGCGCAGATAATTGCCGTGCACGCCGGTGAAGAGGCTCGAATAGACGATGTCGGCGGCGCTGCCTTCGACGATTCCCTGTTTGTAGGTGTCGACCGCATTGGCTTCGTCGGTGGCGATGAAGGGCGAGCCGATATAGGCGAGATCGGCGCCGAGGACCTGCGTCGCCAGAATTGATCGGCCCGTCGAGATCGCGCCCGAGAGAATCAGCGGACCGTCGAACCAGCTTCGGACTTCCTGGACGAAGGGGAAGGGATTGAGCCGCCCGGCATGGCCGCCGGCCCCCGCCGCGACGAGAATCAGGCCGTCCGCACCCTTTTCGATCGCCTTGTGCGCGAACCGGTCGTCGATCACGTCGTGGAGCGTGATGCCGCCCCAGCCATGGACGGCGTCGTTGAGTTCCGGTCGCGCGCCGAGCGAGGTGATGACGATCGGCACCTTCCACTTGGCGCAGGTCGCGACATCCGCTTCCAGGCGCTCGTTCGAGCGATGGACGATCTGATTGACCGCGAAGGGCGCGGCGGGGGTATCCGGATGGTCGCGGTCCCAGGCGGCAAGCTCTTCGGTGATGCGATGGAGCCACTCGTCGAGCAGGCCCTGCGGGCGCGCGTTGAGCGCCGGGAACGAGCCGACGATCCCTGCCTTGCACTGCGCGATCACCAGATCGGGCACCGAGATGATGAACAACGGCGAGCCGATGACGGGAAGCCGCAGGCGATCGAACAGCGGAGGAAGAGCCATTCGAGTTTCATAGCGCAACCGGAATGGCTGTCCAGTAATGTGCCCGCGGAAATCCCAGAGCGGGATTTGCGGTTGCACGCCCCACGCGATGGGCTAGGGTTCGGATACCGCTGGCAGTTTCCGTTCGTAGGCGCCACCGGCTGAGAGACCAGAGTGCTCCCGCTTACACCTGGGAGACTTCGCTTGAACCATAGTCTGCTTCTCTCCCGACGGTCGGCCGGCTGATGACGGACGAAACCCCCGAGCCCGAGACGGAAGCCACGCCCGAGACGGATACCGCGAACGGCGATCCGCCCAAGGCCAAGTTCTTCCGCAAGAAATTCAACGCCGTCCGGCTTCCCGCCGAGAGCGCGGCGCGCCAGGGACAGGTGGCGACGATGGCGTTCCTGAAGCTGGGACGCGAGGGCGCCACGGCATTCCTCAACACGTTCGACGAAACGCTGGGCGGGCGGCCGCTCGATCTGGCGGTGGCGAGCGACGACGGGCTGCGCGCCGTCGAGCAGGCGATCGCGAAGCGCGCGGAATCGGGCGGCTGAGCGTCGGCTTGCCGCTGGCGCCCGCGCTGGCCGATGCGCATGCTACGCTGCGTCGCGGGGCGCGCTTCCTGGGGTCTGGCCATTGCGCGGTGGAAGGGCGCTATCGGGCGAAGGTGATCGGCAACGGGCTGCGCGAGCTGGACCGGTTCCTCAACGTGCTGATCGGCGAAGTCGCGCGGAGCTGCGGCGTCGGGCTCCAGCGCAGGCAGGACAATACCGCGAATCGCCTCAGGAGCCTGCGGACGGCGATGGCGGCTGCCGATAGCGATCATGCCCGGCTGCGGGCGTTCGGGCGGACGCGCGAATGCCTGTTCCACTGCGCCGGGATCGTCGGGCGCGGCGATGCGCGCGGGGGCGCGATGCTCACCACCGGCTGGCGCGATGCCACGGGCCTGCGGCGCGTCCCGGTTGGGGACGAACTGATCGTCAGCGCCGGAGATATCGCAGACGCTTGCAACTATTACGAAGCACTTGCGGGGCAATTGCTTGCGGAGGGCGCGCTGTACATGGCGGCGCGAACGCAAGCGCCACGTGCTCGCGGGTTACGCGAGCGGAATGGCAGAACGGATTTCGGCGGGGTGCAATGGTTCGCAGCATAGAGCATCATTATTCGATCGCGATCGACCCGACCGACATCGATGCGATGGGGCATGTGAACAACGCCAGTTACCTCCGCTGGGTGCAGGCGGCGGTGACCAGCCATTGGGAGCATCTGGCGCCCGCCGACGCCGTGGCGGCGCATTGCTGGGTCGCGGTGCGCCACGAGATCACCTATCGCAAGCCGGCGTTCCTGGGCGACGATCTGCGTGCCGAAGTGGTGCTGGAGCGGGTGAAGCGCGAGAGCGCGTTCTACGAGACGATCATCCGCCGCGGCGGCGAGACGCTGACCGAAGTGCGGTCGCGCTGGTGCTGCCTCGATGTCGAGACGCTGAAGCCGGCACGGCTGCCGGACAGCACGATCGCCTGTTTCTTCGAGGATCAGTCGGCGAGCTTGAGCTCGGTCGCATAGTCGCGCTGCCGGGCGGCATAGTGCGCGGCACCGGCCTTCAACATCGCCTTTTGCGCCTCGTCGAGCGGACGGACGGCCTTTGCCGGGCTGCCGACGATGAGATAGCCGGCGGGGAACTGCTTGCCTTCGGTCACCAGCGCACCGGCGGCGACCAGGCAATCCTCGCCGATCACCGCGCGGTTCAGGATCGTCGCCCCCATGCCGATCAGCGTGCGGTTGCCGATCGTGCAGCCGTGGAGGATAGCATGATGGCCGACGGTCACGTCCTCGCCGACCGTGCAGGGCGTGCCGGGATCCGAATGGAGCATCGCCCCGTCCTGGATGTTGCTGCGTGCACCGACCAGGATCGGCGTGTTGTCGGCACGGATCACGGCGCCGAACCAGACGCTGGCGAGCTCGGCGAGATGGACGTCGCCGATCAGATCGGCGCTGGGCGCGACCCAGGCGTCTTGTGCGATCCGGGGCTTGTGGCCGCCAATTTCGTATAACGGCATCCGCGCCTCAGAAGACCGGCGCTTCGAAGCCGGCAGGGAGCTGCATATGCATGCCCAGCGCCAGCGCGAGGCCGACCGCGCCCATCAGCACCGCGAGCGTCGAGGAAAGCGAGAACAGGCCCCAGCCGACCATCGTCACCATCTGCGGATTGGAGCGCTGCTCGCGCTGGTTGCGGCGCATCGCCTGCAGCACGAACATCGCGGTCATCGCGTAAACGAAGATAAAGAACTCGGCCATCGAACCCACCCGGACAATCCCCGCGGACATGGGTAGCTGGGCAAGGTTAACGCTTCAATGCCGTGAACATGCGGACTGCCGCACTGCAGCATAGTTTTGTCGCGTCAGAGGGTGACGCCGCGCTTCCAGATCGCGATCTCGCGCTCGCCGTTGCGCTCGGCGGCAGTCTGCCGGCCCGAGGCGATCTCGGCGATCGTGCCAAGCAGCGAAACCGCCGCAGCATCCATGCCCTCTTCGAGCACCTGGCCGGCATTGAAATCGATCCAGCCGGGCTTGCGTGCGGCGAGTTCGCTGTTCGAGGCGATCTTGATCGTCGGAACGGGGAAACCCAGGGGCGTGCCGCGGCCGGTGGTGAAGAGGATGGCGGTGGCACCGGCGGCGGCGAGCGCAGTGGAGGAAACCGCGTCGTTGCCGGGCGCCTCGAGCAGGGTCAGGCCGCGCTGGCGGACGCGCTCGCCATAATGGAGCACGTCGGTGACCGTCGCATGGCCGGCCTTCTGCACCGCGCCGAGCGACTTTTCCTCAAGCGTGGTGATGCCGCCGGCGATGTTGCCGGGGGAGGGGTTCTCCGACACAGGCTCTCCGTGGCGCGTGAAGTACGCCTTGAAGTCGTTGACCAGGTCGACGATCCCCTCGAACACCTGCTCGTCCTTCGCGCGCTCCATGAGGAGCTGTTCGGCGCCGAAGATCTCGGGGATTTCGGTGAGGATCGCAGTGCCGCCCGCGGCGGTGACGGCGTCGCTCATCCGGCCGACCAGCGGGTTGGCGGTGAGGCCCGAAAAACCGTCCGAGCCGCCGCACTTCACGCCGAGCACCAGCTCAGAAAGCGGCGCGGGCGCGCGCGCGGTCTTCTCGGCTTCAGCGACCAGCTCCTCCACCAGCGCCAGGCCTTCCTCGACTTCGTCGCCGGCAAGCTGGGCGCCGATCGTGCGGAGGTTGGGATTGACGATCCCGGGAAGCATGCCGCTCATCTGGTTCGATTCGCAGCCCAGACCGACGATCAGCACGCCGCCGGCGTTGGGATGGTTGGCGAGCGCGGTGAGCAGCCGGGTGGTACCGCTGAGATCGTCGCCCAATTGCGAGCAACCAAAGGGGTGGGCGAAGGCGTGGACGCCGTCGACACGGCCTTCATAGAGCCTGGCGGCACGCTCGGCGATCTTCTGCGCGGTGCGGCCGACACAACCCACGGTGGGGATGATCCAGATCTCGTTGCGCGTGCCGACGCGGCCGTCGGCGCGGCGGTAGCCGAGGAAACTCGGGCCTTCGCCGGGACCTGCGGCGTCGAGATGCGGGCTATAAGCATAGCTGCCGCTGGTCTCGAGCGCGGTCGAGACATTGTGGGTGTGGACATGCTCGCCCGGCGCGATGTCGTGCGTCGCACGGCCGATCGGGAAGCCGAACTTGAGCACCGGCTCGCCCGTCCTGATCGTGCGGACCGCGACCTTGTGGCCCTTTGCCACGTCCGCGGACAGGGTCACGCCGAGCGCGGTCTCTCCGGCAACAAGGTCACGCAGCGCCGTCGCGACGCCATCGCGCGGATCGATCTGGAAGAGAGCGAGTGTCATGCGTGCGATATAGGGTCGTTCGTGGTGGAGTACAGAGTCTGGGATTCTTTCCCAGACTCTGCGAAAACTATCCCGCCTAGTCGATGCGCGCGGGCATCGGCACCGGATCCTGATGGCCGGGCATCTTGGGTAGATCGGGCCAGCGCAGCCCGGTCACGAGGCTGTCGATCCGCACCGGCTGGCCGGTTTCGAAGCATTTATCGGCGGCGATGCCGATCAGGCAGGAAGCCGCGCCGCCGCGCTCGTCCGCGGCGCGGAGCAGCGGATCCTTGGGCGCGGCGGGATCGAAGATGTCGGCGAGCATCACCGCGTCGCCTCCGCCATGGCCGCCGGCGCCGGTCGCGGGCTCGATGATCCGGGGCTCGCCACGCATCGGGATGATGCGGGTGGCGATCTTGTCCTCGTCGCGCAGACCAGTTGAGCCCGCGACGCCGCCCTGTTCGATCACGCTATGCTCGAGTCGGCCCTTGGTACCGTTGAACGCGACGGTATAGCCCTCCCAGGCATTGAAGGCGTTGAGGCTGTAGCTGAGCGTGGCGCCGCCGGCATATCCGACGATCACGTTCATCGTGTCCTCGATGCTGATCTCGGGACGCCAGACGCACTGATCGCGGTGATAGCCGTCATATTTCTCGTTATCGAGGAAGAGCGCCTTGAGCCCGGGATCGGCGGCGAGATCGAAATAGAAGCTGCACTTCGCCTTTTCGGGGCAGGTGAGGCAACGCTGGTGCGGTCCGTCCAGGCCGAGGCGTTTGGCCATGGCGGGCGTGTAGAATTCGCGTTTCCCCACCGCGTTGACGGTCACCGGCATGTCCGAGAGCCACCAGTTGACCAGGTCGAAATGGTGCGTCGCCTTGTGGACCATCAGGCCACCCGAGATCGCCTTGTTCGAATGCCAGCGGCGGAAATAGTCGGCGCCATGGACGGTATTGAGCAGCCAGTGGAAATCGACCGACAGCACGTCGCCGATCTCTCCGGCCATCAGCAATTCCTTTACCTGGGTGCGGAACGGCGAGTAGCGATAGTTGAACGTCACGCGGATGTGGCGTTTGCTGCGCTTGACCGCGTCCAGGATTCGCTGCGCCTTGGCGGCATCGGTGGTCATCGGCTTTTCGGTGATCACGTCGCAGCCCGCGTCGAGCGCCTTGACGATATAGTCGACATGATAGGCGTCGGGCACGGTGACGATCACCGCGTCGGGCTTCTGCTCGGCGAGCATCTTGTCGAAATCGGCGGCGAGATAGGGCTTGGGCGCCTTGGCCCCGGCCTGGATCGCGCGCTTGCCGAGATAGTCGAGCCGGCCGGGATTGATGTCGCAGACGGCGACCAGATCGCCATGCGGCTTGTGCGTGCCCCATAGTGCCTGCTGGTACATCCGTGCGCGGCTGCCGACGCCGACCTGGACATAGCGCTTGCGCGCCGCGGCCTCCGCCTTGGCCGCATCGACCATCGAAGCCGCCGCCGCACCCGCGGCAAGACCCTTCATCACATCCCTGCGCTGCATATCGCCTCTCCTTGCCGGGCTTTGCGCCCTGTTCCGGAGGTGATGGTAACCGGTTTCCCCGGCCGCGCAACCGGCTAGACCATCAGGCGATAGCCAACTCCAGGCTCGTTGCGGATCGACGAGGGCTGGGTGGCGTTGCCCTCCAGCTTCATGCGGACGCCGCGCGCGGCGACGCGGAGATACTCGACGTCGGTCTCATGCCCCGGGCCCCACACCGCGCGGAGCAATTGCGGGTGCGTGACGACGCGGCCGGGATGCTTGGCGAGTTCGGCGAGGAATCCGAATTCCTTTGGGGTCAGATGCACTTCCTCGCCCGCCTTGCGCACCATCCGGTTCGACAGGTCGATCTCGACGTCGCCCATGCGGACGATCGGCGCGTCGCTTTCGGCGGAGAGGCGGTGTCGCAGCGCGGTGCGGACCCGTGCGAGCACCTCCTCGGTGTCGAACGGCTTGGTGATATAGTCATCGGCGCCGAGATCGAGCGCGGTGACCTTCTGCTCGGTGGCGTCGCGGGCGGAGATCACGAGCAGCGCGGGGCCGGACGCCTTGATGAGGGGTACCAGCTCCAGTCCGTCGCGATCGGGCAGGCCGAGATCGAGCAGCACGGCATCGGGCTTGTCGATATTGAGCGCGCTGAGCGCGTCGCGCGCGGTCGCGGCCTCGACGACGCGGTAGCCGGCGCGGGTAAGCCCGGTGTTGAGCAGGCGGCGGATCGCGGGTTCGTCGTCCACCACCAGCAGCTTTGGGGTGTTGCTCATTCTGTTGCGGTTCCCTTGATCAGCTTGGCTTCCGGGAAGCGGATCGTGAAGCTGGCGCCGCTGCGATCGGCGCGGTTTGTCGCGGAAACGGTGAGGCCCATCGCCTCGGCAAAGCCCTTGACGATGGCGAGACCGAGACCGGTGCCGCCCTTGCGGTCCGATCCCTCGATCCGGGTGAAGGTCTCGAAGATGCGGGTCTCCTCGCCAGAAGGAAGGCCGGGACCTTCGTCCATCACCTCCAGCGTCATACCGCCGACCTGGCGGCGCGCGGCGACGGTGATCGGGGCGCCGGGATCGCCATATTTGGCGGCGTTCTCGATCAGGTTGATCAGGCAGTGATGGAAGAGCTGCGGGTCGACCGAAACCAGAGGCAGCTCCGGCGAGACATCGAGCTGGATCGAGCGATCGCCGAGTACGCGGCGCAGATCATGGACCGCCGAGGCGACCGCTTCGGCGAGATCGACCGGCTCGATCGACTGGTGGAGCGCGCCCGATTCGATGCGGACCATGTCGAGCAGATTGGCGACGAACCGGTGGAGTCGCTCGGCCTCGCTGCGCGCGGCGGTGAGCTGGCCGGATTGCTCCTCATTGGCGGGGGACATCTCCGCCAGCATTCCGAGGATCGTCGTCAACGGGGTGCGGAGATCGTGACTTACCGAAGAGAGCAGCGCGGCGCGGAGGCGATCGCGCTCCTGCAGCTGGGTGATCGTCGCCATCTCGGATTCGAGCGCGATGCGTTCGAGCGCTAGCGCGGCCTGATCGAGCAGGCTGAGCAGCAGCGGCAACTGATCCGACCGGATCGGCGCGCCGGCATCGGGATTGGCGAGGCCGAACACGCCGAGCGCACGTCCGCCGGCGGCGAGCGGGTGGAACAGCCATTCGGAGGCGGTGAGCGTGTCCGACCCGCGCCCGGCGGGCTGGTTGTGATCGAAGGCCCAGTTGGCCGCGGCCAGCTCGAGCGTCTCGAGCCGATCCTCGGCCGGATAGGCGGCGCTGAGCGTGAGCTGACCCTTCACCGGGAGCAGCAGCACAGTGTTGACGTCGAGCAGCCGCGCGATCTCGGCGCACAGCATCTGGCCGAGTTCCGAGCGCTTGCTGACGCCGGTCAGCATGCGCGCGAAGCCGGCGAGCGAACTGTTCTGGGCGGCGCTGCTCTGCGCCAGATCGGCCTGGGCGCGGACGCGCGCGGCGAGCTGGCTGCTGACCACCGCCACGCCCATCAGCACCAGCACGGTGATGAGGTTCTGCGGGTCCTGAATCGTGAAGGTGTGGGTCGGCGGGATGAAGAAGAAGTTGTAGGCGAGCGATGAGGCGAGGCCGGTGACCACCCCCGGGCGTACGCCATAGCGCGTCGCGGCGAACATCACCGGGAGCAGATAGAGCAGGCCGATATTGGTGATGCTGCCGAACGAGAAGAGGCTGGCGCCGAGCAAGGTGACGAGCACGGTGAGGCCGAGCGAGACGGCATAGGCGCCGGGCGAGCCCCAGCCCGATCCCGCGTTGCGTTGACGCTGGGGCCGCTCGCTCTTCTCCACGCCCATCGGCAGGACATGGACGGCAATGCCGGGCGTCTCGCGCACCAGCCGATCGACCACCGACCCGTGGCGCAGCTCGAACCAGCGCGACCGTGCCGACTTGCCGACGACGAGCTGGGTGGCGCGCGCCTCGGTGGTGAAGCGCTTGAGCCCTTCGATCACGGTTGCCGCAGGGACGGCGGCGACCTGGCCGCCGAGCTGGCTGACCAGGTGCAGCGTCGCGGCGAGGCGGTTGTTCTCGGCATCGCTCAGATGCGCGGTGCGCGGCGTCTCGATGTGCACCGCGGTCCAGGGCGCCCGCATGGCATCGGCGATACGCTTGGTGGTGCGGACCAGTTCGGCGGCGCCGGGCAGCTCGCTGATCGCGACGACGATCCGCTCGCCGCCCGCCCAGGTGCCGGCCAGCGCGTGCGCGCGCAGATAGTCGAGCATCTGCGTGTCGACCGCCTGCGCGGCGCGGCGCAGGGCGAGTTCGCGCAGCGCCGAGAGATTGGACTTGGAGAAGAAATGGCCGAGCGCGCGCGTCGCCTCCTCGGGCACATAGACCTTGCCCTCCTTCAGCCGCTCGATCAGCTCGTCTGGCGGGATGTCGACGACTTCGATCTCGGCATTCTCTAGCACGCGATCGGGCAGGGTCTCGCGGACGCGGACCTTGGTGAACGAGGCGACGACGTCGTTGAGGCTCTCGATGTGCTGGATGTTGACGGTCGAATAGACGTCGATCCCGGCGGCGAGCAGCTCCTCGACATCCTGGTAGCGCTTGTCGTGGCGGCTGCCGGGCGCATTGGTATGGGCGAGCTCGTCGACCAGCACGAGCTTGGGCTGGCGCGCGAGGACTGCGTCGAGGTCCATCTCCTCGAGCGTGCGGCCCTGATATTCGACGCCTCGGCGCGGAACGATCTCGAAGCCATGGACCAGCGCCTCGGTCTCGACGCGGCCATGCGTCTCGACGATGCCGATCACGGTGTCGATCCCGGCGCGGCGGCGCGCGGCGCCGTCGCTCAGCATCTCATAGGTCTTGCCGACGCCGGGCGCGGCACCGAGGAACACCTTCAGACGGCCGCGGCCCTCCTGCGCTGCCTCGCGCAGAAGAGCCTCGGGCGACGGGCGTTGCTCGGAATCGGGGTTCGAACTCACTCCTTCGCTTGTGCCTGCGTACCGCCCATCCTGTCGAGCGCGCGATTGAGCTGGAGCACGTTGACGCGCGGTTCACCCAGGAAGCCGAGCAGCGGACCCTGCAGATGCTGCTGGACCAGCGCGTGGACGGCGTCTTTCCCAAGCCCGCGCGCGGCAGCGACGCGATCGACCTGGAAAAAAGCCGCCTCGGGGCTGATGTCAGGATCGAGTCCCGAGGCGGAGGTAGTCACCAGATCGGTGGGGACCGAATCTGCTGGTGATTTGCGAAGGGCCGCGACGTCCTTTTTCACCCGGTCGGCGAGCGCCTGACTGGTGGGGCCCAGGTTGGAACCATAGCTGTTGTTCGCCTCGTAGCCGGCGCCTGCGGCGGAAGGGCGGGGATGGAAATAGCGCGGGCTGGCAAAGCCTTGCGCGATCAGTTCGGAGCCGACGACCTTACCGTTCTCGTGAATCAGGCTGCCATTGGCCTGGTGCGGAAAGGCCAGCTGGCCGATCCCGGTAAGCGCGGCCGGATAGGCGAGGCCGAGCAGGGCCGCGAACAGGATCGTGAGCACGATCGCCGGGCGGATTGCGGTGGTGAAGTCTTTGAGCATTTTTCTATCCTCAGGCGAGGTGGAGGCTGGCGACGACGACGTCGATCAGCTTGATGCCGATGAACGGAGCGACCAGGCCGCCCAGGCCGTAGATGGCGAGGTTGCGCGCGAGCAGCGGGCCGGCGCCCATCGACTTGTAGGTCACGCCCTTCAGCGCCAGCGGCACCAGCAGGGGGATGATCAGCGCGTTGAAGATGATCGCCGACAGGATCGCGCTCTGGGGCGAGGCGAGACCCATGATGTTGAGCACGGCCAGCCCCGGATAGAGCACGACGAACATCGCCGGGATGATCGCGAAATACTTCGCGACGTCGTTGGCGACCGAGAAGGTGGTCAGCGCGCCGCGGGTCATCAGCAGCTGCTTGCCCAGGCCGACGATCTCGATGAGCTTGGTCGGATCGCTGTCGAGATCGACCATGTTGCCCGCCTCGCGCGCGGCCTGGGTGCCCGTGTTCATCGCGACGCCGACATCGGCCTGGGCGAGGGCGGGGGCGTCGTTGGTGCCGTCGCCGCACATCGCGACCAGCCTGCCGCCCTGCTGCTCCTTGCGGATCAGCGCGAGCTTGTCCTCCGGGGTGGCTTCGGCGAGGAAATCGTCGACGCCGGCCTCGGCCGCGATCGAAGCCGCGGTGAGCGGGTTGTCGCCGGTGATCATCACGGTGCGGATGCCCATGCGGCGCAGCTCTGCGAAGCGTTCGCGGACACCGGCCTTGATGATGTCCTTGAGCGCGATCACCCCGAGCAGGCGGCCGTCCTGCGCGACGGCGAGCGGAGTCTGGCCCGAACGGGCGATCTCGTCGGTGATGCGGCGCATCTCGGTGGCGGCGGCGGTGACGCCGGCCCCGGGATTGGCGCGGAGCACGGCATCGACCGCGCCCTTCTGGATCAGGCTGCCGTCCATCTTCACGCCCGAGATGCGGGTCTGGGCGGTGAAGGGGATGACTTCGGCGTTCTCGGGCAGCGCGCGGGTGTCGATTCCGAACTTTTCGCGGGCGAGGACGACGACCGAACGGCCTTCGGGCGTTTCATCAGCCAGGCTGGCGAGCAAGGCGGCGCGGGCAAGCGTGTCGGTATCGATACCGTCCAGCGTCCGAAACTCGCTGGCATGACGGTCACCGATGGTGATCGTGCCGGTCTTGTCGAGCAGCAGCACGTCGATATCGCCTGCGGCCTCGACCGCACGGCCCGACTTGGCGAGCACGTTGAAGCGGACCAGGCGGTCCATGCCCGCGATGCCGATTGCCGAGAGGAGGGCGGCAATCGTGGTCGGGATCAGCGTGATCAGCAGCGCGGCGAGCACCGCGACGGGGATGCCGCCGCCGGCATAGCTGGCGAAGCCGGGAATGGTCGCGACGGCGATCAGGAAGATGATCGTCAGGCCGACCAGCAGGATCGTCAGCGCTATCTCGTTGGGGGTCTTCTGCCGCTCGGCGCCTTCGACGAGCGCGATCATGCGATCGAGAAAGCCCTGGCCGGGCTCCTGCGTCACGCGGACCTTGATCTGGTCCGAGATGACGCGGGTGCCGGCGGTGACGGCCGAACGGTCGCCGCCCGCCTCGCGGATCACCGGCGCGCTTTCGCCGGTGATCGCGGATTCGTTGACCGAGGCGACGCCTTCGATGACTTCGCCGTCCGCCGGGATCAGGTCGCCGGTCTGGACCATCACGACCTGGCCCTTCTGGAGCTGTGAGGCCGGGACGATCTTGCCGTCCGGAAGCCGGGCGGTGAGCTCCGACTTGGCGGCGCGGAGCGACGCCGCCTGGGCGCGGCCGCGACCCTCCGCCAAGGCTTCGGCGAAGGTGCCGAACAGGACGGTGAGCCAGAGCCAGACGATCAGCTGGAGCTGGAAGGGGATAGGCAGATTCTCGCCGCCAATCGCCAGCAACGCGGTGAGGAGGAGCGCGACCACGGCGGTGGTGAAGAGCACGGGGTTCTTCACCAGCTCGCGCGGGTTGAGCTTGCGGAAGGCGTCGCCGATCGCAGGAACGACCAGCTGGGCCGAAAACATCGAGGTTGGGGTTGTCGTCATGTCACATGCCTTCAGAAGAGCTGGCCGTTGATCATCGCGAGATGATCGGCGATCGGTCCGAGCGCGAGGCTGGGGAAGAAGGTCAGGCCGCCGACGATCAGGATGATGCCGACGAGCAGCCCCACCCAGAGCGGTCCGGTGGTCGGGAACGAGCCCGCGCCGGCCGGCGTGTACTTCTTGGACGCCAGGCTGCCGGCGATCGCCAGGATCGGGACGATCATGAAGAAGCGTCCCAGCCACATCGCGACCGACAGGAGGCCGTTGTAGAAGGGCGTGCCCGAGGTGATGCCGGCAAAAGCCGAGCCGTTGTTCGCGGTGCCCGAGGTGAAGGTGTAGAGGATCTCCGAGAAGCCGTGCGGACCCTTGTTGAGCGGTCCGGCCAGGCCCTGCGGCAGCACCGAGGCGAGCATCGTCAGGCCGAGGATCGACAGCGGCAGGATGGCGATGGTGAGCACCGCCAGCTTCACTTCGCGGCTCTCGATCTTCTTGCCGACATATTCGGGCGTACGGCCGACCATCAGACCGGCGACGAACACCGCGAGGATCGCGAAGACGAGGAAGCCGTAGATACCGGCGCCGACGCCGCCGACGACGATTTCGCCGAGCTGCATGTTGATCATCGGGATCATGCCGCCGAGCGCGGTGAAGCTGTCGTGCATTGCATTGACCGCGCCGCACGATGCCGCCGTGGTGACGACCGAGAAGAGGGACGATGCGGCGATGCCGAAGCGGACTTCCTTGCCCTCCATGTTGCCGCCCAGGGCGCCAAGGTGATGGAGGATCGGGTTGCCTGCGGATTCCTGCCAATAGACCACGGCGGTGCCGGCGAGGAACATGGTGAGCATCGCAGCCAGGATCGCCCAGCCCTGACGGGTGTTGCCCACCGCCTTGCCGAACGTCCAGGTGAGGCCGACGCCGATCAGGAAGATCGAGAGCATCTCCACCAGGTTGGTTAGCGCGCTCGGGTTCTCGAACGGGTGCGCCGAATTCGCGTTGAAGAAGCCGCCGCCATTGGTGCCGAGCATCTTGATCGCTTCCTGCGAGGCGACGGGCCCCACCACGATCGTCTGCTTGGCGCCTTCGAGCGTGGTGGCGTCGATCGCACTGAGGAAGGTCTGCGGCACGCCGCTCGCGATCAGAAAGACCGAATAGACGATGCAGATCGGCAGCAGCAGATAGAGGGTGACGCGGGTGCAGTCGGCCCAGAAATTGCCGATCCCCGAAGCCTGGCGCCGCGCGAAGCCGCGGAACAGCGCGAAGGCGATCGCGATGCCGGTCGCCGAGCTCAGGAAGTTGTGGATGGTCAGTCCCAGCATCTGGCTGAGATTGCTCATCACGACTTCGCCCGAATACCATTGCCAGTTGGTGTTGGTGGTGAAGCTCACCGCCGTGTTCATCGCACCGTCGGCACCGATACCGGCGAGCCCGCGCGGGTTCATCGGCAGCACGGCCTGCAGGCGCAGGATCGCATAGGTGAAGAGCAGCAGTGCGAGCTGGAAGAACAGCATGTGCACCGCGTAGCGGCGCCAGCCCTGCTCGGCGTTCGGGTCGATGCCCGCGAGCTTGTAGAAACCGCGCTCGACGGGGCCGAGCACGCGATGGAGGGGGGTCTCGCGCCCTTCATAGAGCGCGAACATCCACATCCCCATCGGCTTGGCGAGCGCGACGAGGATGGCGGTGAAGACGAGGATCAGCGTCCAGCCTTGAATGGTCATGGCGACGGCCTTCAGAAACGCTCGGGCCGCAGAAGCACGGCCACGAGATAGAGGAGGAGACCGAGCGCGGTGAGCCCGGCGAGTGCGAGGTGGAGCGTCATGCGGGCCTCCTCACGCGTTGTCGCAGAGGCGGACATAGGCGAGCGTGAGGAGGAAGAGCCCCCCCAGCACACCCAACCAGAGAAGATCGGACATTGCGGAATTCCTCAGTTCGAAAAGGGAAGGATGGAGCGGCCCGGAACGGGGATCAGGCGGAACAGGCCCGGACCTTCGCCGAGCAGCGCCCAGCCCAGACATCCGCTGACAACCGCCAGCGCGGCGGCCGCGAATTCGAGAATGGTGCCGCTGTGATGCGGCAGCTGGTGGACCGACCGATGCAGCCACCAGCCCGCCGCGGCGCACAGGCCGAGCAGCGCAAGGCCGGCCGAGCGGACCGCGATCTGCGCCGCCCAGCCAGGCTTGTCCGATTCGAGGCGACGCAGGATTGCGGCCACCGTTACGCTCCCGTTCTTGGATTAACGGCTGCGATGTGGGCGCGAGGGCGGTTAAGGTTCCACGGGAGAGTTGGGACAGGGCATAAAGAAGGCGTAAAGTTTGTGGCTGGGGGCTTCGCGCGTGCATAGGTGCGCGCGATGGACGACCCAGAACAGCCGCATGGCCATCACGACAGCCTGCCCACATTGGCGGTCGGCGCGATCGGCGTGGTGTTCGGCGATATCGGCACCTCGCCACTCTACGCGCTGAAGGAAAGCTTCATCGGCCATCACCCGCTGACGGTGGATCGCGCGCATATCTTCGGGGTGCTGTCGCTGATCTTCTGGACGATGATGCTGGTCGTCACGGTCAAATATGTCTTCGTCATCCTGCGCGCCGACAACAAGGGCGAGGGAGGCAGCCTGGCGCTACTCGCGCTGATCAACCGCAAGCTGGGGCAGAACCGCTGGAGCGCCGGCATCGCGATGCTGGGCGTGATCGCGACCGCGCTCTTCTATGGCGATGCGATCATCACGCCGGCGATCTCGGTGCTGTCGGCGGTCGAGGGGCTGACGATCGTGCAGGATGGGCTGACGCCGCTGGTGCTTCCGATCGCGATCGTGATCCTGATCGGCCTGTTCGCGATCCAGGCGCGCGGGACCGCGAGCGTCGGCAAGCTGTTCGGGCCGGTGATGCTGGTCTATTTCGCGGTGCTGGCGGTGCTCGGCCTGGTCGGCATCGCGCGGGCGCCCGAGATATTATGGGCGCTCAATCCCTGGTATGCGCTCGATTTCTTCCTGATCGACCCCAGGCTGGCGTTCCTCGCTCTCGGATCGGTGGTGCTCGCGGTGACCGGCGCCGAGGCGCTCTATGCCGATATGGGTCATTTCGGGCGCAAGGCGATCTCGATCTCTTGGCTCTACGCCGCATTCCCGTGCCTGATGCTCAACTATCTCGGCCAGTCGGCGCTGCTGCTCCACAACCCGGCCGCGGTTGAGAACCCCTTCTTCCTGATGGCGCCGGACTGGGCGCGGCTGCCCCTGGTGATCCTGGCGACAGTGGCGACCGTGATCGCCAGCCAGGCGGTGATCTCGGGCGCCTTCTCGGTGACGCAGCAGGCGGTGCAGCTCGGCTTCCTGCCGCGGCTCAAGATCCTCCACACCAGCGCCAGAGCGGTGGGACAGATCTATGTGCCGCTGGTCAACTGGGGCCTGCTCGTGCTGGTCATCCTGCTGGCGTTGGGCTTCAAGAGCTCGGGCAACCTCGCGGCCGCCTATGGCATCGCCGTCACCGGCACGATGTTCATCACCGCCTGCATGCTGGGCGTGCTGACCTTCGCGGTCTGGAAATGGCCGCCGGTGGTGGCGGGAATCGTCACCGGCGCTTTAATGCTGATCGACGGGCTCTATTTCGCGTCGAACGTGACCAAGATACCCGATGGCGGCTGGTTCCCGCTGCTGGTCGCGGCGATCGCCTTCACCTTGCTGACGACCTGGGCGACCGGACGCCGGCTGGTGCGCGAGCGGCTGCACGAAGGAGCGATTCCGGTGGAGATGTTCATCCAGTCGGCCGGGCAATCGGTGCAGCGCGTGTCCGGTACCGCGGTGTTCCTCGCCTCGCGGACCGACGACATCCCGCCGTCGCTGCTCCATAACCTCAAGCATAATCGCGTGCTGCACGAGCGCGTCGTGGTGCTCACCGTGGCGATCGAGCAGGTGCCGCACGTGAACGGTCCCCGCGCCACGGTGACCGATCTGGGCCAGGGCTTCTACCGGATCGTGCTGCGCTACGGCTTCATGGAGGAGATCGACATCCCCGAAGAGCTGGCCAAGGTGACCAATGCCGGGGCGCCGTTCAAGACGATGGACACCAGCTATTTCCTCGCGCGGCAGACGCTGATCGCGTCCCGCCGCCCGGGAATGGCGATCTGGCGCGAAAAGCTGTTCGCCTGGATGGTGCGCAACGCCGAAAGTGCGATGGAGTTCTTCAAGCTACCCACCAATCGGGTGGTCGAGTTGGGCAGCCAGCTCGAAATTTGATGCGGGCCCGGCTCGGGTCGCAAATCTCCGGGCCCGCATCGCCGTGACGGTGCTCAGGCGAGCGCCGTCACGGCTTTCCGGCGACGGAGCATGCCGCCTGTGAACGCGAACCCGCCGATCATCATTCCCCAGGCGGCGGGCTCGGGCACACCGCCCGGGTTTCCGGTACCGATATCGGTGAGGAACACGCCCGACTGCGATGTCCAGGTCAGGCCGGTAGGCAGCGCGCCGAAGCGGAACAGGCTGGTGTGGCCGAAGTCGCAATTGCTGCCGCCGCGGCAATCGAGCCCGAGATAGGCGCCTAGGCCGAGCGAGGATTCGCCGGTCGGGATCAGCAAGGTCGTGCTGATCAACCCGTCGATCATCCCGCCGATGCTGTTGTCGGCGGTGAACCAATGCGACGACTGGCCGTCGGGGACGGGGCCGCCCCAGGTGTTGAACTGCCAGATGCCCGTCTCGTCGAAATTCGCCTGGATCACGTCGCCGATGTTATGATTGTCGCCTGCGAAGCGGATATTGCCGCAGCCCCCGCAGCCAATCACCGACAGGCGGGCGGCGCCGCCCGGATTGCTGTCGCCATTGGTGTCCACCACGCTGCCGTCGAAGGTGAAGAAGATCGACAGGGCCAGATCGCCGCCGCTGGTGTTGTTGAAATAGACGGTGTCGTAGATCTGGCTTTCGGAGAAGCCGAGCGGCGAGCCGAAATTGTTGGGGCCCGTGGCGCCGACATAGCCGCGCAGCTTGCCCTGGGCGAGACTGGCCGACGCCCCGGCCTCGGAATATAGCGCGGCACTGCCCGCGCCGCCGTTCTGATAGGCATAGACGCTGCCGTCGGTCGTGCCGTTCGGGGTGTTGGAAATGCCCCCGCCGTTCGAATGCCAGCTATCGGTGACGTTGCCGTTGACCTGATGCACGGCCGAGCCGGCTACGTTCGGGCCCTGGTGCGCCTGCGCGGCAGCGAAGACGTCGACCGTGGGATTGTAGACGACATAATGCCCTTGTGCGTTGGCCACGACGGGCGCGAGGACCGCCAGGGTGGCCACGAATTTCAAACCGAGTGATCGCATGAACTTTCCCCTCTTCATGTACTGACGAGGAGAGTGCGCAGCCGCCTCGGAAAGCGGGCCACGATGTTGAAGAAAAATTAACTCAGTAGCGCCGGCAGTTCTGCGCGAGCAGCGCCTTGATCTGCGGGAGCTGGTGGCTCCGGTCGCGATCGCCGAGATCGCCCTTGGCTTCGATCGCCTTCCACATCGCCTGACCGCGGCGGGCAGCGGTGCACGCCTCGCTATGGTGTCCGGCGAGCCCGAGCACGCGTGCCTGGGGTGTCAGCATGATCGCCATGTCGCGCATGCGGGTCGGATCGTTCGGGGCAGCATCGAGCCGAGCCTGGCGCAGGGCGATGCTGCGCGCGTTCGGCGCGAGCGCTTCGGCATAGCGTTTCTGCTGCTCGAGCACCGCGGCCTGCTGGCCGTATAGGATCAGCAGCGTCTTCTCGGCGGCGCCGTCGGGGCCGGAGGCGAGCAGATGCTCGATCGTCGCGACGCCCCGATCCGCGGCGGCGAGGGCCTCGGGGAGGTGGCCGCCCATGTCCGCCAGCGCTCCGCTGATGTTGAAGGCTTCCTGGCCCTTGGCGATGAGCAGGTGCGGGAAGGGGCCGCGCTGGGCCAGCTGCCGGTCGATCAGTCGATCGGCCTCGCGGTAGATCGGCAGCGATCCGGGGATGTTGTCGGCATAATAGGTCGCATCGCCCAGGATATTGAGCAGCAGCACCTCGACCTTGGCCGCATCGCCCGCGAGCGGTGCAGGCCAGCTCCGCGCGCGCAGCCGCTGCAGGGCGGCGCTGGCAGTGGTGACGGCTTCACGGGGCTTGTCGTCGCTATAGGTGCGCTCATAGGCGGCGATGCGCTCGGCGGCGATCGCGCCGAGCTGCGCCGAGGGATTGGCGGGTGCCAGCTTTGTGGCTGCGGCGAAGGACTGCCGCGCGGCTGCGACCAGCCGAGCCGAGTGCTTGCTCCAACCTTGCAGCATCCATTGCTCGATCTGCACCCAACCGAGCTGATCGAGCGCTTCGGCATCCTGGGGCCGCCTCGCCAGCAAGCCGCGCAACAGCGCCTCGGCCTTGCCGAGCGAGCGTGCGGCTTCGTCCGGCTGGTTGACGTTGGAGATGCCAGGCAATCCCTGGATGCCGGCGAGGCGGCGATAGGAGCGCGCCACTTCGAGGGTGAGGTCGTGCGGCGCCTCGCCGGCGAGCTGGAGCCGCTCGAGATAGCGCGAAGCGGTTTGTGCTATCTCGGCGCGCTTGGCGACGGTTCCGGGGACGCGGGCGAGTTCGTCGTAGAGATCGAAAAGGATGAAGTTGGAGAGCTGGCGGACTTCGGCGAAGCGCTGCTCGGCGCGGATGCGATTATGCTCGGCGCGGACATAGCTGGCGGTGGCGATCACCGAGGTTGCGCTGAGCGCCAGGATCGCCAGCGCGGTGGCGATCACGCCGGTGCGGTGGCGGCTGAGGAACTTGCGCGTACGGTAACGCCAGGCGTCGGGGATCGCGGTGACCGGCAGCTGTGCCTGCCAGCGCTCGAGATCGGCGATCAGCGTGGCGACGCTGCCATAACGGTCCGCCTCGTCGGGTGCCTTGGCCTTGGCGATGATCGCCTGCAACTCGCGGTCGCTCGTGGCGCCGACGATCATCCCCAATGTCACGCCCAGCGCATGGATATCGTCGGCGATGCTCGAATGGCCGCCTTCCTGCCGCTCGGGACTGGCGAAGGCACGGGTCATCGGACGCGTGGTAGGCGCTTCGCCCTCCTCGTCGATCAGCCGGGCAATGCCAAAATCGAGCAATTTCACCCGGCCCATCGCGTCGACCATCATGTTCGACGGTTTCAGGTCGGCATGGACGATGAGCTGGCCATGCGCGAACTGCACCGCGTCGGCCGTCTTGAGGAACAGCCGGATGCGATCGGCGATCGGCATGCCGGCGGCGGCCTCGTCGATCGGACGGCCATCGACATATTCCATGACCAGGAACGGCGTTCCGTCGGCCGCGATGCCGCCGTCGATAAGCCGCGCGATATTGGGATGCTCGAGCCGCGCGAGAATACGGCGCTCGGCAGCGAAGGCGGCACCGGCGACGTGGATCAGCCGGTTGCGGATCAGCTTCACCGCAACGCGCTGCTCGTACAGCCCGTCGTCGCGCTGACCGAGCCAGACATCGCCCATACCGCCTTCGCCGATCAGCCGGACGAGACGGAAGGGACCGCACCGCTCCGGCGGAGGAAGGGCCGGGCCGGCAATATCGTCCGGAAATTCGGTGGGGAGGATGCCGGCGGCGTCGGTCAGCGATGCCTTGAGCGCGGCGACACGGCGACGAACCGCCTCATTCTCGCGGGCGAGCAGGCGCGCCTCGAACCGCGCATCATCGGGGCGATCGGCGATGCGCTCGACCAATGCGAGCGCACGGCGCTCGATATCAGCTTGCGATTGCATCGGGCCGCGCGCGGAGGAAGTCGTGCAGCCAGGCGCGCGCCGCCTGCCAGCGCCGCTTGACCGTGCGCTCGGGAATCCCGGTGATCCTGGTGATCTCCTCGACCGTCATCCCCAGCGAGAAGCGCATCTCGACGATCGTGGCGTGGTCGCTGGAGAATTTGTCGAGCGCCTCGAGCGCCGAATCGAGATCCTGGAGATCGACGAGCCGCGTCTGCTGGTCGCCGGGCCAGGCGGTGAGCATCGTCGGGACGTGGCGCTTGGCCGCGCGGAGCCGCCGCGCCTCGTCGATCAGTATCCGGCGCATCGTGCGGGCGGCGAGCGCGAGCAGATGCCCTTGCGATTGCGCGAGGTCCGACGCTTCGGAGAGGATCAGGCGGATGGCGGCTTCATGTGCCAGATCGGTCGGCTGGAAGACGCGGCGCATGCCGTCGCCCGCCAGCAGGTTGCGCGCGACCCGGCGCATGTCCTCATAGCAGGACGCGAGCATCCGATCGCCGTCACTGCCCCCCGCCAGTTCCACGCCTCACGACCCCTTGTAAGCCGAGCCGCGATCATCTCAGCACGAGCGTGCAGGTTCAAGCCTCGATCTCGGCTCCAAAGCGGGACGGTCGATTTCAGCCGAGCAGGATGACGTGGAGATAGCGCGGGCCATGCGCGCCGCGGACATATTGGCCCTCGATATCGGTCGTGCCGCTGACGCCCGTCACCCAATAATGCGCGCGGGGCAGGGGATCGGAGGGCGGAATATCCTCCAGATGCGCCACGATCGCCTCGGCGGGCAGCAGCACGATCAGATGGAGGCAGAGGAAATTGGGAAGCATCGGCGCGCTTGGGCCGGTGTCGAAGACCAGCGACCCGGTTTCCGCCACGCCACAGCGCGCCACCGCAAGCGCGGCGGGTTCGTCGGGCGCCGAACGGTCATGCAGGGCGAAGCCGCTCCAGTCGCAGGTGCCGAGCTGTGGATCGGGGGGCAGGTACAGCGCCGGGGCCGCTCCCTGGCTCGCGAGATAGTGGCCCACCGCATCGGGAAGTTCGGCGAGCGTGGCGATTCGGTCATACGTGGCGGAAACGGTCGCGCCCGACAGCGCCCGGACGAAGGTTTCCATGATCGGGGCCTGGAGCACGGGGCGCTCGACCGTCTCGATCAGACGTCGGGCGTCGCTCTTGCGGTCGGGCGAGGGGGCATTGCGCAGCCGCGCAAGGATGGCATCGCGCGCGCTCATTCGCCATGCTTCCGGGCGGCATATTGCTCCATGAAGCTGCGGCCGCTGGGTGCGGGAAGGTCGCGATACTTTGTCCAGCCGCCGGCGAGCGGCAGGCCTCGTATCCAGCGCTTGCGGCCGATCAGCGCCATCGCGCGCACTGCCAGTGCGGTGCCGAAGCGATAGAGCCGGGGGCGCGCCGCCGCCCAGGCCCAGATCCCCAGGCCGAAGCGCACGGTCGCCGGGTCCAGCCCTTCGCGCCAGCTCTTCTCTCGCCAGCCGCGCAGCAAGGTAGGGAGGGGGATCTCGACCGGGCAGACTTCCTGGCAGCGGCCGTTCATCGTGCAGGCATGCGCCAGGTCGCGATTGGCCGAGAGCCCGTCGAGCGCCGGGGTCAGCACCGCGCCCATCGGTCCGGGATAGGTGCCGCCATAGGCATGTCCGCCGATCTGCCGGAAGACCACACAATGGTTCATGCATGCGCCGCAGCGGATGCAACGGAGCATCTCGGCGAGTCCGTCGCTGCGCATCTTCGATCGGCCATTGTCGACCAGCACGATGTGCATCGCTTCGGGGCCGTCGGTGTCGCCCGGCCGGCGCGGGCCGGCATAGAAGGTCGTGTACTGGGTCAGCGCGGCGCCGGTGGCCGAACGGGCGAGCATCCTGAGCATGTGGATGGCGTGCGGCATCGACGGCACGATCTTCTCGATGCCTGCCGTGACGATATGGACACGCGGCGGCACCAGCGAGAGCTCGGCATTGCCTTCGTTGGTGACGGTGCAGATCGCGCCGCTGTCGGCGATCAGGAAATTGGCGCCCGAGATGCCGACATCGGCACCGAGCATCCGCGAGCGCAGCTCGTGGCGGGCGCTTTCGGCGAGCGACGCGATGCTGTCGTCGCGCTGCGGCTCGCGGTGATGCGTGCGGAAGAGCGCCGCGACCTGCTCGCGCGTCTTGTGCATCGCAGGCCAGACGATGTGCGAGGGCGGATCGTCGGCGAGCTGGATGATGTGCTCGGCCAGATCGGTCTCGACACGCTCGATGCCCGCCTCGGCCAGCGCATGGGGCAGGCCGATCTCCTCGCCGAGCATCGACTTGGAGCGCGCGACCGAGCGAGCGCCGGCCGCCTTGCAGATGTCGATGACGATCCTGCACGCCTCTTCCGATGTCTCGGCCCAATGCACCCTGGCGCCCGCGGCGACGGCATTGGCCTCGAACATCTCGAGATAGGCGGCGAGATCGGCGATCACATGATCCTTGATCGCCGCCGCGCGCTTGCGGGCGCCCTGGAAGTCCGGAAAGGCCGCAACGGCGACGCCGCGCTTGGTCTCGGCGGTGCTGGCGGTGCGCTCGATCGCGATCTTGAGGATGGGATCGGCGAGTGCGGCATCCGCGCGCTGCTTGAACCCGGCACTCATTCGGGTTCGCCGATTGCGGGACCGTTGCCCATCCCGGCGACCAGCTCGATCGCGTGGAAGGCGCGTATCTTCGAACCGCGGCGGTTGAGCTTGCCCGCCATGTTCATCAGGCAGCCGAGATCGCCGGCGAGCAGCAGCTCGGCACCGCTCGCCTCGATCTGGACGGCCTTCTCCTCGGTGATCGCGTTGGAGATGGCGGGGTATTTGACGCAGAAAGTGCCGCCGAAGCCGCAACAGGTCTCGGCGCCTGCCAGCGGCTTGAGCTCCAGGCCCTCGACCGCGCCCAGCAGCCGGCGCGGCTCGGACTTGATGCCGAGCTCGCGCAGGCCCGAGCAGCTGTCGTGATAGGCGGCGCTGGCGTGGAGCTCGGTCGCCTCGGGGCGCCAGCCGCGCACACGATCGAGATAGGAGAGGATCTCGCTGGTCTTGGCCGCCAGCGCTTCGGCGCGTGCGTGCCATTCGGGATCGTCGGCAAGAATCTCGGGGTAATGGGCGATGATCGTCCCGGCGCAGGAGCCCGAGGGGATGACCACCGCCTCATAGGGTTCGAGCATCGCGATCGTGGTGCGCGCCATTTTCTCGGCAGTCTTGCGGTCGCCCGAATTGAGCGCGGGCTGACCGCAACAGGTCTGGTCGGGCGGGACGACGACTTCGCACCCGGCCGCTTCCAGCGCGCGGATCGCGGCAAAGCCGATCCGCGGCCGCATCACATCGACCAGGCAGGTGACGAACAATGCGATGCGAGGGCGGACCTCGCTCATGGCATGCCGTGCCGGCGCGCGAACGTCATGAACAGTTCGGGCCAGAGCGAAGGCGTCCCGTCGGGCAGCGTCAGGCCGAAGCCGTGGCCGCCGGTCTCGAACATATGCATCTCGCTCGGCACATTGGCGCGACGCAGTGCAGCGAGCATCGCGAGGCTGTTTTCGGGCGGCACGCTATGGTCGTCGAGGGCATGGGCGAGGAAGCTCGGTGCGGTCCCGGGCGCGACGCTGCTGTCCGCCGAATAGGCGCGCGCGCGTTCGGATGCGGGCGTGGCGCCGAGCATCTCGTTGCGCGAGCCCGTGTGGATGTTGGGGCCGTCGAGCAGCACTACGGGATAGAGCAACCCCGCCACCGCGGCGGTGAGGGGCAGGGCGTCGATAGCGTCCGTTGCGGGATAGACGGACCTGTCCGCGGTGCTCGCCAGCCGCGCGGCGAGATGTCCGCCGGCGGAGAAGCCGATCATGCCGATCTTCGCGGGGTCGAAGCCGTCGGCGGCGGCGCGGCTGCGCACCATGCGGAGCGCGCGCTGGGCGTCCTGGAGCGGCGTATCAGGGCCGGCTGTCCAGCCATCTCCGGGCATGCGATAGGTCAGGACGTAGCAATGATAGCCCGAGGCGGTGAAGCGGCGGGCGATGTCGTACCCCTCATGCCCGATCGCAACCTTCCGATAGCCGCCGCCCGGGATCACCAGCAGCGCGCCGCCATTGGGCTTGGACGCTAGCAGCAGGGAGAGGGTGGGTCGGGTGACATGGGCGAAGGCTCTGTCGTCCTTGAGCGAACCGGGCGTGCGCGCGGTCTCCTGCTCCTGCACGGTCACCTTCTCGCCGCCTGGCGGCTTGCCCGGCCAGAGCGGTATGCGGACGAAATCCTCGGGAACATGCTCCGGCACAGCGGCATGCGCCGTCGGGGCGAGGCCGAGCGCCGCGCCCGCCGCGATCAGCGTGCGGCGATCGATCGTGCTCATCGGCAGGCCGCAGTGCCCAGCGGTGCGGTGCGGTGCAGGTCGGGTCGCTCGGGCAGCACTTCGGCGGATACCGGAAGCTTCAGCCTGGCGAGCCCGTCCGCGATCAGATCGGCGACGCCGCGCGCACCGAGCTCGCTGAAATGCGTGTCGTCGTCGATGCCTTTGGGAAACGCAGCGACGTGATCGTCGACGGTGTAGTGGAGGTAGAAGCGCTTCGCGCCTTCCTCCCCGGCCTGCGCGACCCAGGCGCGCGACAGCGTCTCGAGATCGATCAGCGGCGTCCTGGTCTCGGCCGCGACGGTGCGCACTACTGCCGAATATTCGGCGAAATTGGCCTTTACTTGGCCGCCCTCGAACATGCGTTGCGCGACCGGCGTGAGCAGCACCGGCACGCCGCCCTTGCCGCGGATGACCTCGATGAAATGAAGCAGATTGTCGCGATAGCCGGTGCCCGCCTCGACGAAGCGCTCGGGCTTGGCGCGATTGGCGTCGTTATGACCGAACTGGATCAGCACGGTGTCGCCCGGCTTGATCGCGGCCAGGATCGCGTCGAGCCGGCCTTCGGACATGAAGGTGCGCGTGCTGCGCCCGCCCATCGCATGGTTGCTCACTTGGACGTGCGAGGTCAGCCCGCATTTGAGCATCATGCCCCAGCCGGTCTGCGGATAGCGTTCGGGGCCGTAATTGGCCGCGGTGGAATCGCTGGCGATGAAGATCGTCGGGCCGGATGCGGCCTGCGCCCAGGCCGGAGCCTGGGGGAGAGCCGCCAGCACCAGGGCCGCTGCGAGGACGCGCATCCGATCTCTCCCGACTATTGCAGGTTGACGAAGGCGCCGCCGTCGACGAGCAGCGCCGCGCCGGTGACATATTGCGCCATGTCGGAAGCGAGGAAGACGATCGGCCCGATCATGTCCTCGGGCTGGCCGAGTCGGCCGAGCGGCACGCGCCCCTCCATGTACTTACGCTTGGTCTCGTCGGCGAGATCGTCCTTGTTGATCTCGGTGAGGATCGTGCCGGGGAGCACCGAATTGCAGCGGATGCCGTGCCGGCCGAGCGCGATCGCGGTCGACTGCATCAGCGAGTGGAGGCCGGCCTTGGTCGGCGTGTAGTGGGTCTGGTACTCGCCGCCGACCAGTGCCGAGATCGACGACACCGCGACGATCGCGCCGCCATGGCCCTGCTTGACCATCTGGTTGGCCGCGGCCTGGACCATGAAATAGCCGCCGAGCAGATTGACCTGCATCGTGCGCTGGACGGTCTCGACCGGCATGTCGAGGAACGAATGGAACGGGCAGATGCCTGCGTTCGACACCATCACGTCGACCTTGCCGAATGCGTCCACCGCCTTCGCGACGAACTCGGTCGCGGTCTTGGCATCGGCGACGTCGCCCTTCACCGCGAGCCCGCGACGGCCGGTCGCCTCGATCGCGGCGATCACCGCTTCCGCCTCATGATCGCGGCTGTGATAGTTGATCACGACATCGGCACCGTGCTGTGCGGCGCCGATTGCGGCGGCGGCGCCGATTCCGGTCGATGCGCCCGTCACGAGCACCGTCTTGCCTTCAAGCAGCTTCACCCAATCCTCCTAAGCTAGATTATCGTCTGGTCCTGCGCGGCGGGGCGACCGATTCGGTCCAGCCCAGCTCGTGGCTGATCTTGTTGGCGGTCTCGCGCACGTCGCTGCTGAGCGTGGCCATGCGGCCGTCGTCCATATATTGCGCGGCGCTGGAAACGCTGATCGCCGCCACGATCCGGCCCGAAGCGTCGCGCACCGGCGCAGCGACGCAGCGGATCTGGTCTTCGTTTTCCTCGAGATCGAATGCGTAGCCGGCGCCGGCATAGCCCTTCATCCGATCGAGCCACTTGTCATAGTCGACGGCAGGCGCGCCGGCCGCGTGATCGGCTTCGAATACCCGGTGCCATTCCTGCGGATCGGTATCGAGCAGGAGCGCCTTGCCGAGCCCGGTCGATGTCAGCGGATGGCGATCGCCCACGCGGCTGGAGATCTCCACGCGGCGGCGGCCGGGAATCTTGTCGAGATAGAGCGCGAGATCGCCGTCGAGGCGGCCGAGATGGACCGTGTCCTCGGTCTGCATCGCCAGTTCCTCGATGATCGGCCGGGCGATCTGGACGATGTCGGCCTGCGACTGGGCGAGGAAGCCGAGCTGGAGCAGCTTGGGACCCAGCTGATAGCCCACGCGCGGCAGGAAGGTGAGGAAGCCGCGATCGATGAGCGCATTGGCGAGGCGATGCGTCGTCGAACGGGTGAGGCCCATGCGCTGCGAGAGCTCGGCGAGCTTGACCGGCCCGTCGATCACCTTGTCGAGCATGTCGAGCCCGCGCAGCAGGGTCTGGCTGCCCTGCACGGGAGGCGGAGACGGCTGCGACGGATTTTCCGATTCTTCGTTTGACGCATTCTGTCTCATCTCGTAATATCCTATCCCATAAAGTGAGAAAGTAAAGCCAATAGGAGTGGTGCTGCCCAGCCTTTCAGTCACCCGTGCGCGTGACCGATTGCCCGACGGCGAGGAAGGCGTATCACATGTTGGAACAAAGTGTCCGCGATTTTGACCGGTCGCGACGGCAGTGTTTTGGGTGCCCTCAGCTTCAGGGGAATGAGACGTGACGGTTCGGGGTTTGCCGAAGATCAAGCATGTGCGTGCGTTCGTGGTGCGCGGCGGTGGCGCCGATTATCACGACCAGGGCGCCGGCCATTGGATTGACGATCACATCGCGACGCCGATGGCGCGCTATCCCGAATACCGGCAGAGCCGGCAGAGCTTCGGCATCAATGTGCTCGGCACCCTGGTGGTCGAGATCGAGGCCGAGGACGGCACGATCGGCTTCGCGGTCACCACCGGCGGCGAGCCGGCTGCCTATATCGTCGAGCGGCACCTTGCGCGCTTCCTCGAGGGGCGGGCAGCGACCGATTACGAGAAGATCTGGGACCAGATGTACTTCTCGACCCAATATTACGGGCGCAAGGGGCTGGTGGTGAACGCCATTTCGGGCGTCGATCTCGCGCTGTGGGATCTGCTCGGCAAGCTGCGGCAGGAGCCGGTCTATCACATGCTGGGCGGCGCGGTGCGCGACGAGCTCCAATTCTACGCCACGGGCGCGCGGCCGGACGTCGCCAAGCAATTCGGCTTCATCGGCGGCAAGATGCCGCTGCACCACGGCCCCGCCGAAGGCATTGAAGGGCTGAAGAAGAACATCGCCGAGCTCGCCGACATGCGCGCCAAGGTCGGCCCTGACTTCTGGCTGATGTGGGATTGCTGGATGGCGCTCGACGTCGACTATGCGACCCGCCTTGCCATCGCCGCGCACGAGCACGGCCTGAAGTGGATCGAGGAAGCGATCAGTCCCGACGATTATTGGGGCTATGCGCAGCTCAAGCAGAATGTGCCCAAGGGCATGCTGGTCACCACCGGCGAGCATGAGGCGACCCGCTGGGGCTTTCGCATGCTGATGGAAATGGACTGCTGCGACATCATCCAGCCGGATGTGGGCTGGTGCGGCGGCGTGACCGAGCTGCTGAAGATCAGCGCGCTGGCCGATGCGAATGGCAAGATGGTCGTGCCGCATGGCTCGTCCGTCTACAGCTACCACTTCGTCATCACGCGCCACAATTCGCCCTTCGCCGAGTTCCTGATGATGCATCCGGGGCCGACCGAAGTGGTGCCGATGTTCCATCCGCAGCTGATCGGCGAGCCGGTGCCCGAGAATGGCCGCCTGCGCGCCAGCGCACTCGACGCGCCGGGCTTCGGCGTCGAGCTGAACCGCGACATCCAGATGCATCGTCCCTACACACACTAAGCGAGACCAATCCCATGAAGCTTTGCCGTTACGGTTCGCGCGGAAGCGAGAAGCCCGGACTCATCGACGCCGATGGCGTGCTCCGTGATCTCTCCGGCGTGATCGCCGACCTGACTCCTGCGTCGTTGAGCGCCGAGGGCCTCGCCAAACTGGCGGCGCTCGACACGACAGCGTTGCCGGTGGTCGAGGGCCAGCCGCGCCACGGCGTGCCGCTGAAGGGCATCGGCAAGATCGTCGCGATCGGCCTCAACTATGAGGATCATGCGATCGAATCCGGCCTGCCGATCCCGACCGAGCCGGTGATGTTCATGAAGGCGCTGTCGAGCCTGACCGGCCCGAACGACGAAGTGATGATCCCGAAGGATTCGACGCACACCGACTGGGAGGTCGAGCTGGGCGTCGTGATCGGCAAGACCGCGCGCTATGTCGCGGAAGCCGATGCGCTGTCCCATGTCGCCGGCTACACGCTCGCCAACGACGTTTCCGAGCGCTTCAACCAGAAGCAGCGCGGCAGCCAGTGGAGCAAGGGCAAGGGCCATGACACCTTCTGCCCGGTCGGCCCCTGGCTGGTGACCGCCGACGAGATCGGCGATCCGCAGACGCTCGGCATGTTCCTGGACGTCAACGGCGCACGGATGCAGACCGGCAACACCAAGACGATGATCTTCAACGTCGCCGAGATCATCGCCTATGTCAGCCAGTACGTGACGCTCTATCCGGGCGACCTGATCATCACCGGTACGCCTCCGGGCGTGGGCGAAGGCAAGAAGCCCGAGGCCGTCTATCTGAAGGCCGGCGACACGATGACGCTCGGCATCGACAAGCTCGGCACACAGACCCAGAATGTCGTCGCGTGGCGCAACCTGGGCGACGAGGTGCTCGGATGAGCAGCTATGCGGGACGGTTCGCCGGGCGCGCGGCGATCATCACGGGCGGCGCGTCGGGCCTCGGCTATGCCGTGGCCGAACGCATCCTGGCGGAAGGCGGCACCGTGTCCCTGTGGGACGTCGGCGCGGGTCTCGCGGCGGCGCAGGAGCGGCTTGGCGGCGTCCATGGCGTGCATGTCGACGTCTCGGATGCCGATGCCGTCGCGGCCGCTGCAGCGGCGAGCGCCGAAGCGCTCGGCAAGGTTGATATCCTGGTCTGTTCGGCCGGGATCACCGGCCCTACCGTGCCGGTGCACGAGTTCCCGATCGATGGCTGGCTCAAGGTGGTCAACGTCAATCTGAACGGGCTGTTCTACTGCAACCGCGCGGTCGTGCCGCTGATGCTCGCCAACGGTTATGGCCGGATCGTCAATGTCTCGTCGGTCGCGGGCAAGGAAGGCAATCCCAACGCCAGCGCCTATTCGGCGACCAAGGCGGGCGTGCTCGGCCTCACCAAGTCGCTCGGCAAGGAGCTCGCCGGCAAGGGCGTGATCGCCAATGCGCTGACCCCTGCCACGTTCGAGAGCCCGATCCTCGAGCAGCTCCCGCCGAGCCAGGTCGAATATATGCGCTCGAAGATTCCCATGGGCCGGCTGGGCGAGGTGCACGAGAGCGCCGCGATGGTCTGCTTCATGGCCAGCGAGGAATGCAGCTTCACGACCGCATCGACCTTCGATACGTCGGGCGGCCGGACGACCTATTGAGGCCCCGCAATGCGTGACCTGTCGTTCATCGACGCCCATGTCCATCTCTGGGATCTCAAGCGGATCAGCTATCCTTGGCTGACGCCGCCCTTCAGCGAGGACGGGCCGAACGGCAGCGTCGAGCCGATCGCGCGCACCTACCTGCTGCCCGACTATCTCGCCGATGCGGAAGGGTGGGACGTGCGCGGGATCGTGCATGTCGATGCCGGCGCGGTGCCCGAGGCGGCGCTGGACGAGACCGACTGGCTGCAGGACATGGCCGACGCGAACGGCATGCCCAATGCGATCGTCGGTTTTGCGGCGCTCGACGATCCCGGTGTCGAGACATTGCTCAAGGCGCATGCGCAGCGGCGCAACGTCCGCGGCATCCGGCACATCGTCAACTGGCACCCTGATCCGCGGCGCACCTACACGCCGCGCGACGTGACGCGGGACGAAGCCTGGCAGCGCGGGTTCGCGCTGCTGGGCAATCATGGTCTCAGCTTCGATCTTCAGGCCTATCCCGGACAGTTCCCGGCCTTAGCCAAGCTGATCGAACGGCATCCCGAGATCCCGGTGATCATCAATCACTGCGGCATGATGGTGCCGAGCGATCCGCAGGGACGGCAGGAATGGCGCGCGGGGATGTCCGCGCTGGCATCCTGCGCCAACGTCTCGGTCAAGGTCTCGGGCATCGGCTTCGCCTATCGCCCCTGGGATCTCGAACAGGCGCGGGGTTATGTGCGTGACACGATCGACATCTTCGGGACTGAGCGTGCGATGTTCGCCAGCGACGTTCCGACCGACAAATTGTTCGGCAGCTTCGACCGGCATCTCCAGGCCTATCGCACGATCGTGTCGGACATGACGGTGGAGGAGCAGCGCGCGCTGTTCGCCGGCAATGCCAACCGCGTCTACCGGCTCGGCATCGCGCTCTAGGCTCTAAGTTGCCGACCTAGGTTCCGGCCCTCCACATCGTGTAGGCATTGCGACCGCGCGATGTTGGAGGAGGTGCAGCATGGACCGATTCACCGGCGGTTGCCTGTGCGGCAATGTGCGACTTGTGGCGTCGGGACGCCCGTATCGCGTCGGCCTTTGCCATTGTCTCGATTGCCGCAAGCATCACGGCGCGCTTTTCCACGCCTCCGCGATCTTCCCGCAGGAGGCGGTGACGATCGAAGGCGAGACGCGCGACTATGCCGGGCGGTTCTTCTGTCCCCGCTGCGGCTCGTCGGTCTTCGGGCGCAGCGAAGACGAGGTCGAAGTCAACCTGGGCGCCCTGGATGCCCCTGACCAGTTGATGCCGACCTATGAGCTCTGGACGGTCCGTCGCGAGTCCTGGTTGCCGCCATTCCCGCTTACGAGACGGTACGAGCACGACCGGGGCACCGTCCGCTTCGAGAAATAGGAGGTCGCAGGCGTCAGTCGCGCTTGGCCGCGACGTCGTTGTTCCCCCACAGCTGCTCGTAGCGCCAGCCGGACAGGTCCTCGACGACCTTGCGTGCCTCTGGCCCCGAAGGACTCGTCTCGCCCTGCCGCAGCCGTTCGATCTCATGCATCAGCATCGCATGGGTCTTCGGATTGAGGTGGAAGCGCAGCGACACAAGCACGCCGAGCAGCAGCACGCCGATCGTGCCGATGCCGAGCAGCATCGCGATGGTGTGGATCGCTCCCGGCGTCTGGACATGCGCGCCCGAGACGAAGCCGCCCGCCTGCATCACGAAGCCGACGCCGGCCACCGCCGCCGCCTGGGTCGCCTTGCGCACGAAGGTCATGACGCCGGCGAAGCTGCCCTCGCGGCGCTGGCCGGTGACGATCTCGTCGACATCGGCCATATAGTTGTAGGTTGCCCAAGGAATATAGTTGAGCGCGCCGCGCCCTAGGCCGGCGAGGATGATCGGCACCCACATCAGCCAGTTCTCCGCAGTCACGCCGCCGCCCCAGAGCGTGAGCAGCGCGACCACGCCAAGGCCGAAACTGAGCGCAGCGACGCGATAGGCAAGGCCGGGCGAGAAGCGCAGCGCGAGGTTGATCGCCGCCATCACCGCGATGAGCTGGACGATGTAGAGCGTGCCGAGCAGCCCCGAAGCATCCGCGGTCGTCCCGGCCAGCGCGAAGATCACGAAGAAGGTGAAGGCGGCGTTGAAGATGTCCTGGCTGATATAGCCGCCCAGATACATGCCGAGATGCAGCCGGAACGCGCGGATCTTCATCGTCGAGAACAGATTGCGATAGAGCGCCCCGAGCGCGCCCAGCGCGCCGCCGCCCGCGCCGGGGCGGGGCAGGGCCTCATCGGGACGGTTCCGCTCCCAGCTGAACAGATAGAGGAACCCGGCGGTCAGCATGAACAGCGCCGCGAAGAGGATGCCCATGTAGAAGAAGGTGTCGGCGCTGTCGCGTCCGAGCGCACTGATCAGCCAGAGCGGCAGGAAGCCCGCCAGGATTGCCGAGACCTGGCCGCACAGGATGCGTGCGCCGGCGAACTTGGCCTTGGTCTTGTAATCGCTCGACATCTCGGCCGCGAGCGTCTCGTACGGGATGATCACCATCGCGTAGACCAGCTCGAAGGCGACATAGCTGACCAGATAATACCAGAATTGCTGCCCCGGCAGCCACATCAGCGCGAAGCTGGGAAGAAGCGGGATCGCGGCGAGGATGAAGAAGCGGCGCCGCCCGAACCGCTTGCCGAGCCAGGTGTGGCCGAAATTATCGGAGGTATAGCCGATCAGCGGCGAGGCGATCGCATCGAGGATGCGGGCGACCGCGAAGATCAGCGCCGCCTCGCCCGCGGTGAGGCCGCAGAACTGGGTGTAGAAGATCAGGACCCAGCCCGAGACGACGGCCATCGAGCCTGCGCCGAGCACATCGTTCGAGCCATAGGCGATATAGTTGATCAGCCGTACGGGCCGGGCCGGATTCGTCGCCATCAATCCCTCTCTTCCAGCCGGTTCGCTGGCGTTTTTACCTAAAGGGATCAAGCGCGGAATCGCTTGCCACCCTTCCCAAACAGGCTCATATAGTGGTGCACCATAGCAATATATGGAATAACGGCAAGCGCCGAGGAGAGGGTCGAATGAAGATCAAGGCAGTCGCTGCGTCACTGTTGCTCACGGTTTCGCTCGTTCCGGGAACCGCGACGGTCCAGGCGCAGAATAGTGCGCCTGCCGCAGCGCTGGGCCCCAAGAGCTGGGTCGATCCTTTGACGCACCACCGCGTCGTGCGCATCAGCGAGGTGGCCGGCAGCTCGAGTCTCTATTTCCACCAGAACAGCTATACGCCGCAGGGCGACAAGATGGTGATTTCCGTGCCCGAGGGTCTGGCGAGCGTCGAGCTGGCGACCTGGAAGGTGACGACGATCGTCAAGGGCGAGGACCTCCAGCTGCTCTTCACCGGCCGCAAGACGCGCTCGGTCTATTATTCCAAGCGTTCGGGCGGCCCCGGCGGCGGCGCGACGATCTTCGCCGCCGATATCGACACCGGCAAGGTGCGCCAGATCGCCAAGGTCGAGCGCGGCACGATCGGATCGATCAACGCCGACGAGACCTTGCTGCTCGGCCAATGGGCGCAGGACGACAAGCCGCTCCAGCCGGGCAACTCCACCGCGCCCAAGGATCGCCAGCAGTTCGGTCAGGCCAACTATCAGGCGAACGGCCCGGACGGAAAGCCGCTGACCTTTGCCGAGGCGAAGGAAGTGCGGATGAACGACCGGTTGGAATCGCGCATCCCGATGGAGATCTTCACGATCGACATCAAGACCGGCGCCCGCAAGGTGGTGGTCGCGTCCGACAAGGACTGGCTGAACCATATCCAGTTCTCGCCGACCGATCCGAACCAGATCATGTATTGCCACGAAGGCCCCTGGCACAAGATCGACCGCATCTGGACGGTCCGTACCGACGGCACCGGCAACAAGCTCGTTCACAAGCGCGTCATGAACATGGAGATCGCCGGGCACGAGTTCTTCTCGCCCGACGGCAAGTGGATCTGGTACGATCTGCAGACGCCGCGCGGCCAGGATTTCTGGGTGGCGGGCTATGAGCTGGCGACCGGCAAGCGGAAGTGGTTCCACCTCGAGCGCAACGAATGGTCGGTGCACTATAACCTCTCGCGCGACCTGACCCATTTCTCGGGCGACGGCGGCGACAACGAGATGGTCGCGCACGCGCCGGACGGGAAATATCTCTACCTGTTCACGCCCAACGACATTCCCGATGTCGCCGGCATCCACGCGCCGGGTGCCGAACATTTGATCTCGCCGGGCTTCTTCACCTCGGAGAAGCTGGTGAACATGGCCAAGCACGACTACCGGCTCGAGCCGAACATGACCTTCACGCCCGACAACAAGTGGATCGTGTTCCGCTCGAACATGGAGGGCGCGAACCATGTCTATGCCGTCGAGATCGCCAAGTCGCAGTAACGGGAGGGCCGCGTGACGAGTTCGCTCGCGGCGCTGCTGGCGCTGGCAACCTGTGCAGGCGCGCCGCCGGCGACGGACGGCAGCGCGCCGGCCTTCCGCGTCTTCCAGTTCCCCGCCGATGCGATCCCGCGCGTCGATGGGGACACGAGCGACTGGGACATGGTCGGCAAGGACTATGCGATCGGGACTGCGGCGCTCACCGCGGATGACGGATCGAACCGCAAGCCCGACCCCAAGAGCCTCGACGTCAATGTCCGGGTCGGCTGGGTGAAGGGGCTCAACCGGCTCTATTTCCTCTACGAGGCGCGCGACGACTATTGGAACTTCAACGCGCCCGGGCTGACCAACGACATTTTCGAGCTGGTCGTCGACGGCGACCGTTCGGGCGGGCCGCTGATCGGGCGCTTTCATCCCGACCTCAAGCCCAAGGATGCGGCGCCGGGCTCCGGGCCGTATCTCTCGGCCGAGGATGCCTGGTTCAACTTCCAGAACATCCACGCGCAGAACTACCACATCTTCACCCCCGCCGGGGACAAGGACTGGGCGATGGCCTGGGGCCCGCAGGCATCCTGGATCAAGCGGCTGCCCTGGTCGAACATCGCCTATCGCTACGGCTTCAAGCCGGGCCAGGCGGGCAGGCTGGTGATGGAATTCTGGATCACTCCGTTCGACCGGGCCGATCCCGAGGATCCCGCCAGGTCGGTCGAGACCCAGCTGAGCGAGGACAAGCTGATCGCGATGGCCTGGGCGGTGATCGACGATGACGGGCCGGGCCGCAAGCGCGGCTTCTGGAACCTGTCGCCGCACCACACCATGTACGGCCAGGCGTCGCAGCTCTGCCCGTTCCGGCTGATGCCGCTGGAGCCGGCGCTCAGGAAGCCGGTCGTGGCCGACTGGTCGTTCCGGATCGTCGACCGCAAGCTGCGCACCGTCGCCTTCCATGACGATTCCGTAGGCGCAACGGGGTGGAGATGGGATTTCGGGGATGGCCAGACATCCACCGAGCAGCATCCGATCCACCACTATGCCGAGCCCGGCAAATTCGTGGTGACGCTCGAACTGTCGGGACCTGCGGGTTCGGCAAGACTGTCCAAGATCTGGGATGTATCTTTCACGGGGGATCCGGCGAAATGACCGACACACTCAATCGCCGTCAGACGATCGGCTGGATCGCCGCGGGAGCGGCGGGCACGCTGGCCGTGCCGGGGGCTGCTGCGGAGAAGGCACGCGTGTTCGACGTTCATGATTACGGCGCCAAGGGCGATGGCGCGACCCCTGACACCGCCGCGATCCAGCGCGCGATCGACGCCGCCGCAGCGGTGGGGAAGGGCGCCCAGGTCCTGCTGCGTGCCGGGCGGGAGTACCTGACCGGTCCGGTGACGCTGAAAGGCGCGATCGACTTCCACCTCGCCGGCGACGCGGTGCTGATGGTCAGCGTCAAGGCCGAGGACTATCCCGACCCGCTGGCCGGCGTGCTCCATGCAATGGGCGCGGACAATCTCACGATCAGCGGCACCGGCACGATCGACGGCCGCTCGCCCGAGTTCATGGCGAGCTATGACGCCGAGGGCGAATGGTGGGTGCCCAAGGAGTTCCGCCCGCGCCTGGTAGTGCTCGAGAATTGCAAGGACCTGCGCATCCGCGATCTTACGCTCCGCCAGGCGCCGAGCTGGACGGTGCATCTGGTCGGCTGCCAAGGGGTGCTGATCGACCATGTCACGATCCGCAACCAGATGGACGTCCCCAATTGCGACGGCATCGATCCGGACCATTGCCAGGACGTCGAGATCCGCAACTGCCACATCGTCTGCGGCGACGACGCGATCGTGATCAAGGCGACCGCGCGCTACCCGCAATATGGCCCGTCGCGGAACATCGTCGTGCGCGACTGCGTGCTCGAAACGCAGGATTCGGGCCTCAAGATCGGCACCGAGACGACGCAGGACATCCACGACATACTCTTCGAGCGCTGCGAGATCGTTCAGGGCTGCCGCGGCCTGTGCATCCAGCTCCGTGACCAGGGCAATGTCTTCAACATCACCTTCCGCGACATCCGCTTCACGTCGCGCTATTTCTCGGCGCCCTGGTGGGGTCGGGGCGAGGCGATCTCGTTCACCGCGATCCCGCGCAATGCCGACACCAAGCTGGGCCGGATCCATAATGTGAAGGTCCAGAACGTCCGCGGCCGCGCCGAGAACAGCATCCGCATCGACGGCCATGCGCGCGGCCATGTGAGCGACGTGACACTCGACAATGTCGACGTGACCTTCGAGCGCTGGAGCAAATATCCCGGCGGCGTCTTCGACAATCGGCCCACCAACGTGACCGAGGGGATCGAGAAGCACGGCACGCCGGGCGTCAGCGTGCGGCGGGCCGAGCGGGTGACGCTCAACAATTGCACGGTCCGCTGGGGCGCCAAGCGTCCGGACTATTTCACCCATGCGCTCCATGCCGAGGACGCGCCGGGACTGGTACGCAACGGCTTCAAGGGCGAGGCCGCGCATGCCGAGCTGGAAGCGGTGCGGATCGAGTAAATCCCGTCATCCCCGCGAAAGCGGGGACCCAGAGTCACAGATGATGCGCTGCTTGGCCCTGGGTCCCCGCTTTCGCGGGGATGACGGTCAGGGCCTAAATATAGGTCCGCAGGAACTCCGCCAGCGCGACGATCGCCAGGCTCTGGCCATAGGGCATCGAGGTGAGCGGGATGTCCTTGTAGAACTGCATCGTGTCGCCCATCGCGGTGCCGAAGCTGACCTGTTTGAGCTCGCCGGTCTCGTCGATATTGGCGAGCACTGCCCGGATCGCCTTGAACGCCACCACCTCGTATTCGGCCGAGATGTAGCGCTTCCGCACCGCCTTCAGGATGCCATAGGCGAAGCCCGCGGTGGCGGACGCCTCGAGATAGCTGGTCGGATCGACGATCAGCGTGTGCCACAGCCCGCTTTCATGCTGGTGCTGCGCCAGCGTCTTCACTTGGGCTTCGAGCGTATCGATCAGGAAGGTGCGGAAGGCGTCGCCGGGCTCGAGATCGAGCATGTCGAGGATCTCGGGGATCGCGATCGTCACCCAGCAATTTCCGCGCGCCCAGAGCGCACCCGCGAAATTGTGCCGGCCCTCGAAGGTCCAGCCATGGTACCAGAGCCCGGTCTGGCGATCGAACAGGTACTTGATGTGGACGAGGAACTGGCGCTTGGCCTCCTCGACATAATGCGGCCGGTCGAGCAGCAGGCCGATCTTGGCGAGCGGCAGCACCGACATCATCAGCGTGTCGTCCCACAGCTCGCCGGGATTCTCGTCGTTGAAGACGATGTGCTGGAAGCCACCCTCCTCGGTCTTGGGCAAGCCGTCCGGATCCATCAGCCATTCGGCCCAGCTGTCGAGATAGGGCAGGTAGCTCTGGTCGCCGGTATCCTCGAACAGATAGGCGAGGGTCAGGAACGGCGACATGGTGTTGATGTTCTTGGTTGGCGTGCCGGCCGCGAACCGGTCACGGAACCAGGCGAGCATCACGTCGAGCGCGCGCTGGTCGTTGGTCTGCTCGAAATAGCGGTACATGCCGAACAGGCCGATGCCATGGGTCCATTCCCAGTCGTTCCAGCCCTTGGTGTCGATCACGCGACCATCGTCGAGACGCAGCAGGAACTCGCCAGTCTCGTCCTTCAGGTTGACGAGATTGTCGATCAGCTTGTCGATCGCCGCGCGGACTTCGCTGCGCGGGACGTCATGGGTGAGGGCGGCCAAAGAATGTCTCCTGGTCTGCAAATGTCTTAGTCGAGGTGGAAAAGTGGAACGAGCGGCCATTCCGTGGGCCGGTTGCCGGGCTCGACTTCCATCAGCGGCGCCATATAGTCCCACCAGCGCTTCATGATCGGATGATCGGGGAGCGCGTCGCGGTTGTTTTCGTCGCGCAGCTTGAGCACGGCGAACAGCGCCAGCGTCTCCTCGTCGAGGAAGATCGAATAGTCGTAGATGCCGGCGCCGCTCAGCAGCTCGGCCAGCTCCGGCCAGATTTCGTCATGGCGGCGGCGATATTCCTCGACCGTGCCCGGTTTCAACTGCATGCGGAAGGCGTGAACCGACATACTTTCCTCCCCCGTTTATTATGTGGTACCCATATCCATAATATGGATAGTTGAGGCGGGCCGCCGCGTCAAACCATTAGAGGAGCGGGGATGCTGAAGCGGCGCGATTTCCTGAGGCTCGCCGGCGCCGTGCCGCTGGCCGGGTGCGTGGCGGCACGAGATCGGGCGCGCAGGGTGCTCAGCGACGATTTCCGGCATGGCCTGGGGCAATGGGTAGTCGAGGCGCAGGCCGCGGCAGTGGTGAAGGCCAAGGGCGGTATCCTCGACATCGACAGCGCCGAAGGCATCACGCTCTGGTTCCGCGAGTTGCTGACCGCGCCGGTAACGATCGAATATGAGGTGCTGGCGGTGTCCGAGGGCGGGCCGCATGATGCGGTGAGCGACGTCAATGCGTTCTGGATGGCGACCGATCCCGGCGTGCCCGGCGGATCGGTGCTTGCGCGCCGCCGCAGCGGGACCTTCGCCGAGTATGACCTGATCCGCACCTATTACACCGGCATCGGCGGCAACCGGAACACGACGACGCGGATGCGCCGCTATATCGGCGCTGCCGGCAACCGGCCGATCCTGCCCGAGCATGACCGCAGCGACGCTGCGGCGTTGCTGGTGCCCAATCGCTGGATGCACCTGCGGCTGGCCGCCGATGCGCGCGGCGCGACGGTCGAGCGCGACGGTGTACGACTGTTCACCTTCGCCGACTCCGAGCCCTATACGCACGGCTATTTCGGGCTGCGCACCACGCGCTCGCACCTGCGCGTGCGCAACTTCCGGGTCGTGACGGGCTAGGAGGATCATCGCCCGGGCTCGAGCGCATCGCCCACCAGGGCAAGGTTCCCGATCGCCGCCAAGCCCCATTGCGCGCTGCCGTTGGTCGAGACGCCCGGCATTTCGTCGATCGGCTTGAGGACATCCGGTCCCGAGATGCGGCGGGCCGCGCCCCCGGCAACGGTGTCGTGGCCGTCATCCGATCCGAGGAATTCGCTCCAGGCGCGCCGGGCGAGCGCCGGATCCTTGCGCTGGACGGCGGCATAGGCGGTGAAGCGCGAATGCGCGGCGGCCAGCCCGCGACCTCGGCCGGGCTGGCCGGTCTTCGCCCGGAAGTCCGCGTCGCTGGCATTGTAGAACGCGCAATAGTCCAGCCACGCCTCGCGATAGGCGGGCTCGTCGAGCAGCTCGAGCAGCTCGGCATGCATCTCGAATACGCCGAACACGCCGTTCAGATGGCTGACGCTCACCTTGTCGCCGGGACCGAGGAACCGCCCGGTCTTGAGTTCGAACGGCGCACCGCCCGCGAACCAGCCCTGCTTCAAGGTGGCGATCGAGCGCATGCCGGCGACGATGCGGTCGCGCCATTTGGCGTCGCGCGTGCGCTCCCATTCGGTGAGCCAGGCCGAGAGCAGCGCGCCCCAGGTCGTGCCGAACTGGACGAAGACCTGGCCTTCGGGCAGCTGCGTTTCGGCCTTGACCGCGCTGTTGCCCCCCGGCGGAGCCGAGCCCGGTGCACGCGCGTCCACCTTGCGGCCGATCTCGACGCGCTGGAGCGTATGGTCGCTGTCGATCAGCGCGCGCATCAGGTCGCCGCAGCGCTCGTCGCCGGTGAGGAAATAATAGATGCGGCGATAGGCGGCGTTGGAGACGCGCGGCTGCTTCGAGCTGTCGCTCCAATGCTGGACGCCGTGGCGGGTGCCGAAGCCGCGATAGGGGCCGATATGATAGACATCGACCTCGCCGGTGTGGCGGCACATCGCCTCGGCCATGCGGAAGACGTCGGCGCGGCCGCTGCGCAGATAGGAATACCAGAGCCAGAGATCGGTCGAGAGCTCGCTATTGTCCCAGGCATAGCCGCCGATGTCGTAGCGCCAGACATGGCGATCGACATCGTAGCTGTGCATCACGTCGCCATAGTTCCAGAAGCCGTACCAGCGCCGCTGGTCGATCTGGCCGACATAGTAATCGAGCAGCGCGTCGTTCCGGTCCTCGATCGCCTTGCGCTTCGGGGTCGAGCGATCGACCAGGGTCCAGTCGCCGAACACGCCTGCTGCATGGACGCGCGCGGGCGCGCAGATCAGGCGGGGCTGGCGCGAGACCTGGTGCGCCATTTCGACCAGGCGGGTGCGGGCCGGGGTGGCGGGCAGCGCCCAGAGGGTGAACTCGGTGGTGCGGGCGATGCCGTGCGCGGTGCCCCAGCCTTTCTCGTAATCCTCATAGGTGATGTCGAGGCCCTGATTCTCGGCGACATGGTCGTTCATGCCGAGGCCGTCATGATACATGCGCAGGTCCATCGCGGGCGCGTCGGGCGAATGGTACCAGATCGTGAAACGGGCAAGATCGGTCGCGGCGTCGCGGATGTCGAGCCGCACCGGGCAGCGCTGCCAGAAGTCCTTCATGCCGAAGGCGACGCCGCCGGAAAGGCCGCCGACATAGCCGAGACCGGGCGCACGGCCGGCGGTGTCGACGTCGATCCAGCCATGGCCGGGCTTGGTGCGCTTGGTGATCGCGAAGCCGTCGGCGTTGGGCTGGGAGAGCGTGAAGTCGCCCCAGGCCGGGATGTAGCGGAGCGTCTCCTGCACCGGTCTGGACAGTTCGGCGAGGGGCGGCGTGGCGGTGCCGGCCACCTGCGCGTTGCGGAACGGCTTGCCCGAATCGCGCCGCAGGCCGGTGAGTGGACGCACGGCTTCGCCCCAGAGACCGCCGTCCTGGCCGGCGAAGCGGACGTGACGATCATGGAGTTCGCCACGCATCGGCACTGCGCCGGTGAGGCCGAGGCCGCGGATGAAATCCTTGTCCGGATCGCCGTCGAAGACGAAGCTGTGGACGATCCTGACGGCTTGCGAGCCGGCGTGGAAATAGAGGCGGAGCGTGAAGGGCAACCAGCCGCGCGCGCCGGCCTTGTGGACGCCCTCGACCCGGAGCACGGCGCGGACCGGGCCATTCTGCTCGATCGTCACGGAGGTGACGTCGCAGGTATAGCGCTCGATCGCAGCCTGCGCGCCGTCGTCGCTGTCGGGGCCGTTCTGCGCGGTGGCGAGCAGGCGCACGTCACGCAGCGACTCGCGGCCGCCATTGCTGGCCGAACGCAGGATCGCGTCACCGCTCTTGCCGACGCGCCAGCTGACGGGACCCGTACTCACTTCGATGGAATCACTGCCGTCGGTGACCCGGATCGGCTGGGTGGGAGCAGCGGATTTGCCCGGTGCGACTCGCAATCCTTCCGCCAGCGCTTCGTCGGCGGGGATCGCGTGTGCAGTCCATTTGATCGAACCGTCGGGCCACCAGGCAGTGGTCCAGCTCTGCACCGGTACCGGCTTCCCGTCACTCGTCGTCGCGCGGAACTGGGCGCGGGCGGGGACGGTGCCGCGCGGCCAGGGCATGCCCCAGCTCTGCCCGTCGTGAGTCGCGGGCGGGGCACCGTCGAGCCAGGCGATATCGGTGTCGGAAGACGAGGTTGGCGCTGCCTGAGTCGTCGCGGCGATGGTCTCGCCGGCCACCACGGGCACCGCCGCGCCGGCTAGCGCCGCCTGCCTGATGAAATCACGCCGACTCACGGGAATCTCGGTCATCCAGCCTCTCCTCGCCCTTATTTTCTGGGGCAAGGTATAATTCCATCATATGGAACGGTCTACCAATATTTGACTTGGATCGGAATCGGTTGCATGTTGCACTCGTTCAAGCGGTCCAACGCCGCGTCGCCAGAGTGCGCAGAGACGCACATTCAAAACGGGAGAGGTGAATGAAGATTTTCATTGGTCAAAGCGGGCGAATCCGCGCTCAGGCCTGCGTTTCGGCAATCGCGATCGCTACTGCAGCCTGCTGGGCCAGCGCCGCTGTCGCGCAGACTGCCGCCCAGACCGCGACGCAGCCCGCTGCCGAGCAGGCGCAGGCGGACGACCAGGTCGAAACCAGCAACGAGATCGTCGTCACCGGCCTGCGCGGCTCGCTGGAGAGCGCGCTCAACATCAAGCGCCAGTCGAACGACATCGTCGACGTCATCAATGCGCAGGACATGGCCGACTTCCCCGACGCGAACGTCGCGGAATCGTTGCAGCGCATCCCCGGCATCTCGATCGAGCGCGACGCCGGCGAGGGCCGCAACATCACCGTTCGCGGCCTGGGCGGCGACTTCTCGCGCGTCCGCCTGAACGGCCTGGAAGCGATCGCCGCCACCACCGGCTCGACGCTCGGTTCGACTGTCAACCGCGGCCGCGGCTTCGACTTCAGCCTGTTCGCCTCCGACCTGTTCAATTCGATCGTGGTGCGCAAGTCGCAGTCGGCCGAGGTCGACGAAGGGTCGCTCGGCGCTACCGTCGACCTGACCACCGCCCGCCCGTTCGACAAGAAGGGCCTGCGCGGCGCCGTGAGCGTGCAGGGCGCCTATTATGAGATGGGCGAGCATGTGCAGCCGCGCGTCGCCGGCCTGATCAGCGACACCTTTGCCGGCGACACGATCGGCCTGCTGTTCTCCGCCGCCTATTCGAAGCGCACCGTGGAGGAAGAGGCCTATTCGAACACCTCGCTGTCGGATTATTGGGAGCAGCTCAACGGCTTCTGCCCGGTCGTCCCCGGCACCTCGGTCACACCGATCAACACGCTGGTCACCACCGCGCCGTTCACGCCGAATTGCACCCCCGCGGCGGGGCCCAACCCGGGATCGACGCCCGACGCCTATAACAAGATCGCCAAGGCCGGCGTCTTCATCCCACGCCTCCCGGGTTATGGCCGTTTCATCAACCGTCAGGAGCGCCTGGGCCTCACCGGCGCGTTCCAGTGGCAGCCGAGCGTATCGACGCTGCTGACGATCGACGCCGCCTATTCGCGGTACAACCAGGACAAGAACGACCTCGCGACCAACCCGATCAGCTTCAATCGCGGTAACGGCACCGCCGCGGGCAGCCTGACGGCGGCGCAGGCCACCGGCCGTCCGAACATGAAGATCCGCGACGCCGAAGTCGATGACACCGGCCTGCTGCGCTACGGCGTGTTCGACGATGTCGACTTCCGCATGACCAACGCGCGCGAGCGTTCGAAGACGACGTTCTGGCAGCTCTCGGCCAATCTGAAGCAGGACATCGGCGAGCGCGGCAAGCTCAACGTCCTGTACGGCCAGTCGCGCTCGCTGTTCGAGATCCCCGAGTTCACCTTGATCTCGTTCGACCGGCTCGACAGCGACGGTTTCATCTACGACACTCGCGCGGACAAGCGCCGCGGCCTGCTGAACTTCGGCTTCGATGCGTCGAACCCCGCGAACTGGGGCTTCATCAACGGCTATTCGGACATCCGCGTCCAGCGCCAGCGCGTCGACAACAAGTTCAAGAACGGCAAGGTCGATTTCCAGTGGGAGTTCAGCGACGCGATCACCGGCAAGATCGGTTACGCGTACAAGCAGTTCACCTTCCAGACGGTCAGCCTGTCGCGCACCGCATCGACGATCGTGAACGGGAATATCCCGGCGGGAACCACGCTCGCCAGCCTCAGCACGCCGATCGACGATTTCGGCCGCCAACTGAACCTGCCGGACGGCTCGACCACCAGCTTCATCGTGCCGGACATCGACGCGTTCGAGAAAGTCTATGACTTCAACTGCAACTGCGTGAACGCGCTGGGCGATTTCCGCATCAGCACGAGCGCGGCATTGGGCAACAACCGCTTCGTGCGGGAGACGGACAACAGCCCTTACGCCCAGGTCGATTTCAACCTGCCGTTGAACGAGACGATCCGCCTGCGCGGCAATGTCGGCGCCCGCTATGCCTGGACCAGCCAATATTCGACCGGCTTCATCTCGGCGGCGCTGCCGGCGGTCGAGGCAAGGCGGAAATATTCGGACTTCCTGCCGGCCGCCAATCTGGGCCTGGAAGTCGGTGACAAGCTGATCTTCCGCTTCGCTGCGGCCAAGGTGCTGTCGCGCCCCGCGCTCGGCAACCTGACCCCGGGCGGCGCGGTCAGCGTGACGGGCACCAACTACTCGTCGACGGTCGGCAACCCGGAACTCGAGCCGTTCCGCGCGACCAATCTGGATGCGAGCGCCGAATGGTATTTCCAGCGTGGCGGCGTGCTGTCGCTGGCGGTGTTCCAGAAGCGGCTCCAGACCTTCGCGCAGCAGCTGCTGACCCAGACCACGATCGCCAATAGCGGCATCCCGATCTCCGCCTTCCCGGCGGGCACGGATCCCAATGCGCCGATCAACATCACCAATTTCCAGACGACGGCGGGCGGCACGATCCGCGGCCTGGAAATCAACTATCAGCAGCCCTTCACCTTCCTGCCGGGCTTCCTCAAGAACTTCGGCGCGCTGTTCAATTACACGCACATCAACTCGAAGATCACCTACTTCCTGACCGCCAATTCGGGCGGCCCGAAGCTGACCGACCAGCTAACCAACGTGTCGCCGAACTCGTTCAACGCGACGCTTTATTATGAGGCGGGCGGTCTTTCGGCACGTGTGTCGGGTGCCTATCGCAGCGAGTATCTGCGCACTGTTCCGCTACGCGCCGGCCTCGCCGATGCGACGGGAAGCTATTCGAACTTCAACCTCGATGCGTCGATCTCGTACGATATCACCAAGAATATCGGCATCAGCCTCGACATGCTGAACCTGACCAACCAGGCGACCGATTTCTGGGACGGCAAGACGATCCGCGACCAGCAGGTCTACAGCAAGACCGGTCGCCAGTTCTTCGTCGGCGCCCGCTTCAAGTTCTGAGACCATAGCTTGTAGGGTTCCCGGTCGGGCAAGGGCTTAGGCTCGACCGGGAAATCCGTCGAGACAACAGGAGAGAAACATGCTGAATCGCCTGATTGGCGGCGCGATGGTCGCCGCCATTGTCTGGGTCGTGCCGGCGCAAGCCGGCGATGTCGGCAAACGCTTCGCGCCGGAGATGCGCACCGTTGTTGACCGGACGACCGGCGCACCACTCAAAATCCTGACCTCGGGCATTTCCAGCGATTCCAAGATCTACCCGACGCATCGGCAATGGACGATGGACGGCAACTGGATCGTGTTCCGCTCGTCGAACCGCGCCGCATCGGGCACACCACAGGCATTCGTCGTCAACGAGATCACCGGCGACATCGTCCAGATCACCGACAGCCCGGGCGTGAACACCGGCGGGCTCAACGTCGCGCGACTCTCGAACAAGGTCTATTATACGCGCCAACCGGCTGAGGGGGCCGCCGAGCTGGTCGAGATCGACCTGGGACCGCTGCTGGCGGATTCCGCGCGCGGCCAGATGCGCGCGCAAGGCTATGAGCGCGTCGTCGCGACCATGCCCAAGGACGGATCGGTCACGCAGGGCTTCGGCCTCGATGCCGACGAGAAGACCGCCTATGTCAGCTTCACCGTGCGCAAGGAGCCATCGCGCGCGCCCGGCGCGCTGGCGCCGCAGGTGCCGAGCGGCATCCGCGCGGTGAACATCGCCACCGGCGCGACCAAGACGATCCTCAAGACGCCCTGGCTGATCGGCCATCTCCAGGCCAATCCGCTCAAGCCGGGCGAGATCATGTATTGTCACGAGACTGGCGGCGACGCCGATCAGCGCATGTGGCTGGTAAACGGCGACGGCACCGGCAATCGCCCGGTCTATGTCGAGGGGCCGGACGACTGGGTGACGCACGAGCAGTTCGCCGACGCCGATCATGTCATCTTCAACCTGATGGGCCACACGATGAAGCTACGCCAGCGGCCCTCGGGCATCATGGTGGTGTCGTTGCGCGACGGCCGCGTCGAGAATCTCGGCCAGACCGACAGTACGACCGTCACGCGCAGCGAGCTGAAGTACCTCAATAGCGTCAACATCCCGCAGGACGAGTCCAACACTGGCGGATATTGGCACAATGGCGTCACCTATGACGGGCATTGGGCCGCGGGCGATGATTTCGACGGTAACGTCCATCTGATCAACCGCCGTACCGGCAAGCGCACCTTGCTCACCGCGGGCCATCGCATGCGGCCTGACCACGCCCATCCGAGCTTCAGCCCGGACGGCACCCGTATCCTGCTCCAGTCCGGCATGATGACCGACGGCAGGACGCTGTCGCTGGTGATCGTGCCGGTGCCCGTCGATCGGGACCTGTAACCGAACCTCCCCCCTTGGCCGGGGACGCGCCACTTCTCGGGTCAGATAGCGCGCCCCGGCTGTCCTTTTCGCAAGGTGAGGTCAGATGCCAGACGAGATCGCATTCTCTCGCCGCGACGCGGTCAAGCTGACGGCCGGAGGCCTCCTCGCGGCCGGTGCTGCGCCTTCGATCGCTGCTGCACCTGCCCGCGCGGAGCCAATTGCCCTGCGATGGCTGGGTGGCGAGGCGCCAAAGGGCGATTTCGCGCTGACCTGGGGCATTCCCTGGCCGCGTGGGACGCTGCGCGAAGGGACTGCCTTGGCCGCCGATGGCGGTGTGCCGCTGCAGAGCTGGACTTTGGCCTATTGGCCGGACGGGTCGGTCAAATGGACGGGCCATGCGGCATCCGGACGGTTGCCGGCAGAGGGGCTACGCGTTGCTCCGGGCAAGCCTGTGCTCCCCGCGGCACCGGTCTCGGTGCGCGAACGTGCCGACGCGGTCGTGATCCGGTCGGGTCCGGCCGAATATATAATCCCCAGGAGCGGTCCGGCAGTGATCGCCAGCGCGACGCTGAGCGGGCGCGAGACGCTGCGCAACGGGCGGCTGGTCGCGTTGCGCCACGATGCGCCGGAAGCCACAAACACGCGGATCCAAAGCTTCGAGAGCCTCGTGCAGACGGTGGTGGTCGAGCAGCGCGGGCCGGTCCGCGCCGTGGTGCGGATCGAAGGCGTGCATCGCGGGGAGGGCCGCGATTGGCTTCCGTTCACGCTGCGGCTGGCGGTGCATGGCGATGGCCGGATGCTGCGGCTGGTCCATAGCTTCGCGTTCGACGGCGATGGCACAAAGGACTTCCTCTCCGGCCTCGGCGTCCGCTTCGACGTGCCGATGCGCGACGACCTCCACAATCGCCATGTCCGCTTCGTCGGGGAGGGCGAGGGCGTGTTCGGCGAGGCGGTGCGCAACCTGCCGGGCTGGCAGCCGGGGCTGTTCGCGCTTGCCGGACGGTTCAAGGACCAGCTCGACGGCAAGCCCGTTCCCGCGCTCGGCGAAATGGACGACAAGATCCGCGAGCAACTTCTCACGGTGCCGAGCTTCGGCGACTTCAAGCTGTTCCAGGGCGGATCGGGTCAGTTCGCGATCACCAAGCGGCGCAAGCCGGGGCTTGCCTGGATCAAGGCCGATCATGGCGGCCGGGCGAGCGGGTTAGCCTATGTCGGTGGCATATCGGGCGGCGTGGCGCTGGGTACGCGCGACTTCTGGCAGCGCAGCCCCGGCGCGATCGAGATCAATGGCGCGGACGGCGATGCCGCAACGGTTACGCTGTGGTTCTGGTCGCCCGACGGCGGTGCGATGGACCTGCGCCATTACAGCGATACCGCGCACGGTCTTGACATCCAGTATGAGGATTACGAGCCCGCCTATGCGACCGCGACCGGCATAGGGCGGACCACCGAGGTCTTTCTATGGCTGCAGGACGCGACGCCGCCGCGCGCCGAACTGGTCGCGCTTGCCGGCATACTCCGCGAACCACCGCTGCTCGCTGCATCGCCCGAGCATCTCCACGCTACCGGCGTGTTCGGCATCTGGAGCCTGCCCGATCGCTCCTCGCCCGGGAAGGCGAAGCTCGAGGATCAGTATGACCGGCTGCTGGACTTCTACCAGCACGAGGTCGAGCAGCGCGACTGGTACGGCTTCTGGGACTATGGCGACATCATGCACAGCTATGACGATGATCGTCATGCCTGGCGCTACGATGTCGGGGGCTATGCGTGGGACAATAGCGAGATGGGGTCGGACCTCTGGCTCTGGACCGCGTTCCTCCGCTCGGGCGATGCGAAGCGGTTCCGCATGGCGGAGGCGATGACCCGCCATACCAGCGAGGTCGATTTCTACCATCTCGGGCCCTACGCGAAGCTCGGCACGCGCCACGGCGTGCGCCACTGGGGCGACAGCGCCAAGGAGCCGCGGATCAGCATGGCGCCGCTGCGCCGCTTCCTCCACTATCTGACGGCGGACGAGCGCACCGGTGACCTGATGCGCTTCGTGGTCGATTCCGATCAGGTGATCGCCAGGATAAGTCCGGTGCGGAAGATCATGGAGCCGTCGCGCTATCCCGCGATCGCGCGCAGCGGACCCGACTGGTTCGCCTTTGCGGGCAACTGGATGACCGAATGGGAGCGGACCGGCGACACCAAGTGGCGCGACCGCATCCTCAAGGGGCTGAAGGCGCTCGCCAACATGCCCGACGGGCTCTTCTCGGGCCCGCCGATGGGCTATGATCCAGCCACCGGCCAGCTCTTCGACATCGGCTATCACTTCAAGGTCTATTACCTGCTGACGATGCTGTTCGGCGGCGCCCAGGTGCTGTTCGAGCTCGATACGCTGCTCGACGTGCCCCAATGGGATGCAGCGCTGGTGCGCTTCGGCGAGAATTACAATTTGCCCGAGCCCGAACGCGTGAAGGCGCTGGGGCCGGGCGCGCTCAATCCGCTGTTCGGCGCGGACAAGCTCTACACCACGGTCTGGTATGCGCGGATGACCGCCTATGCCGCATGGAAGAAGAAGGATCCTGCGTTGGCTCGGCGTGCCTGGACCGAGCTGCTGCACGGGCGGGGCGGGGCGATGAAGGAGTCGCTGTTCGCGCCGACGCGCGAGGTACCGGGTCCCGCCGCGCTGGAGACGCGCAGCGAGATACCGGGGCTCACGACGAACAACGCCGCGCAATGGTCGCTCAACTTCGTCGAACTGCTCGCGCTGGTGGGCGACTATGCGCCCGATTGAACGCGCCCTAGTGCGCCTCGACCGGCGCTGAAGTCGCTTGTTTCGGCGGGCGACATAGCGGCACGAGCACCAGCGCGGCGACGAACAGCCAGGCCATCAGCCGGAACACGTCGTCAAAGGCGAGCGTGAGCGCCTCGCGTCCCACGATGCGCCCCATCATCGCCTGCGCGGTCAGCAACGCATGGGCGGGATCGGGGGTGATCTCTCCTACGTGATGGACGAGGCCGGCCATCGCATCGGTGGCGGCGCGCGGCGCGTTGCCCAGCGCCTCGGCGAGGCGGAGCGTGTGGAGCCGGCTCATGTCCTGCAGCCAGGTGGTGGTGACGGCGATGCCGATCGCGCCGCCCAGGTTGCGCATCAGGTTGAACAGGCCCGAGGCGTACCGTAGCTCTGGTCCGGCAAAACTGTTCAGCGCGAGCCCGACGCTGGGCACGATGCACAGCATGATCGCGAAGCTGCGCACCAGCTGCGGCCAGAGCAGCGCCTGGAAGCCCCATTCGGGGGTCATCGCGGAGAAGAGCCAGAGGCCGAAGGCGAACAGGGCAAGGCCCACGGCGATGACGATGCGCTGGTCGACACGCTGTGACAGGGCGGCCGCGATCGGCACGCCCATCAATTGCGCGATTCCGGCGATGAACACGGTCGTGCCGATCTCGCTGGCATTGTAGCCGCGTACCCGGCCGAGAAAGAGCGGGACGAGATAGGTGCCGGCATAGAGGCCGAAGCCGATCACCAGGTTGAAGATGCAGGCGAAGGCGAAGGTCGGCTTGGCGAACGGGCTGAGCCGCACGATGGGCGAGCTCGACCGGAACGAGCGCTCGAGGAACAGCACGAATGCCACCAGCGACACCCAGGCTCCGATCGCGATGCCGCTGTCGCTGAACCAGTCGTTCTTGGGGCCTTCCTCCAGCACATACTCGAGCCCGCCCAGGAACACCGCCATCGACCCCAGATGGACCCAGTCGATCCGCTTGAGCATTGCGAGGTTGGGCCGGTCGACGCGGATCACGAAGATCGCGAGCAGGGTCACTAGTGCGCCCGGCAAGACGTTGACGTAGAAGACCCAACGCCAGGTCCAGGCATCGGTGATCCAGCCGCCGACCGTCGGCCCCAGCGTGGGCGCGAGCACCGAGACCATGCCGAGGATCGCCGGGATCATCGCGCGCTGCTTGCCGGAGAACATCGCGAAGCCGGTGGCGAACACGGTCGGCACCATCGCGCCGCCGACAAAGCCCTGGATCGCGCGGAACAGGATCATCGATTCGATGTTCCAGGCGAGCCCGCACAGCGCGCTCGATACCGTGAAGAGACCCGCTGAGAGCGCGAACAGCCAACGCGTCGACAGCGCCTGTGCCAGGAAAGCGGAGAAGGGGATCATCACCAGCTCCGCCATCAGATAAGCGGTCTGCACCCAGGAGATCTCGTCGGGTCCGGCGGAGAGCCCGGCCTGCACCTCGTTTAGGGAGGCGGCGACGATCTGGATGTCGATGAGGGCCATGAACTGGCCGAACGCCATGATCCCGAAGATCAGGAACTTCGTCCGATCGGGCAGCGCCATCGGGTCGATCGGCGCGACCGCCGCCGCGGGAGCCGTGGATTCAGCCATTGAAATTCGACTCCATCGTTCTTTATATTATGTGTGTCATATAAACGGAGTCTACAAGCCCATGCGCTATGGCGAGGATCACAAGGAGCAGACGCGGGCGCGGGTCCTGAAGGAAGCTGCGCGCGAGATCCGCGCCAAGGGCCCCGGCGGGATCGGCGTTGCCGCGATCATGGCACGGGCTGGCCTGACGCATGGCGGCTTCTATGCCCATTTCAAATCGAAGGACGCGCTGGTCGCGGCCGCGCTCGACGCAATGTTCGACGATGCGCGTGCCCGGTTCGAGCGGACCGCGGCCGATGCCGATCCGCGCACGGCGCTGCGCAGCTATGTCGATTTCTATCTGTCGGCGGTCCACCGCGACGCGCGCGATCGCGGCTGTCCGCTGCCCTCGCTCTCGGGTGATCTCGCGCGCGGCGATGCCGACGCGCGCATCCGCTTCGGCCAGGGCGTCGCCGGGCTCACAGGGCGCGTGGCGGAGAAGCTCAGGCTGATCGGATATGCGGAGCCCGAGCGCGGTGCCGGCTCGCTGGTCGCGGAACTGGTCGGCGCGGTCGCGCTTGCCCGCGCCGTCGCCGATAGCAAGCAATCGGACGCGATCCTGGCGAACGCGCACGCGTCGGTGGTGGCGCGCTTCGGGCTAGGAGGCGCGGCATGAGCGATCAGGAACCGCCGATCAGCGGCATCGAGCAGCTCCGCCACATGCTGGCGACCGATGCGCAGCCGCCGATCGGCCGCACGCTCGGCATCTCGCTGGTCGAGGTCGAGGAAGGGCGCGCGGTGTTCGAAGGCGATCCCGATGCGCGCAGCCTCAACCCGCTCGGCACGATCCATGGCGGCTATGCCGCGACTTTGCTCGATTCCGCCTGCGGCATCGCGACCCATTCGCGGCTCGCAGCGGGGCAGACTTATACCACGCTCGAACTCAAGGTGGCCTATCACCGCGCGATGACGCCCGCGACGGGCAAGGTCCGCGCGGTCGGCACCGTGCTTTCGATCGGGCGCCGCGTCGCCTTTGCCGAGGCCAGGATAACCGATTCCGAAGACCGCCTGATTGCGTCCGCCACATCAACTTTGCTGGTGATCTCCAAATGAACGCTCCCGCCATGATCCATACCGAGACGGCCGTTCCCAAGCGGCGCCTCCGCGTTTCGCGCAACCCGCTGATCGCGGGTATCGTCGCCGTGCTGATCGCCGTGGCAGGAGTCGTCTGGTTGTTGTCGCCGCGCACCAGCGAGACGACCGACAATGCCTATGTGAAAGCGGACAGCAGCACGGTCGCGCCCAAGGTGGGCGGGTTGGTGACCGATGTGCTGGTCCAGGACAATCAGCTCGTCCATGCAGGCCAGCCGCTTGTGCGGATCGACATGCGCGATTTCAATGCGCGCGTCGCGGCGGCCGAAGCGGACTTGGCCGACGCCACGGCCGGCGTTGCGGACGCGCGCGCCGCACTTGCCGCGCTGGGTGCCGATCGGCAGCTCGCGATCGCGGGCGTGCGCGCGGTGCAGACCAATATCAGCTCGGCCGACGCCGAATATGCCCGCGCCGACGCCGATCGCGCACGGTACGAGGCGCTCTCCGCTCAGGGCTTCGCCACGCGCCGCGATGTCGAGCGGATGCGCGCGACCGCGGTGGGCGCCGCCTCCGCGCTCGACCGCACGCGCGCCGACCGCGATACCGCGTCGCGCCAGGTCGAGGTGACGCTGGCGCGCCGCCCGGTGCTCGAGGCGCAGCTCGCCAAGGCGCAAGCTGTCGAGGCGCGTGCTCGCGCCGCGCTGGATCTCGCGCGGCAGGATCGCGATCACGCAGTGGTCCTCGCGCCGATCGACGGCATCGTCGGCAATCGCCAGGTGCAGATGGGCGACTATGTCCAGCCCGGCACGCGCCTGCTGACCCTGGTGCCGGCGACCGGCCTCTATGTCGTCGCCAATTTCAAGGAGACGCAGACGCACAGGATGCTCCCCGGCCAGGAAGCGATCGTGCATGTCGACGCGCTGGATGGCGAAACGCTGAAGGGCCATGTCGAGAGCTTCGCGCCCGCATCGGGTGCCGAGTTCGCGCTGCTGCCGTTCGAGCCCGGCTCGGGCAACTTCACCAAGATCGTCCAGCGCGTGGGCGTGCGCATCCGCATCGATCCGGGCCAGCCGCTCGCCCAGCGCCTGCGTGCCGGGCTCTCGGTGACGGCGGACGTCGCGCTGCGCTGATCAGACCAGGACGCGCTGGTTTGCCGACAGGGTCAGCTTGCGCGGCTTGCGGCCGGGCAGGGTCAGCGTGATCCGCTGGTCGGCCGGGTCGATCCCCACCAGATAAGCCGGCTTGCCCGCCTTGTCGGTGACCAGCCGGGCCGCGCCGGCCTCGATCCGCCCAATCGGCGTGCCCGCGAGCTGGAGGTCGGCGCCGCCATTCGCATAGACCATCGTCACGCTGGCGCCGTCGTCGGTACGCGTTTCGAATCGGGCGCCCATGGCCGCCGAGTGGCGTGGCCGTGCGTTCCAGTGGAGCGCTTCCGCTTCCTCGCATACGCCCATCAGGCGCCAGCTATAATCGACCATCACCAGCGCGGTCGGCGAATAGTCGGGATGATCCTCGCCGGCGGTGAAGGCGCCGGTCGCGGGATCGATCTGCTGGCGGAAGGTCATGTCGGCCTGGATCGCCTCGCACCACTGGCCCATCATCACCGAGAATTCGGCCGAACGGTTATAGTGATCGAGCCAGCGGCCCGCACGCAGCGCGGTCAGTGCCTGCGACGCGCCGCCCCAGCTGTTCGCGGGGATCGGCCTGACAAAGGTCGGGTCGTCCATCGCGATCGAGGAGAGCGGGAAGCGGCCCCAGAATGCCTTGGAATTGTGGAGCTGGCGCTTCCACAGCGTGTCGAACATCTTCTGGTCGACGACATGCTCGCCGCATACCCGGCTGAGGATGTCCGAGCGGACGCGGACGAATTTGTTCTCATTGTCGAGGTCGTAGAAAGCGGCGTCCTCGGGGACGTAGAGCTTGTCCAGGATGAGCGCGCGGATCCGCGCCGCTTCCTCGGCCCAGTGATCCGCATCGACGCGCCTTCCCAGTGCCCGTGCCATCTCCGAGAGCGCGCGGCGGGCACCATAGATGGTCGCCGATAGGTCTGGGCAAAGCCGGGGCAGCGACGCGATCGGATGATGCGCGCGCGCATTCTTGTTGGGGCATTGGTTAGGCATGCCCGCCCAGCGCGGGCTGTTGTCGTGCCCGGTGTCGTAGGTGCAGAAACCCTCGATCAGCCCGGTGCCGCGCGTGTTGCGATAGCGCATCAACCAACGGTCCCAGGCGGAGCAGGCGCGATAGGTGGCCTCGAGCAGCTCGGAATCGCCGGTCGCGCGGGCAAGCTCCCAGGCCGTAGCGGCGATCGGCACCACCATCTGGATCTGGCCGAAACCGGTCTCGGCGATCTTGTTGTTCGCCGGCAACTGGCCGTCGGCGCGCTGCAGCTCGAAAAAGGTCATGTGGCTGTTGCGCGCCACATCCGGGCGGAATTTGCGATAGACCAGTGACTCGTGCGGGCCGCATTCCTGCCAGATGCCCTTGTAGACCGATCCCTCGATCAGCACAGGCTTGCTGACATAGGGCATGGTCTGGACGTTGCCGGCGAGCACCGTGAGCGCCTTGTCATAGGCCGCCTGCCATCGCGCATTGCCGGTGACGAAGACGGGCGCCGCGTCGACGGCGTCCTCGGCCAGCGCACGCTGGGCATAGGGCAGGGTGGCGAGCGTCGCGGCGGTGCCGGCGAGAAACATACGGCGATCCATCAGCGCGCATTGTCCGAACGGTCGACATGGAACCAGTCGATATCGATCGACCCGCCCTGTCCGCCGCGATTGAACGAGAAGAGGCCTGGGCGCGAGCCCTTCCACCACGAGAAACGCGCCAGCCAGGTCGGCTCGCCGACCGGCTTGAAGCTGCGGCCGCCGTCGAGGCTATAGGCGTAGCGCACGGTCTGGTCCTCGCCGACATCGGCGCGCAGGTCGACCGTGGCGCTGGTCAGTTCGGGGCCGGGAGTCTCGACGCCTTCGGATGCGAAGGTGACGCGGGTCCTGCCCTGGGTGCGCACCAGACCGACCCAGCTCGGGCGGACGCCGAACAGGGTCAGGCCTGCGCGCTGGCCGTCGGCCATGCGGCTTGCATCGACCCGGACGGTGAATCGCGCATGCGGGCCCTGCAGGATCTGGGTCAGCGTGTTGCGCGCATTGACGAGATGCTCGGCGGGCAGGGCATCGAGGCGCATCCAGCCGGGGCGGGCGGTCAGGCTCCAGGCGCTGTCGTCGGGATTGTGATTCCACGACCATTGCAGGCCGAGCTTCGCGTCGGCGAACTCGTCCGAATCCTGGAGGCGTTCGTCGGTCGGCGGGCTGCCGGTATCGGGAATGGGATAGCTGAGCACGGGCTGTCCTGCGAAGCGATCCGGCATCTGACGGCCCATGATCGGCCAGTCGTCGACCCATTTCACCGGCTGGAGATGGACGATGCGGCCGAATGCGCCGGTAGAATTGAAATGCGCGAACCAGCCCTGGCCCGAGGGCGTCTCGATCCAGCCGCCCTGGTGCGGGCCCTGGATCGGCGTGGTGCCGGGCTCGAGCACGGTGCGCCACTCATAGGGCCCGGTGATCTTGCGCGCGCGACCCACCGCCTGGCTGCCGCGCTCGACCCCGCCGATCGGCGCGAAGATGTAGTACCAGCCGTTCCGCTTGTAGAGCTTGGGCCCTTCGAGCACCGGGAGGTTGATCTTGTCCTCGACGATCAGCTTGCCCTCGTCGAGGACCTTCATGCCGTCCGCCGACATGCGGTGGAGGATCAGTGGGCCGGCGCCGAGCTTGGAATGGACGAGCCAGGCGGTGCCGTCCTCGTCCCAGAACGGGCAGGGGTCTTCGAGCCCGGGGCCGGCGATCAGCTGGACCGGTGCGCTCCATGGGCCTTCGGGTCGCTTGGCGGTGGCGACAAAGATGCCTTCGTCGGGTGTGGGGAAATAGACGAAGAACAGGCCGTCATGGAAGCGGATGCTCGGCGCCCAGACGCCGCTGGCATATTTGGTGCCACCGATCGGCTTCGAGATCGTGTCGTCGAGCGTGTGCGGCCCCGGCATGTCATATTCACGGGCGAAGGGCAGCTTGAGCAGGACATGGCCGATGATGCTCCAATGCACCAGGTCGCGCGAATGGAGCACCGGGATGCCCGGCGAGAAGTGGAAGCTCGACGAGACAAGGTAATAGTCCTTGCCGACGCGGATGATGTCGGGGTCCGAATAATCTGCGTAGAGGATCGGGTTGGTATAGGTTTGTTGCGCTGCGGCAGGGTCGGCCAGTGTCAGGGCAGCGGCAAGGATCAGGGCTACGCGCATCATCATCATGCCGCCAGCATGTTGCCGTAGCCGATGATCACTGTGGCGAAGACGAGCAGGCCGACGCCTGCCCATACCATCGCCCGCACCCGCGTTGCTGCGTCCTTCCACTCCTTGAAGGCGAAGCCCCAGAGCGTGCCGAAGATGATGATCGATGCCATGTGGAGGGTCCAGGACGAGAAGCCGAAGCGTCCCATCTGGCTCTCGCCCATCGTGTAGAAGAAGAACTGGAAATACCAGGCGGTGCCCGCGACCGCGCAGAGCAGATAGTTGGCCACCATCGGCGGACGGGCTGCGGTGCTCTCGGCACTCCGCCCGACCCACTGACCCGCGCTGCGGTTCTTGAGAATCAGCCAGGCGCACCAGATGGCGTTGGTGATCAGTCCACCGAACATGACAAGGCAGAGGATCGGCAGGCCTGTCCAGAGCGGACCGGTGCCCGCGGCGGCGGAGATCGCCTTGATCGGCTCGCCCGCTGCCAAGCCGAACGCGAAGCAGGACGACATGACGCCGGAGAAGACCGCGACCGCGACGCCTTTGCGGAAATCGAACTCGGCGATCGCCGCGGCCTTCTGCTCGGGTGAAAGCGCGGCGTCCTTGCGCGCGCCGGCCAGGGCGACGACGATGATGCCCGCCAGCGTCACCGCCAGGCCGAGCAGGATGATGTTGCCGCTGGGGCTGTCGAGCAGCTTTGCCGCGAAATCGCCCTGGAAGATCGGTGGGATCAGCGTGCCGAACACGGTGCACAACCCCAGCACCACCGCCATGCCGAGCGACAGACCGAGATAGCGCATGGTGAGGCCGTAGGTGAGTCCGCCGAACCCCCAGAGCATGCCGAAGATCACCGGCCATACCAAGGTGGGCGTCGGTGCGCGGGAAAGCACGCCGAGCAGGTCGTTGGTCTGGATCGAGGCAAAGAACCACGGCGCCAGCAGCCAGGAGAAGATCCCGCCGGTGAGCCAGTAGATCTCCCAGGACCAGCGCTTCACGCCGCGATAAGGAACATAGAAGCTCGCCGAGGCGAGGCCGCCGAGCCAGTGGAAGACGACGCCCAGAAGGGGGTTGGCAGTCACGACATCGTCTCCTCGATTGGCTGGGTTCGGCGGGATATCGCGGTTTCGGAGCCCTGCGGATAGACCGGGATCGCAAGCGGCGCCTCGCCAGGCTTGGTCGGGGACGATTGTGACAAGCTCTTCTCTCCCTGCTTCCGGTTGCTACCGGTAACATCCTCAGCGACCAGCCCGTGACCCCGCAGCGCGAATCTACAGCTCCAATCGCTTTAATCCCACATTGTGGGAGTAAATGGTATTTGATGAGATTGTTTTCGTCAAACGATCATTGGCAGCCGAGCATCATGGGAGCGCTAACGCAACAGGTGATCGAGTCTCGCTCGCGTAAGGTGCTGGAGAGCAGATATCGGTTTACGCGTAAGTCATTGGAAATGCATTAAATAACTCCGGCCGGGTGACGCCATAATTTACCAATTGACGCACCTGTTCTCATTTATTATGTTCTGTTTCCAGCATGTGGTATTTTTATACCGAGAAATGTTAGCGCTAACATTTCTGCTGTTCATGGATCATGCACCGCAGGTCGCAGCCTGAAGCCCGAGGGGCGGCTGTAGAGACGGTGATTAAAGGGAGAGGATTGATGGCGAACTTCATGACGGGCCGGCGTGCGCGTTTCCTGTGCGGAACCACGCTTCTGGCGCTCGGCCTCGCGTCGCAGGCAGCGCATGCGCAGACCGCCCCGCAGGCGGACACCGCTGCGGCGGTGCCTCAGGAAGCTCCTGCGGCCGACGCGACCGACCAGGCCGACGCACCCGAGATCATCGTCACCGGCTCGCGCATCGCGCGCAACGGCTTTGACGCGACGACGCCGGTGAACGTCGTCAACCAGGACGACATCAAGCTTTCGGGCAACGTCAATATCGAGAAGACGCTGGCGCAGCTGCCCCAGGCGGTCGGCTCGCAGTTCGGCACCGCGACGTCGAACACCGTCCCCGGCGGCTTCGCCGACGTCAATCTTCGCGGCTTCGGCTCGAACCGTAACCTCGTGCTCGTCAACGGCCGCCGCTTCGCAATCTACGGCCCAGAGCAGGTCGTCGACCTCAACACCATTCCGTCGTCGCTGATCGCCCGTACCGAGATCGTCACCGGCGGCTCGTCGGCGGTCTATGGCTCGGACGCGATCACCGGCGTCGTCAACTTCATTATGCGCGACGATTTCGAAGGCGTCGAAGCGCGCGGCCAGGTCAATATCGACCAGCCGACCGGCACCCCGGTCTATAATTTCGACCTGACCATGGGCGGCAATTTCTCCGAAGGCCGCGGCAACATCGTCGTCTCGGGCAACTATCTGAAGCGCGGCTCGATCACGCGCGGACAGCGCGGCGACTTTGCCTATGACTCGCTGTCCGACGGCTGCATCGTCCCGGGCTCGGGCAATTCCAACCATGCCGGCACGCCTTTCGCGATCCCGGCGGGCCAGACTTGCACCCAGGCCGGCGGCCAGCTCGGCTTCATCGCCAGCGGCAGCGGCGACATCCCCAATGGCCGCTTCTCGGGTATCCCGGCATTCGGCGGCACCAATGCGGCGCTCAACGCGGCCTATGCGGCGGCCGGCCTCGGTTCGCTCGGTTCGCGCGGCTTCACCTTCAACGATCAGGGCACCGCGGCGCGTCCGGCGCTGACCCCGCAGGACGATTTCAACCTCGGGCCAGACAACTACCTCATCCAGCCGCAGGAACGCTGGATGATCAACAGCTTCGGCCACTATGATTTCACCGACAACATCACCGGCTATATGGAGCTGCATTTCTCGCGGAACACCGTGAATGCGCGCCTCGCGCCGACGAATGTCGGCTCGCCGACGCTCTTCAACATCAACAATCCCTATCTGACCCCGCAACTGCAGGAGGTGTTCCGCCAGCTCGATCTCGCCGAGACCGGACCGACGACGGTCACTGCCGGCACCGCGAGCTACACCAACAACCCGGGCGACGGTCTGGCTCTCGTCACCGCCGGCCGCCGCTATGTCGAGGTTGGCCCGCGTCTGGCCAGCGAGCGCCGCAACGTGTTCCGCGGCGCCTGGGGCCTTCGCGGCAACATCGGCAGCGTGTCGGACAATGTGCTGAGCAACCTGAAGTTCGACGTCTACTACACCTATTCGCGCAGCGAAGACACGCTGCTGCTCCAGAACGCGATCTCGCGCAGCCGTCTGCAGGCGAACCTGCTCTCGGTCGGCGGTGCGGCACCGGTCTGCAACATCTTCGGCGCGAACGTCTCCGATGCATGCGTAAAGGCGATTTCGATCAGCGCGACCAACTCGACGGTCGCGACGCAGGAAGTGGCACAGGGCAGCATCACCGGCGACCTGTTCAAGCTTCCGGCCGGTCCGGTCGGCTTCTCGTTCGGCACCGAATGGCGCAAGACCAGCGCGACCTTCACGCCGGACTCGTTCCTGGCGTCGGGCGACGTCGCCGGCTTCAACCCCGGCCTGCCGACCCAGGGCAGCACGACCGTCAAGGAGATCTTCGGCGAAGCGCGCGTGCCGTTGATCCACAACACGCCCTTCATCGACAGCCTCGTGCTGAACGGCGGCTTCCGCTATTCGGACTATAATCTCCAGGGCATCGGCGGCCAGTGGACCTATCTGGGTGGCATCGACTGGAGGGTGAGCCCGGACATCGCGTTCCGCGCCCAATATCAGCGCTCGATCCGCGCGCCGAACGTCAACGAGCTGTTCGGCGGCACGACCCGCACCGTGGGTGCGGCGATCGACCCCTGCTCTAGCCGTGCTCCGATCTCGCAGCAGACCGCCGCGGTCCGTGCCGTCTGCGTAGCCACCGGCGTGCCTGCCTCACAGGTGTTCGCGGCCAGCGTTCAGCCGAACAGCATCTTCCCGTCGGACTCGGGTGGCAATCCGAACCTGGGTGCGGAGAAGTCGAATACCTATACCGCAGGCGTGGTCTTCACGCCGCGCTTCGCACCGCGCCTCTATGTCAGCGTCGACTATTTCAACATCAAGCTGAACGGCGCGATCTCGCAGCTTGGCGGTGGCGTCCAGAACACGCTCAACCTGTGCTATTACACCATCCAGGATGCGAACAGCGAGTTCTGCCGGGCGGTCATGCGCAGCCCGACCACGGGTGAGATCAACGATCCCTATACCGTCAAGGTGCTCAACGCGAACACCGGTGCGCTGCAGACGTCGGGCGTCGATTTCGCGGCGCGCTACCACTTCGACGTCGGCTTCGGTTTCCCGGGCCTCGCGGAGCGCAGTTCGTTCGATCTCAGCAGCAACTTCACCTATCTCTATGACTTCACCTCGACCCCGGTCGAGGCGCTGCCGAACCTCAAAAACTATTGCGCCGGTTCGTTCGGCCCGACCTGCGGCCAGCCGCTTCCGAACTGGCGCGGCACGACCCGCGTCACCTGGAACCTGGACCAGCTCAGCCTCAGCCTGCGCCACCGCTATCTCGGCGGTGTAACGACCGACCGCTACATCGTCCCGTCGCGGCAGGGTTCGGCCTCGACGCCGTCGCTGTCGAACATCGTCTATCCGAAGCTGCCCGCGCAGAACTATTTCGATCTCTCGTTCAACTATGACATGACCAAGGGCATCGAGCTGTTCGGCGGTGCGAACAACATCACCGGCAAGATGCCGCCGGTGACCACCCAGGGCCCGAACGCTAACACCTATTCGGCGACTTACGACGTGCTCGGCACCGAATTCTTCTTCGGCGCCACGCTCAAGTTCTAATAAGGGCATAGCGGAGCGGCTGCGCCACCAGGCGTGGCCGCTCCTTTGCCGTTCAACCAATCGGTCAAGGGGTGCACATGATGCTGGATCGTCGTTCGATGCTCCTCGGGGGCGCGGTCGGCGCCGCCGCTCTCGCCACCTTCACGCCCGGCCTCGCCTCGGCGCTCGCGGCGCCGGACGTTGCCGGCTGGGTCAATGTCCGCCAGTTTGGTGCCAAGGGCGACGGCAAGACGATCGACACTCCGGCGATCAATCGCGCTATCGAATATGCTGCGGCGCGCGGGGGCGGCACCGTCTATTTCCCGGCGGGCACCTATGCATGCTACACAATCCGCCTGAAGAGCAACATCACGCTCCACCTCGACAGTGGCGCGGTGATCCTGGCGGCGGCGCCCATCGGCACCACCGGCTACGACCTCGCCGAGCCGATCGACGCTTCCTATCGCGACTTCCAGGATTTCGGCCACAGCCATTGGCAGAACAGCCTGATCTGGGGCGAGAAGCTGCACGACATCGCGATCACCGGTCAGGGTCTGATCTGGGGCAAGGGCCTGGGCCGCGGCGACGGCAAGGACAATTGGCTGAAGGATCCGAACGGTCCCGGCACCGGCAACAAGGCGATCGCGCTCAAATGGTGCCGCAACGTCACGCTGCGGGACTTCAAAATCCTCGAGGGCGGCTGGTTCGCTTTGCTCGCCACCGGCGTCGACAACCTCACGATCGACAATCTGCTGGTCGACACCAATCGCGACGGCTTCGACATCGATTGCTGCAAGAATGTCCGCGTCACCAACTGCACGGTCAACTCGCCCTATGACGACGCCATCTGTCCGAAGAGCAGCTATGCGCTGGGCGAAGCGCGGGTGACCGAGAACGTGATGATTGCCAACTGCTTCGTTACCGGCAATTATCAGATCGGATCGGTGATCGACGGCAGCTGGAAGAAGATGCCGGCCGACTTCGCGTCGAAGATCCACGGCCGGATCAAGTTCGGCACGGAGACCAATGGCGGCTTCCGCAACATCACCATCACCAACTGCATCTTCGAGGACAGCCGCGGGCTCGCGTTCGAGACGGTCGACGGCGCGATGATCGAGGACGTCACGGTCAACAACCTCACGATGCGCGGGATCGTCGATGCGCCGCTGTTCCTGCGGCTCGGCAAGCGGATGCGCGGGCCGGCCGGCCGGCCGATCGGCACGATGAAGCGCATCCTGATCCAGAATATCGTCAGCTCGAACGCAACCTTGCTGCCTTCGGTCATCGCCGGCCTGATCGATCATCCGATCGAGGATGTGCACATTTCGGACGTCTATCTCCACCACGTCGGCGGCGCGCCTGCGACGATGGCAGCACTCCGCCCGGCGGAGAACGAGCTCGGTTATCCCGAGGCGACGATGTTCGGCGATCTGCCTGCGACCGGCTTCTTCGTCCGGCATGCTCGCCGCCTGGAGATGAGTAATGTCGAGATCGCGGTCGCCGCGCCCGATCCGCGCCCGGCGTTCCGGCTGGAGGATGTGCAGGATGCCGATTTCGCGCGGATCCGCGTGCCGTCGGGCGCCGGTGCCTTCGCGCTCGATCGGATCACGGGTTTCCGCAACTCCGGAAGCGCGAGCATCAAGGATTTGCGGCTCGATGGTCCCGTAACCGGGAATTTTTAGGCGCTAGACCGTCGGGCGTCAGGCGGGCTGCAGATTGACCGCGAGCGGTTTCGCCGGGGGCAGGCCACCGCTCTGCGCCTGCGCCGTCAGTTCCTGCTTCCGCGCCAGCATCGCGTCGCGCAGCGCGACCAGATCGACATCGGTCTTGCGGCACTGGGCGAACATGCCCTCGCTCGGCATTTCCTCTTCATGGACATGGTGCTTGATCTCCTCGGACAGCACTTTGACCTTGGCGTCATAGAAATCGTCCGCGGGCGCGCCGGCGACGATGTCGTTGATCAGCACCTTGGCGCCGTCATGCTCGACATAGGCCTCGTCCATCAGGTCGTCTTCGATCCGGCCGCGAAACGCCGGATAGAAGATTTCCTCCTCGATCATTGTGTGGATCTTGAGCTCGGTGCAGATCTGGTCGGCGATCTTCTGCTTCGATGCCGAACTACGCGCGCCTTCGAACTGCTCGAACAGTTCCTCGACCTTGCGATGATCGGCCTTCAACAGCGCGATCGCGTCGGTATAGCTTTGTTCGGCCACGGAAATTCTCCCTGATTGCCTCCCACTAAAGCATGACTGGCAATCAAAGTTCCTCGGGCTAACATGGGTCAACGCGAATGTTGGGTCGCTGGTCGATCAGGAGCAATGATGGACACCGAACGCACCGATCCCAAGCCGTCGCTTACCAAGCAGCTCGGTCCCGGGCTGATCACCGGCGCCGCCGACGATGATCCCAGCGGCATTGCGACCTATTCGCAGGCGGGCGCGCAGTTCGGTTTCCAGCTGCTATGGACGATGATCCTCACCTATCCGCTGATGACTGCGGTGCAATTGGTCAGCGCGCGGATCGGGCGGGTGACAGGGCGGGGGCTCGCGTCTAACATGCGCGAGGTCCTGCCGAAGTGGATCCTGACCGCGCTCGTGGTGCTGCTGTTCATCGCCAACACGATCAATATCGGCGCGGATCTCGCTGCGATGGGAGACGCCGCCGAGCTCGTCGCGGGCGGCGGGGGGCATATCTTCACCATCGTCTTCGCGGTGGGATCGCTGCTCCTGCAGCTCTTCCTGCCCTATCACCGCTACGCCGCGATCCTGAAATGGCTGACGCTGGTGCTGCTCGCCTATGTCGCGCTGGTGCTGATGGTGCATGTCGACTGGGCGGCCGCGACAAGGGGCATGGTCGTGCCGACGATCGCGGGAGCCGGCGCTGTCACCACGATCGTCGCGATCTTCGGCACCACGATCAGCCCCTATCTCTTCTTCTGGCAGAGCAGCCAGGAGGTGGAGGAGATCGACGGTCATGACGAGGAGCATGCCCTGGAAGAGGCGCCGGAACAGGCGCCCCGCGAGCTCGGCCGCATCCGCATCGACACCTTCGTCGGAATGGCGGTTTCGAACATCGTCGCGTTGACGATCATGATCGGCACCGCGGCGACACTGAACGCCGCGGGAAAGACCGATATCGCCACTGCGGCCGACGCCGCCGAGGCACTGAAACCGGTCGCCGGGCAATTCGCCTTCCTGCTCTTCGCGCTCGGCATCGTCGGAACCGGGCTGCTCGCGGTTCCGGTGCTCGCCGGTTCCGCAGCTTATGCCGCCGGCGAGGCGCGTGGCTGGCGGATCGGGCTCGAGAAGAAACCTACCGACGCACCCGGCTTCTATGCCGTGATCGGTACCGCGATGCTGCTGGGGATCGCGATAGACTGGTCGCCCATCGATCCGATCAAGGCATTGTTCTGGAGTGCGGTGATCAACGGAGTGGTGGCGGTGCCGATCATGGCGGTGATGATGGTGGTCGTCTCGCGCAAGGCTATCATGGCCGAATTCACCGCGCCGTTGCCGCTGCTCCTGTTCGGCTGGGCGGCCACCGCGGTGATGGCGGCGGCGGCGGTGGCGATGGTCATCCTCTGACGACCCGGCGCCGGGAAACCGCCGCCGCGAAGGCGAGGATCGCGGTATAGCCGAGCATCGGCACCGCGAAGGACCAGGCTAGCCCGATACGGTCGGCGACCTGGCCGGCGAGCAGCGGCACGATCGCGCCCGCGCCGATGGCGAGGCACAACAGGCCCGATACCGCCGCGGGAGGCGCGTCGGAGCGTTCCAGGGTGAGCGTGAAGATCGTCGGGAACATCACCGAATTGCACAGGCCGACCGCCAGCAGGCACCAGGCGCCCGCCGGCCCGGGGAGGACGAGTGCCGCGGCGCAAAGCGCTCCCGCGCTTGCGGCGGCCAGGAGCAGGAGCTTGCCCGCAGGCGCGAAGCGCAATGCCCAGCTCCCCGCGAAGCGCCCGACAAGCGCGCCGCCCCAGTAGAGATTGGCGACATAGGCCCCGGCATCCGCCAGCGGCAGGCCCAGCGTGCCCGGCGCGGCAAGATGGAGGATCAGCAGGCTGCCGATCGACACCTCGGCACCGACATAGAGCGCGATCGCCGCCGCGCCGGATAGTGCCCAGGGCGACCGCAGCGCGTCCCCGACGCGTCCGCTGCCGGCATCGGGAAGGTGTGCGTCGGCCAGCCTGCGCCGGAAGAACAGGATCAGCACCAGCAGGACCAGCACGAACAGCGCGATGATCTGGAAGGCATGGGTGACCGCGGCGATCCCCGAGGCTTGGGTAGCGCCCGCGCGCAGGCCTTCCTGCCCCAGGACCACCCCCGCGCCGAAATGCACGCCGCAGACCACGCCGAGCGAATTGAACGAATGCGCGAGCGTGAGGCGATAATGGCTGTGCTCGCTCGGCCCCAGCGCCGCGGCGAGCGGGTTGGCGGCGACCTGCAGTGCGACGATCCCGGTCACCAGCACGAACAGCCCGGCCAGCACCATGCCGAACTGCGGCACCCAGGCGGTGAGCTGGATCAGCAGGCAGCCGCCCAGCATCGTCGCGAACCCGGCGAAGATCGTGCGCAGCGCACCGATCCTGGCGAGCAGCGCCGCGGCGGGGAGCGCCATGGTCGCGAAGGCGATGAACGAGACGATCTGCGTGAACAGCGCCTCGGTATAGCTCAGGTCGAAGATCATGCGCATCGCCGCGATCAGCGGATCGTTGTTCGCACAGATGAAGCCCCAGGCGAAGAACAGCGCAGTGACCGGCACGAACGCCGCGTCGCTGCGTACCAGGCGCGCGGTCATCGCACCTCGGGCCAGCGGAACGTCACGGCGGCGCTGGGCGCGAGCGTATAGCTGAAATGGCGTCCTTCGGATTGCACGGTCATCTCCGCCGGCTGCGCGCCCGCGTTGAAGGCAAGAAGCACACGCGTGCCGTCGGGATTGCGGAACGCGACGGTCTCGACGCCATCGGCCTTGCTGTCGGATGCGATCCGCCGCGCGCCGGGCGCGACGAACTTGCTCGCATGGCCGAGCGCATAATATTCGGGGTTGCGCGTCACCGCGCCGGTGGCGTTGTCGATCGCGACCACGCCGCGGCAATTGTCGCAGCCGCCGAGATGCGGGCCGAATTTCTCGTCGAGCGCGAGGTTCCACAGCAGCACCCCGCGCGCCCAGTGGCGCGGCGCGCCGATCACCAGCGTGCGGACCGTCCAGGCCCAGCTGTCGGGCCAGGCCTTGGACCATTCGCCGCCCGAGCATTCGGTGAAGAACACGTCCTTCTCGGGATACCGGTCGCGCACCTGGCTCTGCGCGGCGATGTCGCCCTTGTAGCAGTGCCAGGCGATACCGGCGACATGGCGCGCGGCTTCAGGATCGGCGAGCACGCCGAGCGGCTGCTCGGGCAGGTCCCAATTATGGTCCCAGTCGAGGATGCGCGTGGCGAGACCGACGCGGGCGAGTTCGGGGCCCAGCAGGGCGATCGCACGGGCGCGCTGCGCGGCGCTGAGGCGCATGCCCGGATAGCTGTCCGGCTCGAAATCGGGCTCGTTCTGGATGCTGAGATAGTCGACGGCGCCGACCTCGGCGGCGAAGTCCTGGACGGTGCGGCGCAGATAGGCGGCGAAGGGCCGATAGGCATCCTCGCGCAAGGTGCCGGTGACGAGCGAGTCGGTGGTCTTCATCCAGCCCGGCGGGCTCCAGGGGGATACCATCAGCGCGAGCTTCGGATTGATCGCGCGCGCGGCGCGGACCGTGGGCAGCACCTCCGTCCTGGCCGGCGCGATCGAGAAATGCGCCAGCTCCGGATCGGTCTCGCCCTTGGGCCGGTCGTCATAGCTGTAATGGGTGCGCGAGAAGTCGGACGCGCCGATGGTGATGCGGGTGAACGACAGGCCGATGCCTGTCGGACCGAACAGCTCGGCAAGCAGCGCCTTGCGCTGCGCCGCCGTCATCCGCTTCTGGATGAGATAGGCCGACGCATCGGTGATCGCCGCGCCATAGCCCACCATTTCCTGATAGCGTTGCGCGGGATCGACCTTGATCGCCGCGGGGCCGCTGTCGCCCACCTCTAGCGCGAGCGAGGGCTGCTGCGCCAGAAGCTGCGACTGGTCGGGCAAGGTGAGCCACGCCTCGACCATCGGCGCGGCCGGCGTCGCGGCCGGGCGTTCCATCGGCGTGCAGGCGGGAAGCGCGAGCATGCACAGGCCGGCCAGGATCCGCATTGTCTCTCTCCTCAGCATATCGTCAGGAAGCTAGCCACCGTGAGCCGCCCCTTATGGACGTCGCTCGCCAGGGCGGCGGGATCGGGCAGGACCGCGCAGTGGAGCAGGTTGCCCGGATAGATGAGCGCCCGGTTGAATATCGCGTCGTAGCGCGCGGTCTGTTCGAAGAGCGCGGTATCGCCCTGAATATAGGCGGGCAGGGGCTCACCCTGCGCATCGAAATCGGCACGCAGCGCGTCCAGATAGGGGCGGTGCCTCGCGGCATCGATCGTCTCGAACCCGGTCGAGCGGTGACGATAGAAGGCTGTGCCGCCATGCGGCGCCTGCGACAGGTAATGGAGGATCGCGATCCGGCCTTGCTCGACCGTGTCGATATGCGGGATGCGCTGCGCGAGCGTGAGGTCAGCCGGTGGCGTGACCGCCAGCGAATAGAGCGCGCGGTCGAAACCGATCCGCTCCCGCGCGCCAAAAACCTCGCGCATGACCGGTGTCAATATCGCATTCAATCCCTCGAAATAGGCCGGCGTCACCGGCGCGCGCACGCCCGGATAGAATTCGCCCATCACGGTGAAGTTGAGCGTCTCGGCCTCGGCGATCAGGCGATCGGGCGTCGGTGAGAAATGCTCGACCACCACCACCGGCACCTGTTCGGCACCGACGCGGTCGACACGGATCTTTGGTTGCTCGCTTCTCGGCTGCACTGATACGCTCCTGCGACCATGACCCCCATTCGAACCTGGCACGATGTCACGCCCGCGGCCTTTCAGGAAATCCGCGCGGCCGCCGAACCCGCGGTGCTCAAGGGCATCGCCCGCGACTGGCCGATCATCCGCGCCGCCGATCCCGCAGCCTATCTGCGTGGGATGGCGACGGCCAACCCCGTGCCGTTCATGCGGGCGCCCGCGGACATCGAAGGACGGTTCCACTACGGTGCGGAGATCGGCACCCGCAACTTTATCGCAGGGCAGGCGCCCCTCGGCGATTTCCTCGATGCGCTGGCGGCCGAGGCGGAGAAGGACCGTCCCGATGCGCTTGCGCTGCAGGGGCTGAATGCCGGCGATCATGTGCCCGGCTTTGCGGACGCGAACCGGCTGGCGATCCTGCCACCCGCGATCCTGCCGCGGCTGTGGATCGGCAATGCCGCCAAGGTGGCGATCCATCACGATCCGTCGGAGAATATCGCCGTCGTCGCGGCTGGCCGCCGCCGCTTCACCCTGTTCCCGCCCGGGCAGGTCGGCAACCTCTATATGGGGCCGTTCAACCCCACGCCGGCAGGCGTGCAGGTGAGCATGGTGCATTTGACCGCGCCCGATCTCGATCGTTACCCACGCTTCGCCGACGCGCTTGAGGCGGCGCAGGCCGCCGAGCTCGAGGCCGGGGACGCGATCTACATCCCCTATCAATGGTATCACCATGTCGAGGCGCTCTCGCGGTTCAGCATGCTGGTGAACTATTGGTGGGACGCGGCGCCCGCCGGCGCGGGGTCGCCCTGGGACGCGATGATGTTCGGCCTGATGAGCCTGCGCCTGCTGCCGCCGGACCAGCGCCGGGCATGGCAGGCGATGTTCGATCACTATGTCTTCCTCGACCATGGCGATCCCGGCGAGCATCTGCCCGCGGAAGCGCGCGGCATCCTGGGCGCGACCTCGCCGCAGGACGTCGCGCAGATGCGCAGGGCGTTGCTCGCCAAGCTCCAGGGCCGCTAGGCCGGGCACGTCTTGGTGACGAAATCGGCATGCGCCGGCATCACGTCGACGCACTTGCCGATGACGTTCTCGATATTGCCGAGGAATTGCGCGACCTGGACGTCGCTCTTGATGTCGGCCAGCGGATCATAGCCATGCGGAATGATGCCCTGGCCCAGGAAGACCTGGATCCAGCTCTCTTCGGTGAAGAGCTCGTCATCCTCGCGGAACACGCGGCCATTGGCGGCGAACAGGTCGATCTTGCGCTGGAGCGTGTCGGGCACCTCCATGTCGCGGCAATAGCGCCAGAAGGGCGTGTCGTCGCGCTCGGTCGCCTTGTAGTGGAGGATGATGAAGTCGCGGATCCGCTCATATTCGAAGTCGGTCTGGCGGTTGAATTCCGCGATCGTCGCGGGATCGAAGCCGTTGTCGGGCAGCAGCCGCACCATCCGGATGATCGCCGACTGGATGAGGTGAAGGCTGGTGGATTCGAGCGGCTCGAGGAACCCGGAAGCGAGCCCGATCGCGACGCAGTTGCGGTTCCAGATCTTCTTGCGCTTGCCGGTGACGAAGCGGATCCGGTTGGGCTCGGCCATCTGCGCGCCGTCGAGATTGGCGAGCAGCAACGCTTCGGCCTCAGCATCGTCCATATGCGCGCTCGAATAGACATGGCCGTTGCCGGTGCGGTGCTGGAGCGGGATGCGCCATTGCCAGCCTGCCGGCCGCGCGGTCGAGCGGGTATAGGGCGTGAACGGCTCGGTGCGCGCGCAGGGCACCGCCATCGCCCGATCGCAGGGCAGCCAGTGCGTCCAGGTCTCGTAGCCGGTCTTCATCGCCTGTTCGATGATCAGGCCGCGGAACCCCGAGCAATCGACGAACAGATCGGCGGCGATCACCTCGCCATCTTCCATCGTCACCGATTCGACGAAGCCGTCTTCGGCGCGCAGCGTCACGTCGGCGACCTTGCCTTCGCGCCGCTTCACGCCGCGCGCCTCGGCATAGCCGCGCAGGAACTTCGCATAGAGACCGGCATCGAAATGGAAGGCGTGCGCGATATGGCCGATCGGCGATTCCGCCAGCTTGGGATCGGCGCGCATGAATTTATTCTTGAGCGCGGCGGCGGTGTTGATCGAGAAATTGGCGAAATCCGAAGCCCGGCCCTGCGCGCGCATCTTCAGCCAATATTGATGGCAGCGCAGCCAGCCCAGATCCTGGCCGATCACGCCGAAGCCATGGATATAGCTCCCGCCCTTGCGCCACCAGTCGACGAACTGGATGCCGAGCTTGAAGCTGCCCTGGGTGCGCTGGATGAACTCGTTCTCGTCGAGCCCGAGCAACTCATTATATTTCTTGATCGCCGGGATCGTCGCCTCGCCGACGCCGATCGTCCCGATCTCTTCGGATTCGATCAGCCGGATGTCGTAGAGCCCCTCGAACAGCCGCGAGAGCAGGGCGGCGGTCATCCACCCGGCTGAACCGCCGCCAACGATCAGGATACGCTTGAGCTGTTGCATGCCTCTCCCCGCGCTCAACGCGCTGCGGTCTCGCAGCTCGCCGGGGTGGCAGGCGAGGGGAGCGGGCCGAGGCGCCTGTGACGGCTGTAGCCCAATCCATAGCCGCGCGGGAACTGGACGATGTTGCCAGGGCCATCGCTTGTCGAGCAGGCCGAACCCGGCCAGGCGAAGGAAAGCCGGCCGGTAAAGTCGTTGCGGCCGCCCAGCAGCACATCGGCCAGGCCTTCGCCTTCGGTGCCCGGCAGGAACGCGGCGACGAACGCGTCGGACAGGTTGATCAGGTCGTTGGCATAGGTCGGCCTGCCCGAATACAGCACCGTGACGACAGGTACGCCCTTGCCCGATACCGCCTGGAGCGCGGTCAGATCGGCGGGGTAGAGCGCGCTGTGCTGGACCGGCTTGGGCGCGCGGACATCGCCATGATATTCGGCATAGGGCGCCTCGCCGAGCACCGCGACCACCGCGTCGAACCGGCTGGGATCCACGCCCTTGCCGTTGGCCGAATAGGTCACCTTGTCGGTGCCGAGCTGCTGGCGCAGCGCGGCGAGCAGGGTGGTGCCGGTCGCGAAATCACGATTGCCGTTCTCGGTGCCCTGCCAGGTGAGCGACCAGCCGCCGCTCTGGTTGGAGATGCTGTCGGCGCTCGCGCCGACCACCAGCACGCGCTGATCGCTGCGCAGCGGCAGGCCGCGGTTGTTCTTGAGCAGCACGATCGATTTGCGGACCGCCTCACGGGCCAATGCGGAGGCATCGAGTGCGTCGGCGCGGCCGTTAAAGATGCTCGCGGACACCGGCCGGTCGAATAGCCCGGCGCGCATCTTCACGCGCAGGATCCGCGTGACGGCATCGTCGATCCGCGCCATCGGGATGCGGCCCTCGCGGACATCGGCGACCGTGTTGGCGATGAACGCCTTCCAGTCCTCGGGCACCATGATCATGTCGATCCCGGCGTTGATCGCCTGGGCGCAATGCGGCTTGGTGCAGCCCGGCACCTGCTCGATGCCGTTCCAGTCGGACACGACGAAGCCGTCGAAACCGAGCTTCCCCTTCAGCACGTCGGTCACCATCTCGCGGCTGCCGTGCATCTTGCCGTAATCCTTGCCGGCGGCGGTGTCGTTCCAGCTATTGTACGAGATCATCACCGTCTGCACGCCGGCCTGGAGCGCGGGATAATAGCCGGCGCCGTGGCGGGCGATCATGTCGCGCAGGCTTGCGCGGTTCTCGCCCTGGTCGATGCCGTCGAACGTGCCGCCATCGCCCATGAAATGCTTGGCGGTGGCGACGACGTCGCCATCCCCCGTCAGGCCACCCTGGAGGCCATGGACCATCGCGCTGGCATAGCGCGCGACGATCGCGGGATCGCTCGAATAGCTCTCATAGCTGCGGCCCCAGCGGCGGTTCTCGGCGACTGCCAACGTCGGCGCGAAGACCCAGCTGATGCCGGTCGCGCGGACCTGTTTCGCGGTCGCCCGGCCGATGCGCTCGATCAGTGCAGGGTCGTTGGCGGCGCCCAGGCCGATATTGTGCGGGAAGAGCGTCGCGCCCGCGACATTGCCATGGCCATGCACGGCGTCGGTCCCCCAGATCAGCGGGATTTGCACCTTCATGTCGGTTGTCGTCGCGGCGTTGGCGAAGCTTTCCGAAAGCGCCGACCAGTCGCCGATCTTCGCGTTCTTGCGCATGCCGGGCCAGCTGCCGCCGCCGTTGAGGATCGAGCCGATATAGTAGCGCCGCACCTCGTCGGGCGTGATGTAGCGGATCTCGGCCTGGGTCATCTGGCCGATCTTCTGCTCGAGCGTCATGCCCGCGACAATGCCGGCGATCCGCGTCTCCATCGCCGCGTCGCGCGGCGTAGGGGAATGGAGCGTCGGCCAGCCACTGCCCGAGACAGGGGACGCATGCTCGTTCGAGACCGTGCAGCTCGCGAGCAGCGGGAGGAAAAGCCACAGCCCCGCGCGATATCTTTTCATCGGTCAAACTCACCTGACTCGGCCGGCAGCCGGCACGATCAAAAAATCGGGGAGGCATGAGGGGGTCCTCACGCCTCCCCACCAGGGTCCCGGAGGGTGATCCGGGGGAGGCTAGAAGCGGTAGTTGAACCCGAGCAGGAACTGCCGTCCGTACTTCTCGTAGGTCTCGGGGAGGCTCGCTCCGTCGGCGGTATGGGTGCCGCCATCGTCGAGGCCGAGGCGCGTTCGGTAGGGCGAGTCCGTCAGGTTGTTGACCTGGAACAGCACGCCGAACCCGTTGAGCGGCCCCTTCTCGAAGGTGTAGCCGATCTGCGCGTCGACCTGCCGATCCGCGAGGATCTCGGTCTGGCCGCGCGTCGCGAAGAGCTGCACCACCTCGCCCTTGAAGGCCGAACGGTACCGGTAGCTGGCGCGGGCCTGGAAGCCGCCATTCTCGTAATAGCCGGTGATGTTGTAGACCGTGCCGGACAGGCCCGGAATGCGGACATCCTGCCCGTTGTCGGTGGGATTGAGATCGGACTCGGTCAGCGAGAGGCTGCCGATCACGCCCAGGCCCTCGAGCGGCTTGATCAACGTTCCGAAATCGAAGGCGCCGCTGAACTCCAGACCCTTGAGCGTTCCGCCATTGCCGTTCGCGGGCAGGGTGATCTGGCCGATCGGGCTGATGATCACGCCGGCCGGGATCGAACTCGCGACGCTGGGCAGCGGAATGCCCGAGAAATCGAAGAGATCGGTGCGCTGATAGATATAGGTGTGCAGCTTCTTGTAGAAACCCGCGATCGAGAAATAGGTCGTGCGGTTGATGTACCATTCATAGGCAGCGTCGAGCGCATCGGCACGCCACGGCTTGAGGTTCGGATTGCCGCCCGATGCCGACCAGGGATTGACGGTCTGCCCTGGCGAGCATCCGGGTCCGCTGCTGCAGACCAATGCGTTGAAGCTCGGCGTCACGTTCGCGCGCATCTCGTCCATGCGCGGCCGTGCCATCGTCTTGGATGCCGCGAAGCGGAGGCGGTGGCCGCCGCCCAGCTCCCAGATCAGGTTCAGGCTGGGCAGGACGTCGGTATAGTCGGCGCCATCGGTCCGGAGCTTCGGCACGATCGGCTGGCCGGGCTCGAGCCCGTTGATTACCACACCGGTCGATTCCTGCTTCTGCTGGACGACCTGCACGCCCAGATTTCCGCGTACCGGTCCGAGCTTGAAGTCGGCCTTGACGAAACCGGTCAGCAACTCTTCCTCGATGTCCCAATTCTTATCGAAGAAATTGGCGTCGAGGATCGGCGCGCGGTTCCAATATTTGTCGAGTGCCTTGTCGAGATCGATGCTCAGGACATTGCCGAAGCCGGTATAGCCGAGCGAGGTCGGCGCGACGAGATCAGCCTGATCGACCAGCACCTGCTGGCGGCCGTTCTTCAGGAACAGATCGAAATCGTCGACCCGCTTGCTCTTCTCGCGGTGCGTGAAGTTGAAGCCGGCGGTGAGCTTGCTCAGGAAACCGTCGAACTCGTGATCGGCCTTGAGGTCGATCGCGTAGATGCTTTCCTCGACGTCGGGGAAACGGATCGCACCGTCATGGCCCCAGCCGCCCCAGGGTGCACGATCGCCGAGCGAGACATGCGCCGCGTCGGCATAGTTCAGCCCCTCTCCATAGGTGGGGAAGCCATCGTCAGGCACCTGGAAGCTGATCGTGTCGAAGGTCCGGCCTACATCCGGCGTGCCCGGGGTGACGCCACCCACGCCCATGCCATAGCCGGCATAGGTCTCGAGGATCTGCTCCTTGCGCTTGTTCTTCGAATAAGAAAGATCGGCGATCAGATGGCTGCGATCGCCCATCTTGAACTCGTTGTTCCATCCGATCGAGAAGATCTCGTCGTCGCGCTTGTTGAAGTCGTTGCGGATGATCGGCACGCCGTTGTGCAGCACGCCGCCGGTCGCGAACTTCGATCCGCCGCGATCCTCGGTCGTCACGCCGGTGAAGGTCGCGCCGTCCGCCCAGCCGTTCGAGAACCATTGCGCACCGCGCGTGGTCTCTTCCTGATGGAACTTGGAATAATAGATATCGAGCGTCGAATGGACCATGTCGCTCGGCTTCCACTCCAGGATGGCGATCCCGGCGTCGCGGCGATTGAGGCGCGACGTCGCGAACACTTCCTGGCCGTTCAGCAGCAGTGCGTCCGCCGCCGAGGCCGGCTGGACCGTCGTCGGGCTGACCCCGCCGAACGATTCATAGCCATAGGCCTTGTAGTGCATGTTCTTCGACGGTGAATCGAGATGCGCATAGCCGAGCGCGATGCCCAGCGTGCCGTCGGCGAACTGGTCGATATAGCTGATGCTGGCGCGGCCGCCCCAGCGGCGCACATCGTCGTTGAGCTTCTTGCCCTCGGTCAGCTCGCCGCGGACGTTGACCGCGATCGCGCGCTTGCCGAAGGCGAGGGGACGCACGGTCCGGAGGTCGGCGGTGCCCGAAAGGCCCATGCCCGAGATCTCGGCATCGGGCGTCTTGTAGACGACGACGCTCGACAGCAGTTCCGACGGATACTGGTCGAACTCGACGGCGCGGTTGTCGCCCGAGCTCGCCTGGGCGCGGCCGTTGAGCAGCGTGGTGGTGAAATCGGGTGCGAGGCCGCGGATCGAGATGACCTGCGCGCGGCCGTTGACGCGCTGCGCGGCGAGGCCGGGCAGGCGCGCGATCGACTCGGCGATAGAGACGTCGGGGAGCTTGCCGATGTCCTCGGCCGAGATCGCTTCGACGATCGACGTCTCGTCACGCTTGATGTTGATCGAATTCTGGAGACCGGCGCGAATGCCGGTGACGACGATCTCGTCCTGGCTCGTGTCGGGCGCGGCTTGCTCGTCCTGCGCGAATGCAACCCCTGGCAACGCTGTCACCAATGCCAGTGCGGAAACCGTCAGACCGAATGTCGTTTTGATTCCGCGCACGCGACGCGGCTGGCCAACCTGACCCATAAATCCTCCCCATTTGTCGCGCCGTCCTTCGTAGGAGGGCGTCTGCGTTGTTATTGGCGCTCTTCTTGAACTGGAAGCGCTTCCAATTTGCTACGGGGCATGGCGGCGGGTTGTCAAACGATTTCGCCGATTCTGGAGGAATTCGCGCCGCTTCAGGCGCTTGGCGGCGAGACGGATTCGCGCAGGACCAAATGATAGTCGATCTCTTCGAATCGCGTCGTCTCGCCTGCCGGACCGCGTAGCAGCGTCTCGACCAGCCTTTCGACCGCGCGCGCGGCGATGCGGCGGATCGGCTGGTGCACGGTCGTGAGCGGCGGCCAGATATGTCCCGAGATCGGCGCATCGTCGAATCCGACGATCGATACGTCGCCCGGAATGGACAGGTTCATGCGGTGCGCGGTGAACATCGCGCCCACCGCCATGTCGTCGTTCGCGCAGACGATCGCGGTGGGACCCGATTTCGCGTCGAACAATTGCTGGGCAAGCTCGACGCCCGAACGGAAGCTGAAATCGCCGCGCAGCGTGACCACTGCGTCGGCGCCGAGGCCCGCATCGGCCAGTGCCTGGAGGAATCCGGCGAAGCGCTTCTCTGCCGACAGATGACCTTCGATCCCGAGCAGATAGCCGAAGCGGCGATGGCCGTGCGAGACGACATGTTGCGCGATCTCGCGCCCCGCGGCCTCCTCGTCGAAGCCGACGCCGGGCAGAATGGCGCGCATCTCCGCGCTCGGGGACACGCAGATCGCCGGGCAGCCATGCTCGATCAGCCTGGCGGCAAGTCGCACATCGTCGGACAAAGGGGGGGCGAGGATGAGGCCCGCGCTGCGGCCGGATTCGAACAGCTCGATCACCTTTTCGGTGCGGCGTGGATCGTTGACGTCGATGTTGAAGGTCGAAAGCTCGAACCCGGCGATCGCCGCCGCGCGAAGCCCGCCCAGCTCGAGCGCTGCGAAATAATAGGAATTGGGCTCGGCATCGAGCGCGGCGCAGTTGATCAGCGCCAGCGCGTTGCTGCTCCTGCTCGCCAGGCTGCGCGCCTGGGGATTCACGCGATAGTCGAGTGTCTCGACCGCGGCCATCACGCGTGCGCGCATCTTGGCGCTGACATTGGCCTGATCGTTGAGCGCGCGCGAAACCGTCGCGCGCCCGACACCTGCCAGGGCAGCAACATCGTCGATCGTCGGCGCCTTGGCCACAAGCCGCCCTGCGCCGCCGTTCCTGGGCGTCTTGGACATGGATGTCATCGCTGCGCGCGTGCTGACACAGGGACGAACCAACCGGCAACAGCTAAATGCTACGTGCGTTACGCTCCGTGCCGTTCGAATACCGCCGCGAGCCCCTGGCCGCCGCCGATGCACATCGTCTCCAGTCCGTAGCGCACGCCGCGCCGGTCCATTTCGCGCAGCAAGGTCGCCAGGATGCGCCCGCCGGTGGCGCCTACCGGGTGACCGAGCGAGATGCCCGAGCCGTGCACGTTCATTCGCTCGAAATCGGATGCGGCGAATTTCCATTCGCGCGTACAGGCAAGCACCTGCGCAGCGAAGGCCTCGTTGAGCTCGACCAGGTCGATGTCTGTGAGACGGAGTCCGGCACGATCGAGCGCCTTTGCAACCGAGGGAACCGGGCCGATGCCCATGGTTCTGGGCGGCACGCCTGCGACCGCCCAGCTCACCAGCCGCGCGAACGGCTTGAGGTCCAGCTCGGCCGCCTTCTCGACGGTGGTGACGATCGCGACCGAGGCGCCGTCATTCTGTCCGCTGGCATTGCCCGCGGTGACGGTGGATTCCGGATCGCCGGCGACGAGCGGCTTGAGTGACGCGAGCGCTTCCACCGTGACATCGCGGCGCGGATGCTCGTCGGTGTGGATCGTCACCGTCGCCCGTTTCGACACTACCTCGACCGGCACGATCTCCTCGGCGAAGATGCCGGCGTCCTGCGCGGCGACCGAGCGGGCGTGTGATTCCGCGGCGAACGCGTCCTGCTCCTCGCGCGGCACGGCATAGTCGCGGCGCAGATTCTCGGCGGTCTCGATCATCCCGCCCGGGACCGGGAAGTTGCAGCCGCCGGCGGTCACGCGGCCCCGCGTCAGCGCATCGTCGAAGTGCATGCCCTGCGGTGGCACGCCCCAGCGCATCCTGGTGGAATAAAAGGCGGCATTGCTCATCGATTCGGCACCGCCGGCAAGGACGAGGTCCGATCCGCCGGTCGCGACCTGCATCACGCCGTATATCAGCGCCTGGAGCCCAGATCCGCATCGCCGGTCGATCTGCAATCCCCCGGCTTCGACCGGCAGCCCGGAGTCGAGCCCGACGACGCGGCCCAGCGCGGGCGCGTCCATCGAGGGATAGCATTGCGCGAACAGGACGTCGTCGACCTGGTCGACGGGAAGGGCGGTCCTCGCCAGCAGGCCCCGGATCACCGCCGTGCCCAGCTCGTGCGCGTGGAGCGATTTGAAGACGCCGCCGAAGCGTCCCACCGGTGTCCGCAAGGGTTCGCAGATCACGACGTCGCGCACTGTCACTCTCCCGTTTCCATGTTGCCGGTCATGATCGGCGCCATCGCGCTTCGCAAGTGTGCCGCATGCTCGGTTGCCAGTGTTGCCGGGCGATGCGATGTCGGCGTGGTCGTCTCGTGTCGGAGCCCGCCCTTGAAGCTGAGATCCCTGCTCTTCGTCCCCGGCGACAGGCCGGAGCGTTTTCCCAAGGCCGCAGCAAGCGGCGCCGACGCGCTGATCCTCGATCTTGAGGATTCGGTGGCGGCCGAGAAGAAGCCCGAGGCGCGGGCAGCGATCGCGGCCTGGCTTTCGGGCGACAGGCAGGTGCCGTGCTTCGTCCGCGTCAATCCGCTCGACGGTGAGCATGTCCGTGCCGATCTGGACGCGGTCCTGGAGGCTCGACCCGACGGGCTGGTGCTGCCCAAGGCGGAAGGCGCGACCTCGGTCCGCCGGCTCGTCGAGATGGCCGGGCCTGCGTGTCCGGCAATCCTGCCGATCGCCAGCGAGACCCCGGCGGCGATATTCCAGCTCGGCACCTATGCCGAAGTGGCCGGGCATCTCCAGGGCGTGACCTGGGGCGCGGAGGATTTGCCCGCCGCGATCGGCGCGGTCTCGTCGCGCAACGCCGATGGCAGCTATACCGCGCCCTATGAGATGATTCGCGCGCTCACGCTTTTCGGCGCCCATGCGGCGGGGGTAGCGGCGATCGAGACGGTCTATCCCGACATTGCCGATGCCGATGGTCTCGCCGCCTATGTCGCGCGCGGGCAGCGTGACGGGTTCACCGGCATGATGGCGATCCATCCGGCGCAGGTGGCCATGATCAACGCCGGCTTCACGCCGGACGCGGCGCAGATTGCGCACGCGCGCGCCGTGGTGCAGGCGTTCGCGGACAATCCCGGCGCGGGCGCGCTCAAGCTCGACGGCAAGATGATCGACCGGCCGCATCTGAAGCAGGCGCAAACGCTCCTGGCACGGGCAGGGCTCTAAGCTGGACGCCTCGGGCCGCGGGTTCGGCTACCGTCAGAAGGGGAGTGAGGCCCCGAACGTCAGGGCCGTCGCGCTGCGAGGGCGGCCGGAATAATAGTCTGACCCAGGCCCGGCGCCCGAGAAGCTGGCGTGCACCTCCAGCCTGCCGAGATCGCGGCCGAGCGTCACGCGCCAGTCGTAATGTTCGCGGCGCGCGTATCGAGGTGGGGTGCCCAGATGAGTCAGGAGGCCGGCATGACCGGAGAGTCGCCATTTGGGCGCAAGGTTGAGCGTGCTTTCGACCTCGGCATAGAGCGTCTCGACGCCGGGGCGGAGATAGTCGGGCGAATAGTAGATATGGGACGATATCCCATGCGCTGTCATCCCGAGATAGAGCTCGGTGTAATGGGTGTCGCGCGCGCCGGTGGAGTGGCGCGTATACCAGCTCCGGATCGCACCGGCGTCGATCGAGACGCTTGGACTGATCCGCGCGGCATAGCCGGCGTTGAGCTGGTAGGTGAGCAGGGCGGGATCCGACTGATCCACGCCGACGGTCGCCGAGCCGTTCAGATAAAGGCCCGATTTATGATCGTAACCAAGGTCGATCGTGGCGGCGGGGTCTCCGCTGCCTAGCGAATATCCTCTGAAGCGGACATCGCTTTCCACGCCCAGGCTACCGGTCACCTGCGCATCGGCAGGCGGGATCTGGCTCGTGCCGAGGATCGCGATCGGAAGCCCGAGATGACGAAGCACGCGGAGGATTCGCCTAGCGGCGCTTGGCTCCGGCGACGGAACGCTGGATCGCGCAACTGCAGTCGCAGCCCGCCGATATCGGCAAAAGGGTCGCGCAGGCATCAACCGTACCGCGCGCGCCAGGCGTCGTCACGACGCGGGGCAAGGCTGTCCTGCGTTCCTCGCGGGTCAATGCGAGCAGCCCGCTCACATGGGCGACCGCGTAGGAACTGCCGTTCACGAAATACCATTTGCCCCCGGGTTGTGTTGTTGGCACGTCACGGCCCGGGGCACCGTACACTGCGACGGGCCGCGACGGCAAAGCTTGATCTGCAACCGCGACCACGCCTGCCTCGGAAGCGGGAAATCCTCCCCTGGGCAGGCCTGGATCATAAGCTGCTACGACGGAAACATGGCGTGACAATGCGATCGAGATCAGCCGCGCCAGCAACGGGTCGAACGGACCGCTCAGACTGAGATTGATGATCTGGGAGTCGCTGTCGATCGCGAAATGCAGTGCCTTGGCGAGGCTCAGCGTGTCGCACATCGTTGGCGCGGCCGCCATTGGCCGGGTCTGCCAGCAGGCCCGGAGCGCGAGCATTCGGGCGCCTGGCGCCACTCCGGCGATGCCCAGCCCGTTATCGGACTTCGCACCGATTATGCCAGCGACGCCCGTGCCATGCTGTTCGGCGGTATCCGGATGGCCGATGACGAAATCGCGATCCGCTGCGAACTGGCCGCTCAGGTCGGGATGATCGGTGTCGACCTTGCTGTCGATCACCGCGACGGTGATCCCGCGCCCGGTCGCAACGCGATGAAGGTCGGCGAGCCGCCAGGCGCTGGCGGCAGGTTGCACCGGATAGAGCGGATCGGCTTGAGGCTGTGCGCTGCCATACGTCTGATAGAGCTGCATCGGCTGGGCCCAGAGCACTTGCGGATCGCTGCCGAGGCGACCCACCATGTCGTTGACGGCGCTGCCCACAGGCACGCGCATCACGAAGCAATCAACCCCCAGCAGCGGCATCGGCCAGCTGTCTTCGATCGCGAGGCCATTGCGGCGCGCGATCGCCTCGGCGATGCGGCGCCGGGCACTCGCCGAGGCCTTGTCGCCATAGGCACCCGAATAGCTTTTGTTCGGGCGAAAATGAGGGGGCGCAAGCCGCAGCATGACGAGGATCTGCCGATCCGTCGCCCGCTGTTGGATTGTCGCTTCCTGCGCATATGCGCTGCCCGGTACCGTCAGAACTGCGGGGGTGCACAGTGCGAGGATAGCTCCGAGCAGGACAATGAGGCGTTTCACGGTTTGCTATTGCCATCCAGCGGTTCGGCAAGGGCAATGCGCGGGGAGGAGCGGAGCTGCGCGATTGCCGCGTCGCGCCGCGCGCCATCGACGCGCAATACCCATGCACCGGTCGTCAGCGGCCCTTCCACCACGCGTGCCTGCGCGCCGTCCAGCAACGCGCGGATATCGCGTTCGGCGGTATCGGGGCGGAAGAGAACGACCATATTGCCGGTCTGCGCGGCACCGACCGCGCCGAGGGCGTGATACGCGGCCACGCTCGGCCTCTCCCGGAGCGAACCGAATGCGACAAGCACGAGCGCAGCAGCGGCTGCCTGCCCGGCAATCGCCCAGCCCATGGCGACGGGGCGGCGCAGAAAGGGGATTACACGCGCCGTTGCGGGTATCGACGTCTCTGCCGTGGGGCTTTCCAGGCGCTGACGCATTGCCGCCCAGCCTTGTTCGACATCCATCGAGAGTCCTCCGACCTGACGGCCCATCATGCGCTCGAATTGCAGCTCGCCGCGGCATTCCGCGCACTCGATCAGATGCGCCTCGACCATCGCCGCCTCGGCCGTGTCGAGCGTGCCGTTGACGTACCAGGGAAGCAGCGTCTGCGTCTGCTCGTGCGGATCGCCATGGAGTTTGATGATATTGTTCAAGACGATCGATCCTAAATCCAATCCGCCAGGCCACCGCCCAGCTTGCGCCGGAGATGGCGCCGCGCATGAAACATGCGCGTCTTTACCGTATCCACCGGACAGTCCATGATCCCCGCAATCTCGCGATAGCCCATCTCGTGGTAATATGTCAGATCGACGACTGCCCGGTGATCCGGAGACAGGGTCGCCACCGCTTCGGCAAGCAACGCCTGGCGACGTTCCTGCGCCAATTCCTCGTCGGGGCCGGCATCGAGCGAGACGATATTCTCGCTGCGGTCGTCCTCCATCGGCTCGTCCTGACGGCGCAGCGCCCTGGCCGCCTTGCGATAGGCGATGGTGAAGATCCAGGTCGAAAGCTTGCTTGCTCCGTTGAAGCTCCCGGCGCCTTCCCACACCACCATCATCGTGTCGTTCAGCACTTCCTCGATCACCGAGGGACGCCGCAGGAGATTGAACAGGAACCGCGACAACCTTCGATGATAGATGCGATAGAGTTGCTCGAAGGCCTCCAGATCGCGCTCGGCCACGCGCGCGATAAGTTGCAGTTCCTCATCATGGCCGCCGCGGGCAGCCACTTTTGCTCCATCTTCTGTCGTGCGCCGTCCCTCCAACGTGCCTCGTCCACCCCGCATGACCTGTTAGTGCCGTCGAGCGGGAATTTGGTTCAATTTCCGAAAATACGATGTTTCCTCACGTGACGCACGCGAAGTTCGAGCGGCTAGGTGGAGGAGCATCTGGTTTCCAGCCCGCGAGCAATCGCGGTTGCACCTCTCCTGGATTTAGTCGCCAAGGCTCACCCAAATGCCGCCCGCTGTAGCGCGCAGCAACCGCGACCGGCCCGACTGGCTGGAGCTAATCGCCGGCTTGTAAACTTGCGCGGGCGACAGCAGGCGGCATTTGTCGGGCGGCACCTGTTAATCTTCCGTAAATATTCAACGATAGATTCTGGTGATTGGGCCGTAATTTGTGGCATTTTGGCAACATTGCAAAATCGCATTGGCCAATGCGTGCGTAATACGGGACAAGTATAAATATACATTATATTTATTCCACGGATATAATTTCAATATGTGCATGTTGCATTTGTGCAACTGTTCTATGCATTACGCGTGATGAAGCTTATTTCTTGTATCATCCTCATATTTCCTTGTGGTCTATTTGTATCAGTGGCTGCGCTGATACGGGCTATTCCTTCGTGGAGACGGCCTGACCCTTAGCCTTCCGGACAGGGAGAGTGGACGATGACAAGGAAAAGTCGGATCGATCTGGCCGCCAGTGCCTCGTTTCTGAGCTTGGCGCTGGCGTCGCCTGCCGCGGCGCAGAACCAGCCTACGGCGCAAGACCAGCCCGCGACGCAGGCTGCCCCCCAGACAGCTGAAACCGGCGACCAGGGGGATCAGGGGGAGCAGGGCGGCGAGATCGTCGTCACCGGAACGCTGTTCCGCCAGACCTCGACCGCCACGCCTTCGCCGGTAACCGTGCTCACCGCACAGGACATGGCGCGATCGGGCCAGACCACGATCTCCGATGCGATCCGCTCGATCAGCTCGGACAATTCGGGCTCGATCCCGACCTCGTTCAGCAACGGCTTCGCACGCGGCTCGGCGGGCGTGTCGCTGCGCGGGCTCTCGGTCAATTCGACGCTGGTGCTGATCGACGGCCTGCGCACCGCCAACTACGCGCTGGCCGATGACGGACAGAAGAGCTTCGTCGATTTGAACACCATCCCGCAGAGCCTGGTCGACCGCGTCGAGGTGCTGCGCGACGGCGCGTCCTCAACCTATGGCGCGGACGCGATCGGTGGCGTGGTCAACCTGATCATGAAGCGCGAGTTCCAGGGCATCGAGGGCACCGGCGAGATCGGCACGACCGAGAAGGGCGACGGTATCTCGCAGCGCCTCAATGTCACGGTCGGCACCGGCAGGCTCGAGGAGAATGGCTGGAACGCCTATCTCAACTTCGAGTATCAGCGCGACACCGACATCTCGCTCAGCGACCGCGGCTTCCCCTACAACACGCAGGATCTGCGCGCGATCGGCGGCGTCAACCGCGCGCCGGGCCGGCCGGGTACCAACAACGGCTCGATCTATGCGGTGGTCCGCCCGGGTCATCTCGCCGACCCGGCCGATCCGCTTAGCGGCATCCCCGACGGCGTGGCGCAGGTGCTCAATCCCGCGGGCTGCGGCGCTCTAGCGACCACCGTCGTGGCGCCGGGCACCAGCACCGCCACCAGCGGCACCTTCTGCCAGCAGGATCTCAACGTCTATGGCGATCTCCAGCCGTCGCAGATCCGCGCCGGCGTCACCGGCCGCGTGACAGTCAAGATCAACGATACCAACACGGCCTATGCCAGCGTCAGCTATTTCGCCGACAAGGTCTCAGCGGCGCTGCCGCCGCGCCAGATCCGTTCGACGGTGCCGATCAACACCAACGGCATCACGCTGCCGGTGCTGCTCGCCAACGGCCAGCTCAATCCGAACAACCCCTTCGCATCGATGGGGCAGGTGGCGCTGATCAACTATGCGTTCGGCGACATTCCGGCACATGCCGAGTCGCTCAACCACGTGCTGCGCGGCGTGATCGGCATCGAGGGCGAATTCGACGGCGGCTGGAGCTATCAGATTGCCGGCGTCGCCGCGCACACCTGGCTCGACAGCCGGCGTTTCGGCTTCCTCAACATCCCCGCGCTCCAGAACGCGATCGCGACCGGCTCCTACAATTTCGTCAATCCGTCTGCGAACAGCGTCGATGTGCGCAACGCATTGTCGCCGACCATCATCAAGCAGTCGACCACCGATCTCGACATGGTGCAGGCGGTGGTGACCAAGGAACTGTTCGACCTGCCCGGCGGTCCGCTCAACCTAGGTGTCGGCGGATCGGTGCGCTACGAAGCGGTCAGCGATCCCAATGAGAATGCCAACCAGGACGTTCTCGGGCTCGGCTCGTCCTTCGCCTTTGGCAACCACACGGTCTGGGCGGGATTCTTCGAGCTCCAGGCGCCGATCATCAAGCAGCTCGAGCTCGACGTCTCAGGACGCTACGACCATTATTCGGAAGGTTTCAGCCACTTCTCGCCCAAGGTGGGCGTGAAGGTCACGCCGATCCAGCAGGTCGTCTTGCGCGGCACCTATTCGAAGGGCTTCCGCGCCCCGCAATTCGCCGAGAACGGATCGAGCGCCCAGCTCGGCTTCACCACGCTCGACATCTCGGCGGTCGGCGACCCGGGCTATCAGGCCTTCGTCGCCGCACATGGCGGAGCGACCAATCCCTATGTCCAGGCTTACAATCTCGGCGCGAACACGATCGGCAATCCCGACGTGAAGCCGGAGACCTCGGAGAGCTACACGTTCGGCGCGGTGATCCAGCCGCTGCCGTGGCTCACGCTCACCGCCGATTACTATCACATCAGCAAGGACGACGTGATCATCCAGGCCCAGCCCGGACCGGCGCTCGATGCCTATTTCAACGGCCGGCCGCTGCCTGCCGGTTATGTGCTCACCTTTGATCAGCCCGATCCGGCCTTCCCGAACGCGCCGCTACGCCCGACGATCGTCGGCGCCCCCTATGTCAACGCGGACTCGCTGGTCACCGAAGGCATCGATGCGTCGATCGAGGCGAAATTCCGCCTCACTCCGGACATCCGTCTGACCACCGCCGTGAACGTCACCGACATCCTGCACTATAAGTTCACGACCGGCGGCCAGACCTTCGAATATGTCGGCACGCAGAGCCCCTACACGCTGTCCTCGGGTGCGGGCACGCCGAAATGGCGCGGCAACTGGCAGACCAGCCTCGAATGGGGGCCGGCGACGCTCACCGGTACGGTCTATTATGTCAGCGGCTATGACTCGATCGGCTATGATCAGGATCCGACTGGGGGCTGCCTCTATCCGCAGAACCCGGCGGCATCGGCCAAGGAGATCGTCGACTGCCGCACCGGCTCGTTCACCTATGGCAATGTTCAGGCCGACTACCAGTTCAGTGACAATCTCAACGCCTTCCTGACGGTGATCAACGTCACTGGCGAGAAGGCGCCGCTGAACCCGGCCGCCTATGCCGGTCCGCCGGCCAACTACAACCCGACCTATACCCAGGTGGGCATTGTCGGGCGCGTGTTCCGCTTCGGCGTGCACGCGAAGTTCTAAGAGGTCCCAGGCGGGGCGCGCGAGATTCCCCTGCGCGCCCCCGCTGCCCGCCATGGCTGCCCACGCGGCAGTTCATGGCGCAGACCGCGCAGTTCGGCCTCCGCCGGCTGCGCGGTCGTCGTTCACAGCCCGGACGGCGCGTTTCGCAGCGAGCACCTCAAGCGCAGCGCCTGGCTGGTGTATTAAGCCTCCATGACGCAGGTTGTGACCCTGTCAGCCCCGCAACAGCTCGTCCGGAACGAGCTTTCGCGGCTCGTCATCAAGCGCGGCGCGCTCGCCTTCCTGCCCGAGCCGCCGGAAATCCGCTGGAATGGGGCAATATTGCGGCTCTCGCCGCTCGAGACCGAGATCCTGTCGCTGCTGGTGCGGCGCGGGCGGGCGAGCTGGGGAGATGTCGACGGCGCGATTGCCGCGCTCGACGGCAATCCCCACAACCGCGAGATCTTCATCCATCGCATCCGCGGCAAATTCGCTGCGATCGGTGCTGCCGATCCGATCGAGACGGTGCGCGGATGGGGACTGAGACTTCGTGTCGAGCGCGACCTGTTCGGTTCGACCACGACCTGGATCGGCGCGCAGGAGGATGCGATCGACGCGCTCACACCCGAAGCCGCGCGGGCGATCGCAGCGAGCAGCGCGGCGCAGTTCGGCCGCTGATTTGGCGTCACAGTCGCGTACGCAAATCGCGAACTGCGCGCCGTGCGGCGCGAACTGCACCGCGTGTGTGATTTACGCCGCGTGCGGGGTATCCTAGCACCTGTACATGCACCGCGATCTTCCGGAGCCGCCACGCGCGCGTGGCGGGGGCGTCTCAGCTTCAATTTATCTCGCCGTTCTGTTCTGGGTCGGCCAGTTCTGCGTGCTGACGGCGCAACGCGCGCTGATGCACGCGGGCGACGACACCAGCTTCCTTGCGCCGCGCGCGATCGTGGCGATGGCCGGCGTGGTCATCTCGATCGGGATCGGCGTATTGCTCAAGCGCCAAGCCGGGCATGGCTGGACAGTCCGCTTGAGTACCGCGCTGCTGCTCGCGCTTGTCGGCGCGGTGCTGCACAGCGCCGTCAATTTCGTCGTCTTCCACGCCTTCATGCCCGAGGAGAATTGGCGCCAGGCGACCTTGCCCTCCTATGTCATGGCGGTGGTGCAATGGTTCTGGGCCTATTGCGCGATCTCGGCGATGTTGCTGAGCGGGGTCTATGGTGCGGAGCTGCGCGAAGGCGAGCGGCACATGGCCGAGCTCCGGCATCTTGCCCATACCGCGCAGCTGCGCGCTCTCCAGTATCAGCTCAACCCGCATTTCATGTTCAACACATTGAACTCGATCGCGTCGCTGATCTCGTCGGGCAAGTCGGACCGCGCCGAGCAGATGGTGGAGAATCTCTCCGATTTCCTGCGCGCCGCGCTGGTGATCGATCCGGGCGACGACATGCCGCTGGCGCGCGAGATCGAGCTCCAGTCGCTCTATCTCTCGATCGAGGCGCTGCGCTTCTCGGACCGACTGCGCGTGACGATCGACGTGCCCGAGGCGCTCCGCAAGATCCAGCTGCCCAGCCTGATCCTCCAGCCGCTGGTCGAGAATGCGATAAAGCACGGCGTCGCGCGCAGCGACCGCACCACCGAGATCGAGATCGTCGCCGCGCGCGAGGAGGGCGGCGTGCGGCTCACCGTGCGCAACACCGTGGCCAATACCGCGCGCGAGGCGGCGGCCGGGCATGGAATCGGGCTCGCCAATGTCGCACGCCGGTTGCTGGTGCGCTATGATCAGGATTGCGGCTTCACGAGCGGCATCGACGCAAACGGGCGGTTCGCGGCCAGCTTCGTGATTCCCGTGGGAGCCCGCGACGCGTGACGGCACGGCTGCTGCTCTGTGACGATGAACCGCTCGCCACCGATCGCCTATCGGCACTGCTCGATCGGCGCGAGGATGTCGAGGTGGTCGGCGTCGCGCGCAGCGGTGCCGAGGCGCTCGAACGGATCGGCGAGCTGCACCCGGATGCCGTGCTGCTCGATGTCGAGATGCCCGAGCTCGACGGGTTCGACGTGGTCGAGGCGCTGGCCGCTGAAGCTGATGGCGCGACCCCGCTGATCATCTTCGTCACCGCCTATCCGCAATTCGCAACCAACGCGTTCGACAGCGGCGCGATAGACTTCCTCACCAAGCCGGTGCGTTACAGCCGGCTCGAAAAGGCGATTGATCGGCTTCAGCGCGCGATCGATGACCGCAGTGCGCGGCGCCGGCTCGACGAGCTTTCGCAGCAGCTCGACCAGCTCCGCACGGACCGGCACAGCGGGCGCAGCGAAGGCAAAAGGCTATGGGTCTCGCGCCGCGGCGAGATGGTGAGCATTGCGCTCGACAGGCTCGACCGGATCAGCGCCGAGGGCGAATATGTCCGGCTCTACCAGGGCGACCGCACCTATCTGCATCGCAGTTCAATCATCGCGATCCTGCCGAATCTCGACCAGCGCCGCTTCGTGCGCATCCACCGCTCGCATATCGTGAGCCTCGAAAGCATCGCCGCGATCCGGCGGCGGCCGGCGGGGGGCTATCGCATCGTCACCGCCGCGGGCGACACGCTGCCGGTCGGCCGGACCTATCATGCGGTGGTGCGCTCGGTGCTCGGCGGCGAGGTCGAGGCCAAATAGCACGCACCGACATCCGCCTTTTCCTCCCCCACAGCGCAGCTGTGGGGGAGGGGGCACCGTTGCAGGCGGGGGATTGCGAATGTAGTTCGGCCCCGCGTGCTACGATCGCATCATGCCGGTACCATCGCCCCGATGCGCAAGGTTCGGGCAGCCGCCACCATCGCCTCAATCGCCGGCTTCACCTCTTCCCACTTGCGGGTCTTGAGGCCGCAGTCAGGGTTCACCCAGAGCTGCTCGGGCGCGAGATGGTTCTGTGCGAGCCGCATAAGCTGCACCATCTCTGCTTCGGACGGCACGCGCGGGGCATGGATGTCATAGACTCCCGGCCCGATCGCGCTCGGATAGCGATAGCGCGCAAACCCCTCGAGCAGCTCCATCTGCGACCGCGCTGTCTCGATCGAGATGACGTCGGTGTCCATCGCGCCGATCGAAGGCAGGATGTCGTTGAACTCCGAATAGCACATATGGGTGTGGATCTGGGTCGCATCGCCGACACCAGCCGCCGAGAGCCGGAAGCAGTCGACCGCCCAGTCGAGATAATGCTGCCAGTCGCGCTTCCGTAGCGGGAGCCCTTCGCGAAGCGCGGCCTCGTCGATCTGGATCGCCTTGCAGCCCGCGGCTTCGAGATCGTTCACCTCGTCGCGGATCGCGAAGGCGATCTGCCGGCATGACGCCTCGCGCGGCTGGTCGTCGCGCACGAACGACCAGTTGAGGATCGTCACCGGGCCGGTCAGCATGCCCTTCATCGGCTTGTCCGTGAGGCCCTGCGCATAGCGCCACCATTCGACCGTCATCGGCTTCGGACGCGATACATCGCCGAACAGGACCGGCGGCCGGACGCAGCGCGAGCCGTATGACTGGACCCAGCCATTGACGGTGAAGGCGAAACCGGCGAGCTGCTCGCCGAAATACTGGACCATGTCGTTGCGCTCGAACTCGCCGTGCACGAGCATGTCGAGTCCGACTTCCTCCTGCCAGCGGATCGCGCGCGCGGTCTCTTCGCGCAGGAACTGACTGTAGGCCGCTTCGTCCACATTCCCGCGATTATACTCGGCACGCGCGCGGCGGACCTCGGCGGTTTGCGGGAAGGAGCCGATCGTAGTGGTAGGGAAGGCGGGAAGGCCGAGGATCTCCGCTTGTGCGGCGATGCGGGTCGAATGATCCGAGCGGCGCTCTCGCAGGTCCGGGGTGGCCAAGGCGATACGCGCGGCGACCAGCGGATCATGGATGCGCGAGGAGACCTTGCGGGCAGCGGCAGCATCGCTGGAGGCGGCGAGGGCCTGGGCGACGTTCGCGCGACCCTTGTTCAGCGCATCCCTGAGGATTGCGAGCTCGTCGATCTTCTGCACCGCGAAGGCCAGCCATTGCTTGATCTCGTCAGCGAGCTTCGTCTCGAGCGCGAGATCGACGGGCACATGGAGCAGCGAACAGGACGGCGCGAGCACGAGATCGCGCGTGGCCGCGATCGGCTCCAGCCGGTCAAGCAGCGCTTCTAGGTCGGCCCGCCAGATGTTGCGGCCGTCGACCACGCCGAGCGAGAACAGGAGCGATCGGGGCGCCTTGGCGAGAATGGCGTCGAGCTGGTCAGGCGCACGGACGAGATCGATATGGAGCCCGGCGACAGGCAGCGAGGCGGCGAAGGTCAGATTATCCTCGAGCCCGCCGAAATAGGTGGTGAGCATCAGTTTGACGTCGCCGCGCACAAGGCGCGCATAGGCGCGGGTCAGCGCCTTGCGCTGCCGGTCGTCCAGGTCGAGCGCGAGCACCGGTTCGTCGATCTGCACCCATTCGGCGCCAGCTTTCGCGAGATGGCTGAGGATCACGGTGTAGAGCCCCAGCACCTCGTCGAGGAAATCGAACGGATCGACATCCTTGCCCTTGGCGAGGCTGAGCCAGGTCACCGGGCCGAGCAGCACCGGACGGGTGTCGAAGCCTTGTTCCTTGGCCTCGCGATATTCCTCGACGATCTTCAGGCCATTGAGCGCCAGCTTCTGCCCAGCGTACAGCTCGGGGACCATGTAGTGGTAGTTGGTGTCGAACCACTTGGTCATCTCGCACGCGGTCAGGCTGGCGTGCGAATGGCCGCAGCCATCGTCAGCCTCGCCGATGGTGCCGCGCGCCATTGCGAAATAGGTCGCGAGATCGGCCTCGCCATGACCGGCACCATAGCGGTCGGGGACAGCGCCCAGCATCATGCTGGTATCGAGGACGTGGTCGTAGAGCGAGAAATCGTTGGACGGCAGCCAATCGGCCCCGAGCGATTTCTGCCGCGCCCAGGCGGCGGTGCGCAGGCCGGCGGCAGCGGTCTGTAGCTCGGCTTCGGTCGACTTGCCCGACCAGTAGTTTTCAAGTGCGAACTTCAGCTCGCGGCGCGGGCCGATGCGCGGGAATCCGAGCGTGGCAACGGTGACGGTCATGGTCTTCATACCCCGATGAAGGGCGAGGTGAAGACCAGTCACCAGCACAGGCGGACCGGATAGCCCGGCCGCGGCATGCAAGCGGCCAGTCCGGACACCCCGCCGGTGGACGTTATCGCGTCGGAGGCAGGTCTCCTGGCTCACGGGTCGTCACGTCGGCCTGGCCTTCCCGGGGGCGAACCCCAGTGACACGTCATGGCCGCCGCTCGCCGCTTACAGTTGCGGGGGCAGCGCCGGCCTAGGTCCGAGGACCGCACCGGCTTCCCGTCTTAGCTCCACGAACTTGCGCTCGTGGAGAACCTCGACGCACATAGCATCCCAGCCGCGGTGACGTTCGTCAATGGGGATATAAAGAAATCTTTATATGTTCTGGACGAGCCCTGTTCGTCCATCTTGCGATCGGCCTATTCCGCGACAAATCCAGGTTGCCGGACGCGTGTGCGGAGTTGGCGCCCACCTGAGTGAGATACGCAAGTCCGGGCGCGACCTATGGCTGTTCGCGTCGCCTTGGCCGCTCCCGGCGACCTATCAGTCTCCGGCCACAAGCTTGAGACCGATCACGCCCGCAAGGATCAGCGCGATGCACAGGATCCTCGAGGGCGCAGCGGAGTCGCCCAGGAACGCGATGCCGATAGCGGCGGTTCCGGCAGCGCCGATGCCTGTCCATACGGCGTAGCCGGTCCCCATGGGTAACGTACGCAGCGCGATCGAGAGGAGGATAACGCTCGTCAGGCCGGTACCGACCGTGAGGGCCGCCGGAGTGAAACGCGTAAATCCCTCGGACGCCTTCATGAAATAGGCGAATGCTATTTCCAGCAAGCCAGCGAGGCTGAGCAGGACCCAGGCCATATGATAATCCTGTCTGTTCGCCCACGCTCAACGATATGTCGGGCAGGAGGCGTTATTATCGAGCCGGGGAAACCCCCGCTGGCCCGGGCTTCCGCTCGACGTCAGGCCTTGGCAACCGCCACCGGGGGCGACCGGAACGAGACACCGAAGCGATTGAACGCATTCATGAGGCCGATCGCGTAGGTCAGATCGGCTAGTTCGACTTCGTTGAACTCGGCGGCAGCCGCCGCATAGTCGGCGTCGGGGACACCGGTTTCCGAAACGCGAGTCACCGATTCCGCCCAGGCGAGAGCCGCGCGCTCACGCTGCGTGAACAGCGCGCCGCCGTCATTCCATACTTGGACGAGGACCATCTTCTCGACGGCCAGGCCCGACTTCAGCAGGTCGCGCGTGTGCATATCGATGCAGAAGGCGCAGCCATTGATCTGCGACACGCGCAGGTAGACGAGATCGATCAGATCTTTCGGCAAGCTGCCCTTTGCGATGGTGACGTAGACCTGGCCAAAGGCCTTGTAGCCCTCGGGCGAGACCTTGGCGTAGTCGATGCGGTTGCTCATGGCGGTTTCCTTCAAGTGAATGCTGGTGACCATGTGCGTCGTCTTGGACCAGCAATGAAGAGCCATGACCTGGCTAAGCGACTAGGCCATGTCGTTTCCGGAGCGTCGATATCTTCTGCCTTCGCTCTCGGCACTCACATCAGAGCGAGCAGGCGATGGGCCAGGCTCTCGGCCATTCCGGTTGTCTCGACATTGGTGAAATTGAGGAGCAGCGCCGATGCTCCATCCCTGGTCATCGTCCAGTCGGTCAACGCTTCTGCGTACAGGCCCTTCTCCCGCATTTGGGCAACCAGCGCGCGATCGGATCGGTCTGCCAGTCGCAATATCAGATGCATGCCGCCGGGCTGAGCGTCGATGCTCACCTGGTTTCCAAGGACCTTCCCGAGGGCCGCCACGGTGAAGTTCCGACGCTCGGCATAGAGTTTGCGCATCCGCTGAATATGGCGTGCGAAATGGCCTCCTTGGATGAACGCCGTGACGATCGCTTGGGTTAGCTCGGGACTGCCACCGGCGAACGCCTGGACAATCTCCTCGAAGCGTTCGACCTGACCTTCGGGCACGACGAGATAGGCCAGACGCAGGCTGGGGAGCAGGACCTTGCTGAACGTACCGGCGTAGAGAACGCGCCCGTCGCGATCCAGGCTCTTCAGCGCCGGCAATGGGCGGCTGACATACCGATACTCACCGTCATAGTCGTCTTCGATGATCCAGGCCTCGTTCTGGGCGGCCCAGTCCAGGAGGGCCATGCGCCGCGGAAGCGTGAGCGACACGCTCAAAGGGCTTTGATGGGCTGGCGTAACCACTGCGGCACGGGCGCGCGGTGCGCGCGCAAGCGCTTCAGCCACCACCATTCCTTCCACGTCTACCGATACCGCGACGGGCCTGACGTTAAGACGGCTCAGCAGCTCACGCGTCGGGGGGAATCCGGGATTTTCCACCCAGACTTGGTCGCCTGCCCTTAGCAAAGCGTGACTGATCAGCTCGAGCGAATGTCGGTAGCCGGAAGTCACGAATATTTGTGAGGGTGAGCAGCTGATTCCGCGCGAGACCTGGAGATAGGCGGCGATCTCCGTGCGCAGCGCTTGAGTCCCGAACACGGAAGGATGGACCATCGAGAAGGGCTGCGTCGCTCGCACCGATCGGGCGCCGAGCTGGGCCCAGATCTTGCGCGGAAACGCGTCCAGGGCGGGCAGGCCCATCTGGAACGGCAGGATGGAGTCAGGCCGAAACGTCGACGGGCGGACGGGATGCGTTGGGGGTATGCGGGACATGCGCGCACGAGGTTCGAGCTCGGGGGTGACGATCGTGCCCGCTTGGCCGCGAGCCAGGATATAGCCCTCGGCAGACAGCAGGGAATAGGCCATGTCGACGGTACCGCGCGCCAGACCCAGCTCCATCGCCATGGCACGCGCCGATGGAATGCGATCGCCTGGCTTTAGCACGCCGGTTGCGATGGCACCGCAGATCCGATCGTAGATTTGGCGGTAGAATGGCTCGGGCGCTGTCGGATCGAGCGGTGACATATTTCGAGGCTGCGGTGCAGGCATGGCTCATTCTATAGCTCGATTTTGCCAAGAGGGAATGAGCCATATTAGCAGGGTATGATTTGTCGATACGCGAATCCTGCTCATGCTCATGGCATAGATGATGAGTCATTTTATGGACCTTGGAGAAAGGCCATGAGCGGGTCATGCCGTGGGCAACGACCTAAGCGTGGGTGGCCACAAGTTGCGGCCTGTCCTGACCCCCGTTCGATCTGGAAAGAAGGCCCGTGCCGAAGATTCTTCATCTCATCTGTAGTCCGCGTGGGCGCGCTGCCGAAAGTTCCAGACTTTCGCAGAAGATCGTCGATTCGATCCTCGCGGACGAGCCGGCGGAGGTGGTGACCAGGATCCTGGCCGACGAGCCGCTGGCGTATGTCGACGCCGACTATGCCTTGTCCCAGCACGGGCTTGAGGACGTCTCCCAGGAAGGGACTGCGGCCGTGTCCGCAGCGTTGATCGACGAACTGCAAAGTGTCGATTGCATCGTCATCGGGACGCCGGTTCACAACTTCACCCTGCCATCGGCGTTGAAGGCCTGGATCGATCATGTTGTTCGGGTGCGCTGGACGTTCGACGTCTCGCCCAGCGGGAAGATCGGCAAGCTGCACGATCGGCCGGTGTTCATAGCCTTCTCGTCAGCGGGACGGTTCTCGGGTGAGGGCGCGCGCCAGCCCGACTTCCTGTCGCCCTATCTCAAGGCTGTCTTCGCGATCGTCGGGTTGCACGATCTGACCTTCTTCTCTGTCCAGGGTGCGGCCTTTGGCCCCGAATATCTGGAGGAATCGCGTCGCATCGCCGACGCAGCGGTGTTGGCGCATTTTGCGGGCGAGGCGGCCTAGACCGACAGCGACCGGCGCGCGCTTCTCACAGCTTGTCCGCATGACCGTCGGTGACGTCCAGGTCGAGCAGGGACGGCAAGCCCCTAGCGAGACGGCAAGGAGGCTCCGGCATAAGGGTCGTATCCAGCGGGCGGCTGCGATTTCGGCGCACTCACCACGGGCGGCGGCGCAACCGGTGCCGAGGGGAGCGGTGCAGGCTCGGGGGCCTTCACCACCGCACTCTGTATTCCCGCCGCGATGCCAGGTGGACCGAACAGGATGAAGCAGCCCAGGATCACCGTCGCACCGTAGCGCCGGTTGATCCGGCCGGTAAGCGTCAGCAGACCGACCGATGCGACCGCTACAACGGCTATCGTCGTGGCCATCATGCCGAGCAGCGCGCCTTCAAGTCAGCGTACCGCGGAGACGATAACGCCCGCATCGGTGGGATCGGCGAGCGAATCCTGTGCCTTCGCTATTCCCGAATGCGCCGCAGCCACAACCGCTCCAACCCACTGAAATGCACATCTTACCTGCACTACCCGCTCCGCCCCACGAATCGTCGAACCAGATAATGCGTATGCCGCTGCAACTTGCCAATCTTACGCTTGCGCTCGACGTCGGCACAACGTTGCACGGCCTGAAGTTGCCTTACCACCCAGGCACAGCCCTGATCTGTCCAACGCCGCACCAGTAAGGCGTAGCTCCGAATTGCCCGGCCGACCGCAAGGGAACCAGCGGCGCCTGCTCGTACAAGTGGTAGCCAAAGCTAGGGCAAGGAAAGGTGCAGAGCGTGGGAGAGCGCCGGACGAAAATCTGCTTTCCTTTTAGTGGGGACCTGATCGGGGGCAGCCACATCTCGGTACTTGGCCTGCTGCGCAATCTCGACCGGCGGCGTTTCGACCCATTGGTGCTGGTTGAAGAGCCGGAAGGCGAGATCGCGCGGCTGATGCGCGACGCGGATGTGGACGTCGCTTCGGCCGGTCCTTTGCCGGCACTGCGACACGGTGAACGCGCCGGTTTGCGCGATGCGGTCGGCATTGTCCGGGCGTCGGGTCCGCTGGCCCGCCTGTTGCGCGAGAGGGCGATCGACATCGTGCACAGCAATGACGGGCGCACACACGCGGTCTGGGCGCTGCCGGCCAAGCTCGCCGGGGCCAAGCTGGTTTGGCACCACCGCGGTGCCCCCGACGCCCGCGGGCTCCGCTTCGCCGCGCCGCTCATTGCCGATGCGGTGGTCGCCGTCTCGGCCTTCGCCCTGGGCAAGGCAGGAATGCGCAGCCGGCGCGCACGAGTGATTCACAGTCCCTTTGACACGGATCTCCGTGTCGACCGCCAGGCGTTGCATAGCGCGCTGCTCGACGAGCTCGGCTGCAGCAGTGACACGCGGCTGATCGGATTCTTCGGGGTGCTGATTCAGCGCAAGCGGCCGCTGCTGTTCGTCGAGGCGCTCGCCGCCCTGCGCCGGCTCGCGCCCGATTTGCCTGTGCAGGGACTGGTGTTCGGCTCCCCGCTGGAGATCGACGAGGCCATGATCTGCACTCATGCTGAGCGGTACGGCGTTGTCGATGCGGTCCGGCTGATGGGCTTCCGCTATCCCGGCGCGGACTGGATCGCGGCGTGCGATTTGCTGATGGTGCCCGCGGTCGACGAGCCGTTCGGGCGCACGTTGATTGAATCGATGCTGGTCGGCACACCGATCGTCGCAACCCGTTCAGGCGGCAATATCGAGGCACTGCAAGAGGGCCGGCTCGGCGTGCTGGTCGCGCCCGATGACCCCGAAGCTCTGGCAGCCGGAATACTCGAGCTTTTGCGCGACAGGGACCGATATGGCGCGCTCGCCGCTGCTGCGCGGACTCACGCGCTCGGCCATTTCGGCGAAGACCGTCATGCCGACGCGGTGATGGCGCTTTATGACGAACTCGTGCCCCGCGGCGCGGCGGGGAACCGCGAACGGTCACCCGCGGCGGCCGCTTTGGCGGGGCAGCGATGAGCGACCCTGCGGCACTGCGCGCACGCTTTGGCGCCCCATTGTCGCTACAGCCCTATGTCGCCAACCCGGCGCACCTGATCAATGGCGGACGGCTGATTGTCTCCGTCTTCGCCGTTGCGGCAATCTATCTGGACCCGACCCAGCCAGCCAACCTGCTCGACGCGGCCTATTGGATCCTCGGCGGCTATGCCTTCTGTGCCTTCGCGCTATTATTCGTGCGACCGCCGGCGCGCCTCGGGGACATTTTCAACGTCGTCACGGTCGTGGTCGACGTGCTCGTCGTGGCGGTGCTGATCTACATCACCGGCGAGCTCGAAAGTCCTTTCTTCGTTTTCTACACCTTCGTGCTGATCGCCGCGGCGATCCGCTGGGAATGGACCGGCACGATCGCCACCGCGCTCGCGCTGCAGGCGATCCTGATCTTCGTTGGCGTGCCCGATGTCGAGGACGGCGAGTCCGAACTCAACTTCCTCATCATGCGCTCGGTCTTCTGCTGGGTGACGGTGCTCATGCTCGGCTATTTCGGCAGCTATCGCAGCCGCAGCAACGCGCGTCTTCGCGAGCTCGCCTCCTGGCCGCACGATATCGTGCCGGAGGAAGACCGGCCCTGGTTGTCCTCCTCGTTGCGCCACGCATCGAAGGTGCTCGGCGCCAACCGTATCTTCGTACTTTGGCGCGACCAGGACGAGGCGGGCGTGCATGCCGCGATCTGGAGCGACGAGAGCGTTCGCTTTTTCGACCATGTTGCGCCGTCCGACGCTGCGCTGCTCAGCCCGAACCCAGGGGCCACGGTGGAACTCACCAGGGAAGAGGAGCGCGCCACGCTGCAAGTGCTGGTCGGAGCGGATTGGCACTGCGCTTATGCCGCGGGGTTCGGCACGATACGCTATCGCGGCAGCGTGATCGTGATCGACCCGGCGTTCCGTGATCGCGACGTCATGCTGCTCAGTCAGATCGTCGCTTCGCGTATCGCGATGGAGCTCGAGCAGTTCTCGCTGGTGCGCGAATTTGTCTCGGCCGCCGGTCTGGAAGAGCGCGTGCGTCTCGCCCGTGACCTGCATGACAGCGTACTCCAGGACCTGACCGCGGCGGTACTCCAGCTCAATGCCGCCGAGCGCACGGTATCCCAGCCGGCGAGCGGGCGGCTGGTCCATATCCGCGACACATTGCAGGTTCACCAGGCGCGCATCCGTCATTTCATCGGCGCGGCGCGCACCGAATCGAACCGTAAGCGTTGCCTCGCGGATCAGCTCCAGATGTTCGTCGAGCCGCTCGGCTCGCAATGGGACTGCCGAGTGATGATCCGCATCGATCCGCCCGGGCTCGAAGTAAGCGACCGCATCGCCACCGAACTGTGTCTCGCGCTCTCGGAAGCGACCGCCAACGCCGCGCGGCATGGAGCCGCCAAGGAGGTGACGATCGCGATTCAGCGACGCAGCAAATTGCTGCATGTGACGATCCGCGACGATGGCACCGGCAGCAATCTGCACGGTGTGCCGCGTTCGGCATCCCTCAGCAACCGTATCGAGAATCTGGGCGGCAACCTGGCTGTCTCGTTGGAAGATCTCCGGTTGTGCGTGCGCATGGAGATCCCGCTGGAGCGCGCCGCGTCATGACCTCGCTCGTCCTTTGCGACGATCATCCGTTGATCCTGCGCGGGCTTGCCGACCTGATCGCGGCCGATACCGACATCGATATCGTCGCCACCTGCGGTGACGGTCAGCAGGCGATAGACGCGATCCTGAAGCACATGCCCGATGTCGCGGTGCTCGACATCTCGATGCCGCAACGGGATGGGATCGACGTGCTCAGGCAGGTGGCGCGCGAGCAATGGCCGGTACGCGTCGTGTTTCTCACCGGCTGCATCACGGATGAGCAAGTCATCCAGGCGATAGCCGCAGGCGCGTACGGCATCGTGCTCAAGGAGAGCGCCGCGGCAAGCCTGGTCGACTGCCTTCGCCACGTTGCCGAGGGCCGCAAATGGCTGCCGTCGAACATCGTCCAGCCGGCGATCAGCCGAGCCTCGGCCGCAGCGCGACGCACCTCGCCATTCGAGTTGTTGACGCGGCGGGAGAAGGAGGTCGCGCGGTTGATCGCCGACGGGCTTTCGAACAAGGATGTCGCGGCGCGGCTCGCTTTGTCCGAGGGGACGGTGAAGATGCACCTGCACACCATCTATTCGAAGCTGGGCGTGGACAATCGCACCGCCGTGGCGATCCTGTTCACGCGTGACCAGCTGCAATAGCTCCGCTCGCGCCTGAACCGTCGGACTACCCACAAAGGCGTAGAGCACGCCACCCTTCGACGTATATCGACCGGCAGATTTCAGGAGCGCGAAATCCCCTAAAGCTTTTGCGGCATGTCGGCGCCGCGCCGGCGCGCCGGTATCAGGAGCGCATATGCTGGTGGATCTCGATCAGCTCGAACCGCTGCTTTGCTGCCCGCGCACACGTGTCCCGCTGGTTCGCGACGGTGCCATGCTGCGCTGCGTTGACGATGACCGCTGTGGCTATGCCGCGGTCCAGCGCGCGCCAGTGTTGGTCGATTTCGACCAATCCATCCTGTCATCGGAGCAAATCACCGAAAGCGACATCGGAAGCCCTGTCAGGCGCCGCGCGACGCGAGGCATCAAACGCGCGGTCAAACGCATTCTCTCACCGGAGAAGAAGAGCACGCGCCGCAACATCGACCGCCTCATCACCGCGCTGCCGCATGAGCGCGAGGCGCTGGTGCTGGTCATTGGCGGCGGCACGATCGGCCAGGGCATGGGAGCGCTCTACGATCATCCCAATCTGCGCATCGCCGCGTTCGACATCTACTATTCGCCCAATATCCAGTTCATTGCCGATGCACACAGCATTCCCCTGCGCGACCGTTCGGTCGATGCCGTGGTGATCCAGGCCGTGCTCGAGCATGTGCTCGACCCGCAGCAGGTGGTCGACGAGATCTGGCGTGTGCTCAAGCCCGATGGCCTCGTCTATGCCGAAACGCCGTTCCTCCAGCACGTCCACGAGGGCGCCTACGACTTCACCCGGTTCACCGAAAGCGGGCATCGTTTCTTGTTCCGTCGGTTCGAGCTGGTTGATTCGGGCTGCAGCGGCGGACCGGGTACGCAGCTTACCTGGTCGATCGACTATTTCGCGAGGGCCGTATTTCGCTCCCGGCTGGCCGGAAAGATGTTCAAACTCGCCTTTAGCTGGCTTCAACTGCTCGACGCCATCGTGCCGCCCGCTTATGCCTCGGATGCTGCCAGCGGGGTCTATTTCCTCGGTCGCCGGTCAAACCAGACAGTCTCGCCGCACGAGATTATCGCCTTTTATCGCGGCGCGCAGACGCAACGTAGGACTGAGGCCAGCCATGTCCCTCCGGCCCGGTGAACGGCTGCGATTGGGCGCAAAACAGCCATGCGCGTGAACGATCGGCTCAGGCCATTTTCGGCCTGCCGGGATCGTCATTTCACCGGCCGCTTCTCCAGTTTTCTGGCGAGCGTCCTTCGATGCATCCCCAGGCGGCGTGCGGTTTCGGAAATGTTGAAGCCGGTTTCGGCCAACGTCTCGTTGATCATCTCCCATTCGTGGGTCTTGATCGAGGAGGCGCGGCCGGTGACGGGAACGTTGGCGTCGCCCGGTGTCTTGCCGAATGCGGCCTCGATATCGTCGGTGTTCGAGGGCTTCACGAGATAGTGGCAGGCACCGAGCTTGATCGCCTCGACCGCGGTGGCGATGCTGGCATAGCCCGTGAGGACGACGATCAGCATTGCGGGATCGCGCGCATGTAGTTTGGCGACGCAGGGCAGGCCGGAGGCGGTGCCGAGTTTGAGATCGACCACTGCGCGTTCAGGGATTTCGGCGTCCAGCAGCGCGTCGAGCGCCGCTGGGCTGGCGGCGACGCGGACGCGGTATCCGCGACGCTCGAACGAGCGTGCAAGCGTGCGGGCGAACGTCTCGTCGTCCTCCACGATGATGAGGCTGGGTCCGTTCATCACTGGGTCTCCGGCTTGACCGGCAAGAGGAGTCGTACTTCGGCCCCACCTGCAGGCAGATTGCGCGCCTCCAGCCGGCCGCCGAGCCGTCGCGCGACATTGGTGGCAAGGAACAGGCCGAGACCGTGGCCGGCGCCCTTGGTCGACTGATAGAGCTGCCCGACCGCGGCAAGCGTCTCGGGTTCGAAGCCGGGACCGAAGTCGCTGACCGCTATTGCCAGCATGTCTTTCTCGATCCGCGCGCGCAGGAGTACCGCCGGAGACACTTCGGCGCCATTGTCGAGCAAATTCCAGATCGCCTGGCGGAGTGCCGGATCGACGGCGATCACCGCGGCTCCGACGTCGCGGTTGTAATCGAGTGGTATTTGCGTGTGGGTGAGCTGCCATTCCTCGGCAACCGCATCCAGGAAGGTGCCGACGGCGACGCTCTCCATTGCCTCGCCACGCGGCTGGCCGGCGGAGTGAAGGATGTCCGAGACGATGCCTTTGCAGCGCTGTACCTCGGCCTGCATCTCTTGCACTTCGGCGGTGAGCTCTGGATCGCCGGTGATCGCGGGCATGCGGCGCCAGTCGGCCAGGATCACCGAGAGCGTACCGAGCGGTGTACCCAGCTCGTGCGCGGCGCCGGATGCGAACAGACCCATGCGGACGATACCTTCTTCCTCGACCGCATGCTGGCGCAGATCGGCGACATGGGCATCGCGCGCACGGAGGTTCCGGCTGATGCGCGTGATGAAGAGGACGAGCAGGCTCGCCACCATGACGAAGGCGATCCACCGGCCGATCGCGAAGAGGTCCGCAACCTCCGCGACCAGCCCGCTGGGGATGGCGAGGGGCACGGACCGTATGCTCAGCAGTGCATAGCTGAGTACCGTGGCGACTACGAGGATGGCTGCCGATGCCGGGGGCAACAGGATCGCGCCCAGCACCACCTGGAGCAGGTAAAGCGAGATGAACGGATTGGTGGCGCCGCCGCTGAAATAGAGCTGGAGGGTGAGGGCGCCCATGTCGAGCAGCAGCGCGAGCATGACCTCGGCGTCGTGGACCCTGTGGCGGGGCACCGTTATGGTGACGAGCAAATTGGCGATGCCGAGCAGCAGCGCCACACCGAGCATTTCGGCCAGCGGCAGGGGGACGCCCAGTCCGAAATAGACGAGAAGGATCGCGATGGTCTGGCCGGCGACTGCGATCCATCGTAGCTGGATGAGCTGACGCATGTTCGCCGCCGCGGCAGTTTCGGCGGAAAGCCCGCCCGGTGTGCCGGAGCGCCTGCGGGTGAGGGCGAGGATCGGTCGGTCCATCAAGCGCGCTTCTGCCGCAGCACGAAGATCATGGCGGTCGCGCTCAGGCCTGCGAGCGCGAACCAGGTGAGCGCATAGACCAGGTGATTGTTGGGGAAGACGATCACGGTGAGCCCTCCTACCGGATAGCCGTCGGGGTTGGGAGTGGCGTCGGCATCGACGAAGAAAGGCGCGACAGGCCCCAGTCTGCGCGCCCGGGCGATCGCGGCGACATCGCGGGAATACCAGCGGTTGGCTGCCGCGTCGTTGCTGCGCAGGAAGCCGCCTTTGGGCTCGGTGGCACGCAGCAGCCCGACGACCGTGCCCTGCGCAGGAGGACCGTGCCAGCGCGAGGCTTTTTCCGAGGGCACGAAACCGCGATTGACCAGCACGATGCCTTGCGCGGTGCGCAACGGGGTCATTACCCAATAGCCCTCGCCGAGCTCGGTCACCGCTTTCACCAATGTCTCGCGGTCAAAGAGCAACAAGCCGGTCAACCGGACGCGGCGATACTCGGCATAATTTGTCCAGTCGGCCGCGGGCGGAGCCTTGAGACGGGCATCCACCCGCGCGATCAGGTCGAGCTTCCAGGCCCGCCGCTCGACCTGCCAGATGCCCAGTGCCGTGAAGCCCAGGGCCGCGACCAGCGCGAACAGGACGAGCAGCGTCCGTTTCATGTCAATGGGCCGTCATCTCCGTCATCGACATCATGTTGGAGTTCAGGTGGTACATGATCCACAGCGAGCCCGAGATCACGATCAGCACGATGACTGCCGTGAAGATATAGGCCATCAGCGTCCAGCCGCCCTCCGCCCGTGAATTGACATGGAGGAAGCACACGGTGTGGACGAGGATCTGCACCACCGCGAGCGCGACGATCACGATCGCGGTGGTCTGCGGCGCCGCCGCGCCGGTCATCACCATCCAGAACGGGACCGCGGTCAGCACCGCCGACAGCAGGAAGCCGACAAGATAGGTGCAGCGCGACGCATGGCCGTGGGTTTCGCCATGCGCGTGCGCGGCGTCGTGGGAAGCGCTCATCGCAGAACTCCGAGCAGATAGACAAAGGTGAACACCCCGATCCACACGATATCGAGGAAGTGCCAGAACATGCTGAGGCACATCAGCCGGCGCTGGTTCTCGGGGATCAGGCCGCGCTGGCCGAGTTGGACGAGCATCACGACCAGCCAGATGATGCCGAAGGTGACGTGCAGCCCGTGCGTCGCGACCAAGGTGAAGAAAGCCGAGAGGAATGCGCTGGTCTGCGGTGTCGCGCCTTCATGGATCAGGTTGCCGAACTCGTAGAGCTCGATGCCGACAAAGCCCGCGCCCAGAAGGCCGGTGACCACCAGCCAGAGCCTGACGCCGCCAAGCTTGCCCTCCTGCATCGCGATCATCGCGAAGCCGTATGTGATCGACGAGACCAGCAGCAGCGCCGTGTTCACCGCCACCAGCGGCATCTCGAAGATCTCGCGTGGCGTGGGACCGCCGGCATAGGCCGACCCCAGCACGCCATAGGTGGCGAAGAGCGTCGCGAAGATGAGCGCGTCGCTCATCAGGTAGATCCAGAAGCCGAGCATCGTGCTGCCGCCGGCTTCGTGGTGCTCCTCTTCGAGGAGGTAGAAGTCGGGGCTTTCAGAGGTCGTCGACATGGTCACGCTCCTGCCGCGAGCAGCTTGGCGCGCGCGTCTTCCTGGGCAGCGACTTCCTCGGCCGGGATGTAATAGTCGCGGTTATAATTGAAGGTGTGGGCGATCGCGTAGCCGAGCAGGCCGATGGCCGAGAGCGCGGCCAGCCACCAAATGTACCAGACCATCGCGAAGCCGAGTATCAGCGCCAGCGCCGATAGGATTACGCCGGCGCCGGTGTTGCGCGGCATGTGGATCGGCAGGAAGCCCTTGGTCGGATGCTCGGCGCCACGGTCCTTCATGTCGTACCATGCGTCGAGATCGTGGATCCGCGGCGTGAAGGCGAAATTATAATTGGGCGGCGGCGACGAGGTGGACCATTCCAGCGTACGCCCGCCCCAGGGATCGCCGGTGGTGTCGCGCAGCTTGTCGCGGTTCTTGATGCTCACCGCGATCTGGATGACGAAGCCGAGGATGCCGATCAGGATGATCACCGCGCCGATCATCGCGATCACGAACCAGATCTGCAGGCTCGGATCGTCGAAGTGGCGGACGCGACGCGTCGTTCCCATCAGGCCGACGATGTAGATCGGCGTCCACGCGACCCAATAACCGATCACCCAGCCCCAGAAGGTCACCTTGCCCCAGAAGCGGTCGAGCCGGAAACCGAACGCCTTGGGAAACCAATAGTCCATGCCCGCGAACAGCCCGAACACGACGCCGCCGATGATGACATTGTGGAAATGCGCCACGAGGAACAGCGAGTTGTGCAGCACGAAGTCCGCGGGCGGCACTGCGAGCAGCACACCGGTCATTCCGCCCACCACGAAGGTGAGCATGAAGGCGACGACCCACATCATCGGCAGCTCGAAACGGATCTCGCCGCGATACATCGTGAACAGCCAGTTGAAGATCTTCGCGCCGGTCGGGATCGAGATCACCATGGTCGCGATGCCGAAGAAGCTGTTGACGCTGGCGCCCGATCCCATGGTGAAGAAGTGGTGGAGCCAGACCAGATAGCTCAGGATCGTGATGACGACCGTGGCGTAGACCATCGACGAATAGCCGAACAGGCGCTTGCCGGTGAAGGTCGAGGTGATCTCGCTATAGATTCCGAAGACCGGCAGGATCAGGACGTAGACTTCGGGGTGACCCCAGATCCACACCAGGTTCCAATACATCATCGGGTTGCCGCCGAGATCGTTGGTGAAGAAGTTGAAGCCGAGATAGCGATCGAGCATCAGCAACGCGAAGGCGCCGGTGAGCACCGGGAAGATCGCGATCACCAGGACATTGCTGCACAGAGCCGTCCAGCAGAATACCGGCATCTTCATCATCGTCATGCCGGGCGCGCGCATCTTGATGATGGTGGTGACCATGTTGACGGCGCTGAGCGTGGTGCCGATGCCCGCAATCTGCAGCGCCCAGAGATAATAGTCCGGGCCGGTATCGGGGCTGTTCTGGATGTTGGTGACCGGAACGTAGTTGAGCCAGCCGCCCCGCGAGAATTCGCCGACGAACAACGAGACCATCACCAGGAGCGCGCCCGCGACCGTCAGCCAGAAGCTGAGATTGTTGAGGAACGGGAAGGCCACGTCGCGCGCGCCGATCTGCAGCGGCATGACATAGTTGACGAGCCCCACCACCAGCGGGATCGCCACGAAGAAGATCATGATCGTCCCGTGGGCCGAGAAGATCTGGTCATAATGATGGGCGTTGAGATAGCCCTCGTTCGCGCCGAACGCCATCGACTGCTGGAGGCGCATCATCAGCGCGTCGGCGAAGCCGCGCAGCAGCATGATGATGCCGAGGATCATATACATGATCCCGATCTTCTTGTGATCGACGGTGGTGAACCACTCGGTCCAGAGATAGCCCCAGAGCTTGTATTTGGTGACCGCGCCGACGATGCCGAGGCCGAGCAGGACAACGACGGCAAAGGTCACCAGCAGGATCGGCTCGTGCACCGGGAAGGATTCGAGGGTCAGGCGGCCAAAGATCGTGCGCGCCAGCGATTCGGTGAACATTTAGCGCTCCTGGTGCGAATGCGGTGCGGGGCTCGCCTGCGCGCCAGGCGGTGGCGTGAGGCTGTCGCCCGTGTCTTTGCCCTCGCCCTGCTTGAACGGCGCGCCTTCGGGCTTTGGCGCATCGGTCATGGCGCCGTGGCTGCTGCCGCCATGCATTCCGCTCACGCACGGCGTGCCGGGACGGACGCAGCGCTGGAAGATGCGGGTAAACAGCGTGCCGTCGACACCGCCGAAATACATCGCAGGCACTTTTTCGCTGGGCGCTTCGAGAGCAAGATAACGGCCGGTGTCGAGCGCGGGGCCGCTGGCCTTCACGCGGGCGACCCATGCGTCGAACCCGCTCGCACTCACGCCGTAGAGCTTGAAGCGCATGTCGGAGAACCCGGCTCCGCTATAGTTGGCGGACAGGCCCTCGAACTTGCCGGGCCGGTTGAGCACCGCGTGCAGCGTCGAGCGCATGCCGGGCATGGTGTAGATCATGCCCGCGAGCGTCGGCGCGTAGAAGGTGTTCATCATGTTGGTCGAGGTCAGGTCGAACCTGACCGGACGGTCGACCGGGAGCGCCAGTTCGTTGACCGTGGCGACGCCCTGCTCGGGGTAGATGAACAGCCATTTCCAGTCGAGCGAGACGACCTGGACGACCAGCGGCTTGGCGTTGGGATCGACCGGCTTGCCCGCTGCAATCCGATTCACCGGGCGGAACGGGTCGAGCAGGTGCGTGCTCCACCAGGTGAGCGCGCCCAGGCAGATGATGATCAGCAGCGGCGCCGACCAGATGACCAGCTCGAGCGACGTCGAATGGTCGAAATTGGGGTCGTAGGTCGCGCCGTTGCCCTTGCGATAGCGCCAGGCGAAGACGATGATCAGTATGATCACCGGCACGATGATCAACAGCATCAAAGCCGTCGAGACATAGATGATGTCGCGTTGCTGGAGTGCTATGTCGCCGGCCGGGTTGAGCACCTCGCGATTGCACGCGGAGAGCAGGCCGGCGGCTGCAAGCATTGCCATCGCCGCGAGGCGCCGCGGGTGCCGCTTCGGTTTCTGGGGCGTTGATAGTGCACGCATGCCATCCGCCTATCCCGGCGCTCCCAGCGCCGACATTGGACATTTTGTCCTATCCCAACCGGAACGCTTTTCTGGTGCAACGCACGTCTAAACGCAATAATCTCGCCACAGGCCGCCGGAGCTAGAGCCCATGACCGCACCGATTGCCGCGTCCAACTCGACGCAACTGGAGCACGACGCCAGCGTCGTGAACGCTCGCGGTCACAAGATCGCGCCGGGCGAGATCGCGATCGGCGTGATTGTGGGCCGCACGAGCGAGTTCTTCGACTTTTTCGTCTATGCGATCGCTTCGGTGCTCGTCTTCCCGTCGCTGATCTTCCCGTTCGTCGACGCAGTGACCGGGACGCTCTATTCGTTCGCGCTGTTCGCCCTGGCATTCATTGCGCGTCCGCTGGGCTCGGCGATCTTCATGTGGATCGACCGCAATCACGGGCGCGGGGTGAAGCTCACCATCGCGCTGTTCCTGCTGGGCGGCTCGACCATGGCGATGGCGTTCCTGCCGGGTTACGCCGACGCCGGACTCGCCGCCGCCTGGATGCTGGCGGCGCTGCGCATCGGCCAGGGTATGGCGCTGGGCGGCGCGTGGGACGGGCTGCCGTCCCTGCTCTCGCTCAATGCGCCGCACGAACGGCGGGGCTGGTATGCGATGATCCCGCAATTGGGTGCCCCGCTTGGGCTGATCGTCGCGGCTGGACTGTTCGCCTTCTTCATATCGACGCTGTCGAGCGCGGACTTCCTCTCTTGGGGCTGGCGCTATCCGTTCTTCGTCGCCTTCGCGATCAACGTGGTCGCCTTGTTCGCGCGGCTGCGGCTGGTGGCGACGCCCGAATTCCAGCGATTGTTCGAGAGCCGCGAGCTTCAGCCCGCGCCATTCTGGGAGACGGTGCGCGTCGAGTGGCGAACGATCGCCTTGGGTGCCTTTGCGCCGCTCGCCAGTTTCGCGCTGTTTCACCTCGTCACGGTTTTCCCGCTCTCCTGGGTCACCCTCTATACCGGTGAGAGCGCCGAACGCTTCCTCGTGATCGAGATCATCGGCGCAGTGATCTGCGTGCTCTCGATGCTCGCGTCCGGGATCGTCGCCGACCGGGTCGGGCGGCGCGCGGTGCTCGGCGTCTCGGCGGGGCTGATCGCTGCCTATAGCGGCTTTGCGCCGCAACTGCTCGGGGCGGGGGGCTTTGGCGAAACGCTCTATATGATCGCCGGATTCGTACTGCTCGGATTGGCGTTCGGTCAGTCGTCGGGTGCGGTCAACGCCAGCTTCTCCAGCGAACGCCGTTATACCGGCGCGGCCACGACCGCGAATCTCGCCTGGCTGATTGGCGCCGGCTTCGCGCCGCTCGTGGCGCTGGCGCTGGCGAGCCGCTTCGGGCTGTGGTCGGTGGGTGCCTATCTGCTTTCGGGCGCGCTCTGCACGCTTGCAGCGCTTGCGATCAACAAGGAGTGGGCGAAGCAGGGCAATCCCGAGTGAGTGGTGTTCGTCCCGTCCGCCGCTCGGCCGTCGCTACGCCAGCCTAGCCCGCGGCCGCCTGGAGCTGCTTCGCCTGCTCTTTTCTCGGCGGTTCGGGCAATCGCGGTTTTTGCCGGTTTGAGTCGGGGTCGCGCTTCAGCCGCATGGTAGCGCAGAGGCCGGGGCGGTTGTCCTGCAGCGTCAGGCTGCCGCCATGCAGGGTCGCAACGGCGTTGACGAGCGCGAGGCCCAGTCCGCTCCCCTCGCCGGCACGCGCACCATCCAGCCGGCCGAACTTCTGCAGCGCTTCCCAGCGTCGTTCTGCCGGGATGCCCTTGCCCCGATCCGCTACGATCAATGCGATATCGTCGGCCTCGGCAAAGACAGCGAGCTCGATCTGCCGACCATCCGCCCCATATTTGAGGGCGTTGTCGACGAGGTTTGCCAGCGCCCGCGCGATCAGCCCGCGATCCCCGAGCAGCTGCACCGGAGGGGAGGGGCTGCACTCGATCGTGACGCCCTTGTCCGCCGCGGAGGGCTGGTACATCTCGCAGAGATCCTCGAGCACCTCCACGGCATTGAAGGGGGCGAAGTCCTCCCGGCCAATCCCCGCTTCGGCGCGGCCGATCTCCAGCGCGGATTCAAGCAACTGCAAAAGCCCGGCCACCTCGCGTGCGATCGCGTCGAAGCTGGCGCGCGTATCCGCGCCGGGCACCTTGCGCGTCGCCCGTTGGACATGGGCCGATATCCGCATCAGGGGCGAGCGTATATCGTGCGCGAGCGCGTCGGTCAGCAGGCGGAGTTCTTCTACGAGCGCCTCGATACGCGCCATCATCGCGTTGAGCGATTCGCGCAGGCGATTGAGCGGATCGCTGCTGCCGTCGGTCTCCAGGCGGCGGGACAAATTGCCGTCGGCGACGTGCCGACCCGCCACTGCGATGATCTCGACCATACGGTTCATCCTTCGGATGATCAGCGCGCTCCCGAGCAATCTGATCGGCAATGCCAGTGCGAAAGCGGCTACCAGTGCCAGCAGCAATGTCCGCTGCATCGTGGCCTGACCGTCGAGTAATCCGCCGAGCAACAGCCGTTCGCCGGTCGGGAACTGGGTCGTGAAGGCAAGGAAGGGCTCATCCTGCCGCGCGCCGTCGCGGTGCAGGATGATCGGGCTCCAGTCCATCGGCGCCTTGAGGCCGGCAGGCCAGGTCGTGACATTTCCGGAGATCCGATGGCCATCGGGCGCAACCAGCATCAGGGCGCTATCGTCCGAAGGGCCGTGTTTGGTCTTGGATCTGACGGCTTTCTCCAATTCCTGTGCGCCGCCTTTCGCATAGTGCCGCAGCAAATTGTCCTTTCGGCTTTCGAGCGGCCTGGCGAAGGAGCTGAGCATGAGCTTGTCCGCCTGATGGTAGACAAGAACATAACCCGGCAACGTGCACATGAAGATGAGCGCGAAGTTCAGCAGGAGGAACTGCACCGTCGTCGATTTGAGCCAGCACCGCACTTCAGTATAGCGTCCCGAGCATATAGCCGACGCCGCGCACGGTATGGATCAATGGATCGGCGCCCTTCACATCGATTTTCTTGCGAAGATTGCTGACATGGACTTCGACGATGTTCGTGCCAGGATCGAAATTATATCCCCAGAGTTCCTCGATGATCATCGAGCGGGTGACCACATGGCCGTGATTCCGCAAAAGATACCGCAGCAGGCGAAACTCGCGAGGATGCAGGGCGATCGGCTTGCCCGACCGGGTCACGCGCAGCGCCTCGACATCCAGGGTGAGATCGACAAGGGAAAGCGTCGTGTTGGAGCTTTCCGCGGTGCTCCGGCGAAGTAGCGCCTCGATCCGGGCGATGAGCTCCGACAGGTCGAAAGGCTTGACCAGATAGTCATCGGAGCCGGCCTTGAAGCCATTCACCCGTTCGCTCGCCGCCCCGATAGCCGAGAGGATGATGACGGGGGTGTTCACCTGCCGTTCGCGCATCTCCTGCACGACTGCGAGTCCATCCTTGCCCGGCAACATGCGATCCAGGATCACCATGGCATAATGGCCCTGCAGCGTGCGCGCGAGGCCCTTGGCGCCGTCCGATTCCCATTCCACGGCAAATCCGGCTTCGCCAAGGCCGGTCATCAGAAAGTCTGCCGTGTCGGCATCATCCTCAACGATCAGGATCCTGTCATCGGCGGCCGGTTGCACAATGCGTCCCCGTACTCGCCTGGCCCGGCACATCGGTTGTGGCGCGATCGGCTTTGAGTGTTGTGGCGGTTGCTAGGTCGGTTCCGTTTCGCTTTCGTGACACGGCAGCGTCAGGCTGTATCGAAGCCTCACGCCGCGCCGATGGCGACATGATTCGAGATCAAATCCCTGCGACCAACGCCAGATTAAATAGCCTTAAGGTTTGCTGCTCGTAACAGAAGTGCAACACGCGAAACCTAGCGGCACCCTCGACGCCACGGTGCGGCCACCAAGACAAGAAGCTTGAACAATCGAGCATGCGCGCCGGCGCGAGCGGGCGCGCGTGTCTGAACGCTCATCGACTGTCCACTGTTGGAAGATATCGCAAATTTACTTTGGGGGAAACCAATCAAATGAAGACGAATAGCCTTCGAAGCATCAGATCGCTTGGCCTGGTTTCCATGGCAGCGCTCGCGCAGGCCGGGTTGGCGGCGCCGGCACTCGCCAGGGATGCAGCACCCGCGGCGTCGCCCGCAGAGGGACGTGACGCGGGTCGCGTCACCGGCGTGGTCGTGCGCGCGGACGGAGCATTCGCCAGCGGCGCGCAGGTCCATATCGACAGCAGCAAAAGCGTCGTCGTGGCGGACTCTTCGGGCCAGTTCTCCTTCGACGACGTCCCGGCCGGCGCGCACACGGTGACGGTTACCTATGTCGGCAGTCCGAGCGTCTCGCAGGATGTCACGATCGTTCCTGGCCAGCCGGCCAAGCTGCGTATCGTCCTGTCGACGGGCGAAGAGAATGCCGGCAGCGATATTGTGGTGACCGGCGCACGCCCCATCGCTGAATCGCAAGAGGCCGCGCTCCAGCTCAAAAAGGCGTCGAATTCGATCATCGACGTCCTTTCGTCCGACTCTCTCGGGCAATATTCCGACCAGAACGTTGCCGAAGCCGTGACTCGCTTGCCCGGTGTCGCAGCGCAGCGCGATCAGGGGCGGGCACGTTACGTCTCGATCCAGGGCGCTCCCAATCAATGGACGACCTTGTCGATCGGGGGCGTCAACGTCGTCAGCCCCGAAGGCCGGCAAGCGCGCTTCGACACCATTCCCTCGGAGCTCGCCAGCCGCATCGTCGTGAAGAAGGAAGTCACGCCCGACATGCCCGGCGAAACCATCGCCGGCAATATCGACATCATCCCGCGCAGCCCCTTCGACTATCCGCACACGAAGATCCTGCTCGATGGTGCCTATGGCTTCAATCAGCTGGGCAGCGGCAAGCAGTATAATGTCGGCGGGGTCTTCTCGACACGCTCGGCGTCCTGCTCACCGCATCGCACGAGGCAGGAGATTCGGTAACCGACAATTATGAGATCAGCTGGGCGAGTGCAGCGGACAAGGGCGACAACAAGACCCAGGTCTGGGCCAAGAATTTCACCGACAAATTCTATCGGGTGAAGCGCTCCACCACCTCGTACAGCGGCAGGCTGGAATGGCGGCCGGACGCAGACAACAAGATCTCTTTCTCGTCGGTTTTCACCGAATTCGACGACGCCCAGCTCGAGAACAAATACCAGTTTGTCTTCAGTGACGCCGCTGCCGGCTACACCAATGTTGCATTGGGCAATACGCCGATGAAGGGCCTGGAGACGGGCGTCGGCATAAAGAGCTCGGAGGATTCCGACGACGACATCCAGCGCATTTTCTCCAATACGCTGACTGGCGATCACAATCTCGGCAACTGGCGGATCAAGTGGTCCGCGAACTATTCGCGTTCCGACAAGATCGCCCGGCCTCCGTTCGGCACCGATTGGGCGAACGCCAAGACCCCGACCGCGCGCCCCACGATCGCCTATGATTTCTCCGATCCGAGCAAGCCGAAGCTCGACCTCTACACCACCGTGGCCAATCCCGCGGGCGGCTATATGGCAGGGGCGCCAAAGTCCTATATCTCGACGACCGAGCTGGGGCTGACCAGCTTCTCGCGCGAGGACGGCCTCGACCGCACTGACGCCTATACCGGCAAATTCGACATCGACCGCGATGTCCAGCTGTTCGGCACCAGCACGACCTTCCGCTTCGGCGGCGAGTATGACCGCCGCACCAAGACGTCGGAAAACAACCTGTCCTACACGGCGGAGCCCGGCGACATCCTGGCGGCAGGGTTCGCCATCCCGACCCAGGACACCATCGCGATCGGCACCCCTTATAAGGGCGGCCGGGATCTGTCCTATACCTTCAAGTATTTCTCGAACCCCGTCACCAAGGCCTTGATGGACAAGTATATCGAGTCGGGCGCCGCGACGATCGACGAGGACAACATCAAGACCAGCAACTACTGGGTTCGCGAGCAGATCTTCGCCGGCTACGCGATGGGAACGACGTCCTTCGCCTGGGGCAACATCATCTACGGCGCCCGGGTCGAACATGTCGAGAACGAAGGCACCGCCATGGTCGAGGGGGACAATGGCTTCGCTCCGGTGCTGACCAAATCCTCGCAGACGATGGTTTTCCCCAGCCTCCATGTGAACTGGAACATCACGCGCGACATGAAGCTGCGCTTCTCGTTGAACACGGGTGCCGCACGGCCGGAATATTCGCTGCTGCGGCCGAACTTCAGCATCGACGACCCGGAAGAGACGATCAGCGGCGGCAACCCCGACGCCAAGGCCGAGCGTTCGAAGGGCGTGAACCTCGCCTATGAGTGGTACATGCCCTCGACCGGCTTCTTCACCGTCAGCGGCTATTACAAGAAGCTGACCGACGTGCTGTTCGACTATACCGCCCAGGAATTCGGTTCGGACGTCCTCAACAGCGGCGGCATCGACCGCTCGCTCTACGAGTATAGCACCACCGTCAACGGCGGCAGCGGGTCCATCAAGGGCGTCGAGATCGGCTACCGCCAGCCACTGGGCGTCCTGTTCCATGCGGTCGGCCTGCACGGATGGATCGACGGCTTCGGGGTGGAGACCAACGTCACCTTCAACAAGTCCGAGGCCGAGACCCCGGACAACCGCAACGTTCCGGTGCAGGGCGCGTCGGCACGCCTCTTCAACCTGTCGGGTTACTACGAGAAGTACGGCATCTCGGCGCGGGTCAACTACACGTACCGCTCCAAATATCTCGACTCGCTCGGCGACGCGGCGGGCGACGAATATTGGGGCGCGAATGGCCGGCTCGACGCTTCCGTGCAGTACGCCGTCACGCCTCGCCTGCAGGTCTATTTCGAGGCCAACAACCTGACCAACGAACCCGGCATTCGCTACGTCGGAACCTTCGCGCATCAGGCCGAGCATGAAGTATTCGGGCGGAAATTCCTGTGGGGCCTGCGCGCCAACTTCTGACTTCAGGCACGAGAAATGGCGGCGCCGGGGCAACCCCCGGCGCCGCGACCCGGGGCACCTCGCGCCGGCCCGGTCGAGACAAGGACACCTAAATGAGCATCGACATCACACGCCGCGGCCTGATGGGCGCGATCGGCTTCACGGCCGCCACGGTTCCCTTCAGCACCCTCAAGGCCCAGCCGGCCGGCGCGGTCAGCTTTATCGCGATCGGTGACTGGGGGCGGCGGGGCGAGCCGCACCAGCGCGCCGTGGCGGACGAGATGGGCCGGCTTGCCCAGGAAATCGGAAGCCGCTTCACGCTCGCGCTGGGCGACAATTTCTACAATTCGGGTGTCCAGTCGGTCGACGATCCGCTGTGGAAGGAATCGTTCGAGGACGTCTACACGGCCCCGTCGCTTCAGGAGCGCTGGTACGCCCTTCTGGGCAACCATGATTACAAGGGCAATCCGCAGGCGCAGATCGACTATTCGCACAAGAGCCGCCGCTGGACGATGCCGGGCCGCTATTACGTCATCGCCGGCGCCAGCATCGGCGTGCCGACTGCCGACATCTTCATGATCGACACCTCGCCGCTGGTCTCGGGATATCGCAAGGAACCTGCCGCAACGGCGGAGCACCATGTCCACGACCAGAATGCGGACGCGCAATATGCGTGGCTGGATAAGGCGCTCGGCCAGTCCACCGCGGCATGGAAGCTGGTCTTCGGCCACCATCCAATCTTCTCGGGCGGCCAGCATGGCGACAGCGACGATCTTATCCTCAATCTGCTTCCCATCCTGAAGCGGCATGGGGTCCAGGCCTATATCTGCGGCCACGATCACGACATGCAGCACATCCACAAGGCCGGGATGCACTTCATCGCGACCGGCTGCGGGTCGACCGTCCGGCCGGTCGGTCGGGTCGAAGGCACCCGATTTGCGGCGTCGCAATCCGGCCTGTCGCTGTGGCGGCTCGGCCCGGACCAGCTCGACTTCGCCTTTTACGACTGGGGCGCATCCAAGGTGTATGAGGCGTCGATCCTCCGCGACGGCGGCGAGATCCGGAAACCGAAGACCAGGCAGGCGGACGGGGAGGACTGAGCGATGAACGGCGGGTCGACGCGTCTCCGCTGGCTGCAGCCGGCCATCGCCCTGGGTATATCGTTCGCAACGGCCGCCCCCGCGGCCCCCACAAACCCCGACGCCGGATTGATCGTGGAGCATGCGGTCTTCGTGATGCGCCATGGCGTTCGCCCACCGACCGCCGATCCCGCCATGCCCGAAGGGATCGCCACCCAGCCATGGCCCGCCTGGTCGGTGCCCCCGGGGAACCTGACCGAACACGGCGCCGAGGCGATCCGTCTGATCGGAGCAGGGGATCGGGCCGAGCTGCAAGAGGAGGGCCTGCTTCCCCGCACCGGCTGTCCGGAGCCGGGCAGGGTAGTGCTTGCTTCGGACAGCGGTCAGCGAACGATCGCGACGGGTGATGCCTGGGCAAGCGCATTTACGCCCAATTGCGTGTTCGCGAACGAGCACCCGCCCGAGAAGGTCCGGGATCCGTTGTTTGCGGCAATGGCCGACAAGACCGACCTCGATTCGAGCGCCGCTTACCGGGCGATCCGCGCCGAGCTCGGGCCGGAGGGGATTGCGGGGCTTGACGGGCGGTTGGGGGAGGCGTTGCGTACCATCGACCACATCCTGTGCGGCGAGCGGCAAACGGGCTGCGGCCTGTCCGACAAGTCGAGCGCGCTGGAGGAACCAAAGCCCGGCAAGGCGCCGAAGGTGAGTGGTGCCCTGTCCCGCGGCTCGACTGCGGCGCAGATCCTGTTGCTCGAATATGCCGAAGGCAAGCCGATGCGCGACGTCGGCTGGGGAAGCGCCAGCGCAGCCGATATCGCGCTGGTCGGCTCGCTGCACAGCGCAGGGTTCGCGCTGGACGATCGGACCCCGTACATCGCCCAGCGCAGCTATCATATGCTGCGCGAGCGGATGGCCGCATCACTCGTCGACGGGGGGCCCAAGGTCACGATGCTCGTCGGTCACGACGGGACGGTAGCGAGTCTGGGCGGGCTGCTGGGCCTTCACTGGCACGTGCCGGGCTTTGCTGCGGACGATCCCGCACCGGGAGGCGCGCTCGTGTTCGAGACGGTTCGAGATGGCGGCGGGCACCGGTTCGTGCGCGCTTTCTATCGCTCGCAGACGCTTCAGCAGATCCGGGATCTGTCGCCCGGCAAGCCGATGTGGCAGCCGCTGCCGATCGGCGCCTGCGGCGCGACGCCGGTCCTGCTCTGCCCGAAGGCCATGTTCGACCGGCTGCTGGCTGGACGCGCCGAGGCCGCGGTCCCATCGGGGTCCGACTGACGGCGTCCGAGAGAAGGTAGGGGCACGATTTCCAGATCCCCGGACGCATCGGCGCCAAGGCGATATCGTTCCAGCCAATATTGCATATCGTCGTCGGCGCGATTGCCGGCGCGCTCCCGCGGCGTTGGCTCCTGCCGGTCCCGGTGCGGCATATTCGAACGTCCTTTCAAGGGCTGCGAGGGTCCTGTGCGGTAGGCCGGCAAAGCGGCGCGACGGCTGGCGGCACCTGCAAAACCGTGCGCAAGCATCCGCTTGATCGACCAAAATTTTTTCTTCCTCTCCAATTCCTATCAGATCAGTGGATATTGAACGCCTGAAGTCACAAGGGGTTCAATCATGCGTTTTCGTTCAGTCTCGCTCTTTTCGGTCGCCGGTCTCGCTCTGCTGCAGGCAGCGCCCGCATGGGCCCAGGAAACCCCCGCACAGGATCCGGTTCAAACCACCGAGAATGCCGAGAATGCACCCGCCGGCGACGAGATCGTCGTCACGGGCACGCGCGCGCAAGGGCGCTCGCGGCTGGACAGCGCTTCTCCAGTCGATGTGCTGAGCGGCAACGCCCTGCGCCAGCAGGGCACCACCGAGCTCGGCTCGGCGCTCGCTTCGATCGCACCCTCGATCGATTTCCCGCGGCCCTCGGCAGTGGACGGGACCGACGCGATCCGGCCGGCGACCCTGCGGGGGCTTTCGCCCGACCAGACGCTGGTGCTGATCAACGGCGTCCGTGCCAACAGTTCGGCCTTGCTCAACATCAACGGCTCGGTCGGTCGCGGGGCGGCGGCCGTCGATCTCAACACGATCCCGACCGTCGCGCTGGATCGGATCGAGGTGCTGCGCGACGGCGCGTCGGCGCAATATGGTTCGGACGCGATCGCGGGCGTGATCAATGTCCGCCTGCGCGAGGCGCGCTCCGGTGGCGGCGCCAGCCTGACCTATGGTCTCTATGCCACCGACATCGATACCGCGCGCGGCTCGCGCAGCACCACCGGCGAGCATGCGCTGACCGCCTCTGCCTGGCAGGGGATCGGGTTCGGCGAGGACGGCTATGTCACGATTTCGGGCGAATATCTGAAGCGCGACGCGACCAATCGCGCGGACTATGACCCGCGCGTCACGCCAACCCGCGTCACCGGCCGCTTCGGCGATCCGGCGGTCGAGCAATATACCGGCTATATCAACGCGGGCACGAGCATCGCGCCCGACTGGAAGCTCTATGGCTGGGCCGGCTATCAGGACCGCGACAGCCGCAGCGCGGCCTTTCCGCGCCTGCCGAGCGCTGCCGGCGCCGTATCGGGTATCTATCCCGACGGCTTCCTGCCGATCATCAACACCAAGTCGACCAATGCCAATGGGGCACTCGGCCTGAAGGGCGATCTTGCCGGCTGGAACGTCGATCTCAGTGTCGCCTACGGCCGCAACCGGATCGAGTACCGCACGCTCAACTCGGCGAACTATGCCTATGGCAATGCCTCGCCGACCAATTTCTACGACGGCGCGCTGATCTACGATCAGCTGGTCGCGGGACTCGACGTGACGCGCAGCTTCGACCTGTTCCAGTCTCTCAACGTCGCGTTCGGCGTCGAAGGACGACGCGAGGGCTTCAAGATCACGCCGGGCGAGCGCGCCTCCTACGACTACCCGTCCAGCGGGGCGATCGCGGGCCAGGCCCCGGGCGCGCAGGGCTTTGGCGGCTTCTCACCGCTCAACGCGATCGAGCGCGGCCGCAAGAACGTGTCGGGCTATGTCGATCTGGAGGCGCAGGTCACCGACAAGCTGCTCGTCGGCTTGGCCGGCCGCGCGGAGCACTACACCGATTTCGGCGACACCGGCACCGGCAAGGTTTCGCTGCGCTATGACGTGGCACCCTGGTTCGCCTTGCGCGGCACGGCCTCGACCGGTTTTCGCGCACCCAGCCTCCAGCAGCAATATTTCACTTCCGTAGCCTCGGTGGTCCAGAACGGATCGCCGATCCTGACCGGCACCTTCCCATCGACCAGCGCAGTCGCCACGGCGCTTGGCGGCCTGCCGCTCGAGCCCGAGCGGTCCACCAACCTCTCGGCCGGCACGGTGATCCGCGCTGGCGGGTTCGATCTCACGGTCGACGCCTATCAGATCCGTCTGCGCAACCAGCTCGCGCTGTCCGAGAATATCCAATCGAGCTTCAGTCCGCAGGTCGCGGCGATCCTCGCCCCGTACAGCGTCTCGGCGGCCCGCTTCTTCATCAACGGGCTCCGTTCGCGGGTGCGCGGTATCGATGCGGTCGCGCACTACCGGCTTGACGCCAGCGACGCCGGCAAGTTCGACTTCACCGTTGCCGGCAATCTCAACCAGACCAGGGTCGATCGCAGCAGCATTCCGACCTCGACGGGCACGGTGAACCCGGCGCCGGTGCTGTTCGCGCGCAGCCGCATCCTCACCCTCGAGCAGGGCACGCCGGGCGAGAAGGTCACCGGCACCATCGACTGGTCGCTCGACCAGATCGGCGTTACGGCACGGGTCAGCTATTACGGCAACGTCAACCAGCCCGGCACCGCCGCCAACGGATCGGCCGACATCAACACCGGCACGCACGCGATCACCGATCTCGAGCTGCGCTACCAGCCGGTGAAGGGCGGCCAGTTTGCCCTCGGCGTGAACAATCTGTTCGATATCTATCCCGACGCGACGATCGCGGCGAACAACAGCACGGGCGTTGTCGGCTTCCCCTATTACTCACCCTTCGGCTTTGGCGGACGCTATCTCTATGTCCGCGCCGGACTGAGCTGGTAGTCGCGCCATGGCTACCCTTTCCCTCGATACGGCCGCGCCGAAGCGCGCCCATGGACTGCCCTCGTTCGGCGTCCAGGTGCTGGCAGGCATGGCATTGGGACTGCTCCTCGGCCTCGCGGTACGTGTTCTCGGTCCCGAGATCACCGCGGCGGGCGCGGCCGGGGAGGCGCTTCACACGATCGGCCAGATCTTCGTCCAGCTGCTGAAGGCGCTGGTACCGCCGCTCGTCTTCACGGCGATCGTCGCGTCGATCGCGGCGCTTCGGGATCTGGAGAATGCCGCGAAGCTGGTCACGCGGACCCTGGCCTGGTTCGCCGCGACCGCGCTCATCGCGGTGCTGATCGGCATCGCGCTCGGCCTGATCATCCAGCCGGGACTTCACGCCGGCGTCGATCCGGCAAGCGCGACGGCGCCGTCGAGCAGCGGCTCCTGGCTCGATTTCCTCAAGGGGCTCGTGCCGGCCAATTTCCTGGGGCTGACGGCGTCGACCAGCATCGACGCGGGCGCGGCGAAGACGGCGCTGTCGTTCAATGTCCTGCAGATCATCGTCGCCGCCATCGCGATCGGCGCCGCCGCGGTGCGTGTCGGGAGCGCCGGCGAGGCGTTCCTGTCGTTCAACGCGTCCGCGCTGGCGATCTTCCGCCGGTTGCTGCGCTGGGTGATCGCGCTCACGCCGATCGGCAGCGCTGCGCTGATCGGGGATGCGGTGATCCGCTATGGCTGGGACGCGCTTTCGGCGCTCGGCGCGTTCGCGGCAGCGATCTATATCGGGCTCGGCCTCGTCCTGCTGGTCGTCTACCCGCTGTTGCTGGCCGCGAACGGCCTCAGTCCCTTCCGCTTCTTCGTCGGCGCCTGGCCGGCGATCCAGCTCGGCTTCGTCTCGCGCTCATCGGTCGGCACGCTGCCGGTCACCGAGGAGGTGACCGAGCGCGCGCTCGGCGTGCCGCGCGCCTATGCCGCCTTCGCCGTTCCGCTGGGCGCGACCACCAAGATGGACGGATGCGCGGCGATCTACCCGGCGATCGCGGCGATCTTCGTCGCGCAGTTCTATGGGGTGCCGCTGCATCTCGCCGATTATGGGCTGATCATATTCGTCTCGGTCATCGGCTCGGCTGCGACCGCGGGACTGACCGGCGCCACCGTGATGCTGACGCTCACCCTTTCGACGCTCCACCTGCCACTTGAAGGCGTGGGTATGCTGCTGGCGATCGATCCGATCCTCGACATGGGCCGTACCGCGGTCAACGTCGCGGGGCAGGCGCTGGTCCCCACGATCGTCGCAAGGCGTGCGGGCATCCTCGACCAAGACCGTTTCCGCGGCGACGCGGCGCACATTTCCGCACCGGCCTGACCCCTCACCGAAAGGTACATCATGTCGCTCAAACTGTTCGACATCGTTCCCGACTTCACCCAGGAATCGACCGAAGGCCCGCTCAACTTCTACGACTGGGCCGGCCAGCACTGGGTGCTGCTCTTCTCGCATCCCAAGGACTTCACGCCGGTCTGCACCACCGAGCTGGGCGCAGTCGCCAAGCTCAAGCCCGAGTTCGACCGCCGCGGCGTCAAGATCATCGGCCTGTCGGTCGATCCGGTCGACCGGCACCTGCAATGGGCTCGGGATATCGAGCGGACCCAGGGCGCGGCGCTCAACTTCCCGCTGCTCGCCGATGTCGATCGCCGGATCGCGCTGCTCCTGGGGCTGATCCATCCGAATGCCTCGGACACCAACACCGTGCGCAGCGTGTTCGTCATTGACCCCGCCAGGCGCGTGCGCCTGACGCTCACCTATCCCGCCTCGACCGGGCGCAATTTCGCCGAGATCCTGCGGACGATCGACAGCCTCCAGCTCACCGACAGCCACAAGGTGGCGACTCCCGCGGACTGGCAGCAGGGCGAGGATGTGATCATCCTGCCGTCGCTGGGGGTAGAGGAGGCGAGGGCGCTGTTCCCGAACGGTTGGGACGAGCAGACGCCCTATCTGCGCAAGATCCCGCAACCCGAAACCGCAGGCTGAGCCCCGTGACGGCGCTTCTTGCCGAGCCTTTCACGGCGGAAATCGCGCAGGCGGTTTCCGGGCTCAATGCGGCGGGGACGGCCGGGGGGGGGAAGCACGCCGCCCGCCCCCACGGCGCGCCCTTTAACTGGGCCCCGGCGCTGGCCCAAGCCCGCGCGCCAATCGCG
>CBIHNZ010000004.1:0-221151 GCA_966211615.1 uncultured Sphingomonas sp.
CGGCGGGCGGGTGCTGTTCGTCACCAATCTCGAGGATTCGGGGCCCGGCAGCCTGCGCGCCGCGGCGGAGGCCGGGGGGCCGCGCACGATCCTGTTCCGCGTCTCCGGCACGATCCGGCTGCGGACGCCGCTGGTGATCCATGAGGGCCGCGTGACGATCGCCGGACAATCGGCACCGGGCGACGGCATCACGCTGCGCGACCAGCGGCTCCAGGTCTCGGCCGACGATGTCGTGATCCGCTATATCCGCTCGCGGCTCGGGGATGAATCGAAGACCGAATCCGATGCCATCTGGATCAGCAAGGGGCGGCGGATCATCCTCGACCATGTCTCGGCGAGCTGGTCTGTCGACGAGACGCTCTCGGCGTCGGCCAACTATACCAACCCGGACCAAGGCTATTACGACCTCACCGTGCAATGGTCGATCATCTCGGAATCGCTAACCCATTCGCTCCACGCCAAGGGCGAGCACGGCTATGGCAGCCTGATCCGCGCCGGGCGCGGGGCAAAGGTGAGCTTCCACCACAATCTCTGGGCGAACCACGAGGCGCGGATGCCGCGGCCGGGCAATTACAGCGGGCCCGAGGTCGATCCGCTGGGGGCGTTCTTCGATTTCCGGTCCAACGTCTTCTACAATTGGGGCAAGGGCCATTCGGGCTACAACGCCGACAAGGCGACGCTCTCGCGCTACAATTTCGTCGACAATGCCTATGTCGCCGGGCCCCAGTCCGAGAAGGCGATCGCGTTCGACGAGTCCGACATGCTCGCCAGGGCGTGGTTCGCGGGCAACAGCATGAACGGCACGATCCCGGCCGATCCGTGGAGCCTGGTGACGGGCGTGCAGCCCGAAGGCTATCGGCTGGCGGCGCCGGTGGAGGTCGCGCCGGTGACGCCCGAGGCGGCGGCCTCCGTCTATACCAGCGTATTGGCGCGTGCGGGGGCGTCGCGGGTGCGCGACACGGTGGATGCGCGGGTGATCGCGGGCGTGCGCGACCGGACGGGCCGACAGATCGACAGCCAGCGCGACGTGGGCGGCTGGCCCGAGCTCAAGAGCCTGGCCGCGCCGAAGGACAGCGACGATGACGGCATGCCTGATGCCTGGGAGAAGGCGCATGGGCTGAACCCCAAGGACGCCGGCGACGGCGGCGGTGACCGCAACGGCGACGGCTGGACCAATCTCGAGGAATGGCTCGCCGACCTGGCGAAATGACGGGGAGCGCCTAGCCCGGCAGGGTGAGCGGGCGGGCGTGATAGGCCCGGAGCCAGCTCGCCAGGTCACCGGCCAGCAGATCGGTGACGCGGCGGGCGCGGCGGAGCAATGTGTCGAAGCTCAGCGTATCGGCATCGATGACGCCGGCGAGCGTTTCGAGATCGTGCCGGAGTGCCTCTCCCCGCGCGGCGATCCCGGCGAAATCCCCTTGCATGCGAATGCCGTATATCGCCGCGCCGATCGCGGGCAGTGCGGCGCTGACGATCGTGACGCCGATCGAGAAGGGGTGCTGGATCGCGTGCAGCGCGGGGACCAACCCGTACATGCTCTTGAAGATGAACAGGCTGACACAGGCCAGAGCAGTGATCGCGAAGAGGATCGTGCCGGTGAGGTGCAGCCGGTGATCGAGGCGGTGCATGCGGTGCGCCTCTGCGTGCAGATAGGCGATCTGGCCGTGGATCAGCTGGCGCAATTCGCTGCGGACGCATGCGAGATAGGCGCGATCGGCATGGACGCTCGGCAGCCCGAGAACCCGCGCGGTGGCGCGCGTGTACCACGCCACCCAGGGCGCCGCCTGCTCGCCCGCGCCGCGCAGGTCGAGATCGCCGAGCTGCGCCGAAAGCGCCAGGCAGCGGAGCCGCTCCGCCAGCGCGCGATTGTCGAGCCACAGCCGGTGCCAGCCCGCGCGATTGCCCAGCCGCGTCACCAGCAGGATCGTGGCGATGGTCAGGACCTCGAGCACGATCAGCGCGGGCTTCGCCGCGGCCGGCAGCGCGAGCCCCAGCATCGTCAGGAGCACCGCGAAGGCAGCGAGCATGAAATTGGTCACATAGCCGCTGCGGAAGAGCTGGGCGAAGCGCGTGGCGGCGGCATCGGCGCGCGCGAAGCTGGGCCGCGCGCTATGGTCCAGCCGATCCGCGAAATCCCGGGCACCCGTGCAGGTCGGGATGGTGGCGCGGACATCCTCCTGTTTCGTCCAGCCGAGGTCGGTGCGGCGCGGGCGCCGCACGCCGGTGACTGCCAGGAGCAGCGGATAGGCCAGCGCAAGCTTCTGCCAGCCGGTCGCGCCGGAGCGGAAGCGCGCGAGGAGCGATGCTTCCTCGGTTTCCGCCGGCGGATCGAGCAGCTGCCCGAGCAGCGCCCCAAGCTTGTCGAGGTCGCCCCGCGCGACGGTATCGATCGTCTGCTGCCCGAGATCGACTTCCTCGAGCCCATCCCATAGCAGCACCGGCGGGTGCGCCGCCGCCGGATCGATATGGATCACCGGAATGCCCTGGAGCACCGCTTCGGCGACGATCTGCGCGGCGCCGCCGCGGCCGCGCATCGGCTCGCTGTCCCAGATCGCGAGCAGCAGGTCGCTCTGCGCCAGCGTGATGCGCCCGGCGCGCTCGTACGCGGCGGCTTCCCCGCCTTCGCCGCTTCGCTCGCCCGGCAGCTCGAACACTGCCGCGGCCTGCGCCAGGCGGCGCAGATGGCCCTCACGCGCCGGGCCTGCGGCGAAATCCCGGGCGTAATCGTCGCGGAAGAAGGGCAGCACCACGTCCAGCGCCCAGCCGCGCTCGAGCGCCGCATCGGCGACGATGCTGTCGGCGCCCTCGGCCAGCGGGCTCACCAGGCGGATCTCGGTCGGTCCGGAGAGCGTGGCGAGGCTGCATATCTCGGCGAGGATGCGCGATATTTCGGCATGGAGCTTGTCGAGGTCGGACGATCCGAGCCGCGCCGGCCGATGCCCGGTGACGCCGATCCGCAAGGTTCTTTGCGGCAGCCAGGCATTGGCATCGTCCCCGCGCGGGGCCCCCGTTGCATCGTTCACGCAGGCACGCTCGCTTCTGCTCGATCCGGTTGCGCAATGGCTAGCATGCCGCGCACGGGCCTCAAGGGTGGCATAGTCGAACCGGGCAATATTAGGTGGTACACCGTCCGACCAATGCTCGGATAATCATAGATATAAACCGCCTATTTCATGACGTTGTTTACGATATCTATGGTGGATTCGTACTCGGCAATTATTTTGCCAATTCGCATTTACGGGAGCTATTCTTGAAGCCTGGGCATGGCGATCTTGGAAATGGCAATGCGGATCGGCTTCCTGATTCTGACGATCGCTTTTGCGGCGAGCGCATCAGGCGCGGCTACTCGGGAACGGCACCAGGAGCAGGATGCCGAGCGCGCGCTGGTGAACGGCGCGCCGTGGCAGGTCGAGATCTATTCGAACTTCCAGGACTACACGCCCGAGGAGCGTGCGGAAAAGGAGCAATGGGAGCTCGCGCATCGCTGCGGTGGCGCGCTGATCGCCGACGAATGGGTGCTCACTGCGGCGCACTGCATCGATCAGGACAAGGTCGACAAGGGCTATCGGGTGCGGCTGGGCGCGCGCAACCTCGAGCTGCAGGATGGCGTGACCTTCCGCATCGATCGAATGGTGCAGCACGCCGGCTATGACGCGAAGCGGCACCTGAACGACATCGCATTGGTCCATATCGTCGGCGACGACGAGAGCGACCCCTATGCCGGCGGCCATATGGACATGATCCGTCTCAACGGCTCCGACGACGACGACACGCGCATCGACGAAGGCGCGGCGGTGACCGCCACGGGCTGGGGCAAGACCGAGCCGGGTGCCAATGGCCGTTCGTCGGTGGCGCTGATGCAGGTCGACCTGATGACGCGAGACTGCGACTCCGCGCCGGCCTATCGCGGTCGCGTCACCGGCGACATGCTTTGCGCGAGCGCGCCGGGCGCGGATACCTGCCAGGGCGACAGCGGCGGTCCGCTGGTGCTGACCTATGGCGCGCCGGTGCTGGTCGGGATCGTCAGCTGGGGAGACGGCTGCGCCGACGAGAGCCGCCCCGGCGTCTATGTCCGCATCGACCGCGATCATTATCTCGACTGGATCGACCGCGCGATGGCGGCGGACCCGTCGATCAACCGGTTGCGCTAGCGCGAATCCCCGCTGCCGCGGGAGTCGCCGCTCCCGCGGGAATCCCCGCTGCCGCGCGAGTCACCGCTGCCGCGATCGTCGCCTTCCTCTTCTTCGTCGCCGTCTTCCTGCTCGTCGACGATTTCTTCCTCGGGCTCATCTTCCGTGGCGTCGGTCACGGGGCGTCCGCCGATAACCATGTCGTCCTCCTCGAATTAGAGGGGGTGAGCATCTCACAGACGCACCCTGCTGGATAGTGCCTCAGCCGAGCTTCAATTGCTTGAGCAAGCGGGCGAATTCCGGCCGCTTGCGCAGCGGATCGAGCAACGGATCGGTGGTGAGATAGATCAATCCGGAATCGCCGACCGCGCGCGCCTTTTCGAGCGTCGCCAGTGCCGCATCGGCCTCCCCCCATTGCGCCAGCACCTCGGCCTGTTGATACAGCGCGCTGTCGCCCAGCTCGGCGACAAGCTGCTGCATCGCCTGCCTGGCGGCGGTCGCATTGCCCAGGCGGTTCTCCACCACCGCCAGGCCCGAAAGCCGGAACAGGGCATGCGGCTCGGAGGCAAAGGCGGCGCGCGCCTCCTGCAGCTTGCCCAGCTGGTAGAGGCAATTGCCGACCAGCGCGCGCGCGTTCGATATCTTGGGATTGAGCGCCAGCGCCCGGTTGAGCGGCTGGATCGCCGCCTCATAGCGACGTGCGGAATAGTCGATCGATCCCGCCGCGCGGTGCGTACGCGGATTGAGCGGATCGAGTGCCAGCGCGCGCAGGATCGCCGCCCGCGCATCGTCCGCGCGCCTCGCCCGGGCGCAGTACAGGGCGAAGAGCAGCAGGATATCGGCATCGCCATGGCCGAGCGCATAGGCCTTGTCATAGGCCGGGCCGGCGCCCGCCACATCGAGGCGGCCGGTGAACAGCGCATAGCCGAGCGCGAGATGCGCCTCCGCGAGATCGGGGGCGATCGCGATCGCCTGTTTCGCCGCCGCGATCGCGGTGTCGTAGAGACCGCGCAGTTCGTCGGCCTTGGCATATTCGGCAGCGATCGCCGCGAGCGAGCGCGAGCGCGCGGCATGCGCCAGGGCGAAATCATTATCGGCCGCCAGGGCAACGTCATACTGGGCGAGGGCGGCGCGGTCGCTCGCTTCGTCCGTCGCCGCGTTGAACAGCGAACGGCCGCGCAGAAACGCTTCATAGGCGGCGACATTGCGCGTGCCGCCGGGCGCAGGCCTGGCGGTCGCGATCTGGACCGAGAGCGCCTCGGCCACGGTGCCCGCGATCTCGGTCTGTACCGCGAAGATATCGGACAGTTTGCGATCGACGCTGTTCGACCATTTGCTGAAGCCGGTTCGCCCGTCGATCAGGTCGGTGGAAATGCGGACCACGTCGCTCGATCGCTGCACCGAGCCTTCGAGCAGATAGGCGACGCCGAGCTTGCGCGCGACGGCGGTGGCGTCTTCGCCCTCGTCCCGCGCCGCCTTGGACGATGTCGCCGCGAGTACCTTGAGCGCGTCGTTGCGGGCCAGCGCGGCGCGGACTTCCTCGGTCAGTCCGTCGGAGAGAAAGGCCTGGGCGGGATCGCCGCTGAGATTCTTGAACGCCAGCACGACGATGCTGTTGTCCGCGACCTCGCCCGTGCCGAACAGGCCGCGCTGCCAGGCATAGAGGCCGCCGCCGCCCGCCGCCACGACCGCCGCGGCGCCGGCACCGATCCGCAACGCCCGTCGGCGCGAAACCAATCGGACCGGAGCGGCCGCGGGAACGGGCTGGTCGATCGCCGCCGAGACCGCGCGGGTGATCGCGGCGATCTGGGGTGCATCCGGCCTGCCGCGCCATTTGGTGAGATCGATGACATGATATTGGCCGAAGCCGAGCGGCGGCGCGGTACCGTCGAGCGATACCGGCACCAGGCGGTGGCGATCGCGGCCCTGCGAGGCTTCGTCCCGCACCCAGTCCGAACCGACCGAGCTTTGCGACCAGAGGACGATCACCGCGTCCGCCGAATCCAGCGCAGCGCGGATCGACGTCGCAAACTGCGCGCCGCCCTCGATCAGCGCGTCCCACCATATCTCGAAGCCGGCAGAGCCGAGCGCCTCGGCAAGCTTTTCGGCGCGCCGGCGATCGGCGCGGGCATAGCTCAGGAATATGGTGGGGCGCCGTTCACCATGGCCAGATCCTGTTGAGTCGCTCGCCATCGCCGATTGCCCCTTGGCGCCTTGGGCAAAGGCTAGCGTGTCTTGCAGGCTCTCACCATAGGCGGCTCGGGCGGGGGGCTTGCCCTTTCGGGGCCCGGCTTCGGCCCGCCTCGCCCTGTGCTCCAGTGATCGAAAGCCTATGGCCTTCGGGACGGTTGTCGGTTGGAAGTAATCCCTTGTTGAAGCGGACTCCTCCTGAAGAGCCGTTTCGACGCGTGAACGGTTGAGCATAGAGCGGGTGGACATGAGGACTTACGCAAACACGATTCAGGGCACGCTGAGTGACGACGTCATTCAGGGCTCGAGCCTGAACGATCTGATCCTAGCCAAGGCGGGAGCGGATCGCGTCGACGGCGGCAATGGCGACGACGATATCTATGGTGGCGACGGCAACGACTATCTGATCGGCGGAGCCGGTGCCGACTATCTCTACGGCGAGAATGGCAATGACCGGCTGGACGGTGGCCTGGGTAATGACCGGCTGATCGGTGCCGACGGCAACGACATCATGTCCGGCGGCGACAATGACGACTATCTCGACGGCGGGATCGGGCACGATCAGATCCTCGGCGATGCCGGCAACGACACCATCTATGCCGGCGATGGCCGCGACTATATCGACGGTGGCTATGGTGACGACATCATCTATGCCGGCGCGGGCGACGACGGCTTCCTAAACGAGATCAATCCCGCGACGGGCAAGCTGACCACCCAGGCGGTGGGCGGCGGCGCCGGCAACGACACCATCTATGGCGAGGGTGGCAACGACAAGCTCAAGGGCCAGTCGGGCAACGACCATGTCTATGGCGGCGACGGCAACGACCGGGTCGATGGCGGCGACGGCGACAACTGGCTCGAAGGCGGCACCGGCGACGACATCCTCTCGTCCGAGAACGGCGTGGACGTCCTGCTCGGCGGCGCCGGGCGCGACAATCTGCAGGCCGGTGCCGGCAATGACTATATGGAAGGCGGCACCGAGGCCGATACGATGAGCGGCGAAGCCGGCAACGACCAGATGTTCGGCGGCGACGGCGACGACTACATGCTCGGCGGCGACGGCGCGGATCGCATCCATGGCGGCGCGGGCATCGACAAGCTGTTCGGCGAGCAGGGCGCGGACCAGCTCTGGGGCGATGCCGGCGCGGACTGGTTCATCTTCAAGGGCGCCGGTGCGCTCGACGGCGGCGACCGGATCGAGGACTTCCAGGACGGGATCGACAAGATCGTGCTGGAGAAGCTGGGCGTAACCGCATTCAAGAGCGGCGGGCAGGCGGGCACCGTCTTCGCGCACGATCTGGCCAATGGCGATGTCAGCGTCGACGTCGTCACCTCGGCAGGCGTGGCGTTCCACATCGACCTTGCCGATCCGACCGGCATGCTGACTGCGCACAGCATCACCGCGGCCGATTTCATCCTTACCTGATGAACCTGCGCGGCCGGGAGGGCATTCCCTCCTGCCAGCCGCGCAGTCCTCCCAAGATCAGACCGGCTCGGGCGTGCGCTGGATCATCCCGCTCGCGAGCTTTGCGCTGAGCTCCGCGAGATGGTCGAAGCGCGCCTCATGGTGCGCCATGCCCTGGCTCATCGAGCGCAGCTCCGGTTCCAGTCCGCGAAGTTCCGCCTCGGGGAGCAGCAGCTCGATGACGTCCCAGCGGGACCAACCCTCGAGCGGCGCTATTCCCAGCACCTGGCCGCGCCGTCCGGTCGCCGCCGAGGTGATCCGCGATACCGCGCTGCCGGGCGCGCGGATGGTCACATGCGCGACTGGTTCGAGCAGATAGGGAGACGCCGCGGCCAGGGCTTCCGCCATGGCGATCCGGCCGGCGGTGCGGAAGGCGAGCTCCGAGCTGTCGACGCTGTGAAAGGAGCCGTCGATCAGCGCGACCGCGACATCGACGACCGGGAAGCCGGACGGTCCGCGCATCATCGCGTCGCGCACGCCCTGCTCGACCGCAGGGATCCATTGGCGGGGGATGGCGCCCCCCGTGATCCGCTCCTCGAACCGAAAGCCCTCGCCACGCTCCAGCGGGCGGACCTCGATGATGACGTCGCCGAACTGGCCGTGCCCGCCGGACTGCTTCTTGTGGCGGCCGTGCTGCGTCACTGCCTTTCGGATCGTTTCCTTGTAGGCGATCGCAGGCTGCCGGACCGATATCGCGACGCCGTAGCGCCGCTTCAGCCGGGCCTGCACGACGGCGAGATGCTCGTCGTTGAGCCCGCGAAGCAACGTCTCCTGCGTCGCTTCGTCGAGCCCCCAATGCAGTCCCGGATCCTCTTCCGCCAGCCGGTTGAGCGCGGTCGACAGGCGCACCTCGTCCTTATGGTCCTGGACAGCGATGGCGAGCGCGCAATTGGTCACCGGCCGCTGGACCGGGTGCGCGGGAGCATGTGCCCGGCCTGCCGCGCCGAGGCGGTCGCCGGCCTGCACCGCGTCAACCTTGGCGATGCCGACGATGTCACCCGGCTCGGCGCGCGCGATCTTGGTGGTCGCCGCGCCCTGCAGCGCGAACAGCGATCCGGTGCGCGTCGCCTTTCCCTCGGCGTCGACCAGCTCGGCGCCTTCGGCGAGCGGCGCGCCGAAGACGCGCGCGAGCGCCAGCCGACCGACCGCGCTGCCATGCGCGATCTTGAAGACCTGCGCCGCCGCGCCGTCGATGCCGAGCCGGTCCGCGGTCAGCGCTGCGGCCGGCGTGTCGTGCCGCAGCATCTTGAGCAGCCGGCGGATGCCGAAGCCGTTGAGCGCGGATCCGAACAGCATCGGCACGATCAGCCCCGCCGCGGTTTCGCGCATGAGATCGCCGAAGATGGTGTCGGCGCTGGGCACTTCGTCGTTGAGCAGCTGCTCGAGCAAAATATCGTCATGATCGGCGAGCTGCTCGAGCATGTGGAAGCGCGCGCCGACCTCGTCGCTGCGGAGATGGGCGGCCAGCGGCACCTGCTCCGAGCGGCGGCCGGGCTGGTAATGATAGGCGCGCTCCAAAGCGAGATCGACAAAGCCGGCAACGCGCTCGCCGGCGCGGATGGGAATCTGGCGCGCCACCAGCGCCGCGGTGCTCAGGGGTTGGAGGGCGGCGAGCAGATCCTCGATGCTGCCGCGCGCCTGATCGATCTTGTTGACGAACAGCGCGTGCGGCAGGCGGAGCGCCTCCAGGCGGCGCAAGGTCGGTTCGACCAGCGGCGCGCGCGCCGGATCGGGATCGATCACCACCAGGGCCAGGTCGGCAACGGCCAGCGCCATCTCCGCGTCTGCCGCGAAGCCGGGGGAGCCGGGCGCGTCGATCAGGACATAGGCTTCCTTCATCCACTCGAAGCGGGTCAGATTGAGCTCTGTCGAGCCGCATCGTGCGCGCGCTTCCGGGCTGGCGTCGCCCACGCAGCTGCCCGCGTCGACCGCGCCCAATCGGGCGCTGGCGCCTGCCGCGAACAATATGGCTTCGGTTAGGCTCGTCTTGCCCGTGCCGGCGGGTCCGACGATCGCGACGGCTCTGGCGCCGTGGACAGTCCCATCCATCTCGCTCTCCTCCTGCCTGCCCCTTTCCTTGCTGGAAATGGCGCGCTGGAGCCGGGAGGATCAACCTGTGCGCGCGCCAACGCAAGACCGTTCAGAGCCGGCCGGTCCGCTTCCCGGCACAGATCGCGGAAAGCATCGAGGGTAACCCGATCGGCGTGGATCGCTAGACCGGCCCCGACCCGATCTTCCGCGTGCTGCGCCGGACGACGAGTTCGTGGGGCAAGGTGATCTGGTTCACCAGATTGTCGGTGCCGCTCAATATGCCGACGAGCAGGTCCACGGCGTGGTGCCCGATCCGTCCCTTGGGCTGGGCGATGGTGGTCAGGCCGGGCTGGAAGAAGCGCGCCAGGGGCAGGTCGTCGAAGCCGATGACCGAGATATCGTCGGGGCAGGCGAGGCCGGCCTGGCGGATGGCGCTGATCGCGCCCATCGCCATTTCGTCGCTGAAACAGAACAGGCCGGTCACGCCCCGCGCAATGAGATCGCCCATCAGCTCGAAGGCCGATTGGGCGGAATAGTCGCCGACCCGCACCCGGAGCCGGTCGCCAAGGCCATGGCGTTCGGCAGCCTGCATCGCCCCGGTCAGACGGTCGCGGCTGATCGGACTGACGGGCGGTCCCGTGATGACCCCGATGTCGCGATGACCCAGGCTGATGAGATGCTCGAGCGCGTCGCAGCCGGCGGCCGCGTTGTCGATATGCACGCTCGGCACGCCGATGTCCGGGCTGTACTCGCAGCCATTGACGACCGGCGCGCGGGCGCCCTGCTTCGACACGAGCGGCCGCAGATTGTCCGGAAGGCGATGCCCCAGGAAGATCAGCCCGTCGACCTCGCGGCTGGACAGCATGTCGGCATATTGATCCTCGATCAGCGGATCGTGGCGCGTATCCCCGACCACGACAGCATAGCCCGCATCGCGCGCCGCCTCTTCGGCGCCGCGGATCACGCTGGCGAAGAAGGGGTTGGAGATGTCGGGCACCGTGACGAGGATCTTGGCGGCGCGCAGCGTACGCAGCGTCCGGGCGGCGACGTTCGGCTTGTACCCCAGCGAATCGACGACATCGAGCACGCGCCGGCGCGTCTCTTCCGAGACCCGGTCTGGATGGCTGAGAACACGCGAAACCGTGGCCGTGGAGACGCCCGCCATCGCGGCGACCTGGATGATCGTCGGCATCAGCGCTTCATGCCGCTTGTTCGCTCCGCTTGTCGACAGCAAACCAATGTAATCCTTTACATCGGTATTTGTCCGACATAGGCTGCGTGCACAAAGCAGGGAAACTGCATCTAGGGAGAGGGGTCGCATGGCCACTATGGGCAAGGAAGCGCTGGGGGAAGTGCGCCCGGCAACGGCGGGGCTCACCGCGCGATTGAGCGCGCTGATGTTCATGCAATTCTTCGTCTGGGGCGCGTGGAACGTGACGCTCGGACTGGTCATGCAGACCGTCGGCATCGGCAGCCTTATCGGCAACGCATTCTCGGTCGGGCCGATCGCATCGATCGCCGGATCCTTTCTGCTCGGCATGGCCGCGACCCGATATCTCAGCCCACGCGCGCTGATGGTGATTCTCCATCTGGTCGGCGGGGCGATCCTGCTGGCGCTTCCCGCGCTGGTGACGCCGGCGACCGGGGGCACCTTCGTCTGGGTGCTGCTCGGCTACATGATCCTCTACATGCCGACCGTCGGCCTCGCGAACACGATCGCGCTCAAGAGCTTCGGCGACCGCACCGACCGCTTCCCGTTCGTCCGGGCGTTCGGCACGCTCGGCTGGATCGTCGCGGGATTGATCATCGGCTGGGCGGGACTCTCGGCGAGCCCCGAGATCTTCCGCGTCGCCGCGGTCGTCTCGATCGCGCTCGGCGTCTACAGCCTGACCCTGCCGAAGGTCGAGGCGGACAAGCCCAGCGGGGAAGGGCTGGTTCGCCAGGTCCTGTGCGTCGAGGCGTTCGGACTGCTCCGCCAGCGCTCGTTCCTGATCTTCATGACCTGCGCGACTTTGATCTCGATCCCGCTGGCGATGTATTATGCCTATGCCTCGCCCTATGTCGGCGCGACGGGCATCAAGAATGTCGGCGGCACGATGGCGATCGGGCAGATGTCCGAGCTCGCCTTCATGTTCTCGATGCCCTGGCTGTACCGCCGGTTCGGGGTGAAGCCGCTGCTGCTGGTGGGCATGATCGCCTGGGCGTTGCGCTATGCCCTGTTCGCCATCGGCGACGGCGGCGATTCGCTATGGGCGGTCTATCTCGGCGTGGCGCTGCACGGCGTCTGCTACGACTTCTTCTTCGTGGCCGGCGCGATCTACACCGGTACGATCGCGTCGCCCAAGGGCGTCAATGCGCAGGCGCAGGGCATGCTGACCCTGTTCACCTATGGCGTCGGCATGCTGCTGGGCTCGCAGATCGGCGCGCTGCTCTATTCCCAGCTGCCCGAGGCGCCGACCATCGCCGACTGGCAGCATATGTGGTGGTACCCGGCGATCGCGGCCGCCGTCATCGCCCTCCTGTTCCAGCTCTTCTTCCGCGATGACAGCAGGACGGAGCGCGCAGCATGAGCGGGATGAAGGGGCCGGCGATCTTCCTCGCCCAGTTCATGGGCGATGCCGCACCGTACGACACGCTGGACAACCTCGCGCGATGGGCGGGGGATCTCGGCTATGTCGGCGTGCAGATCCCGTGCGATCCGCGCATGATCGACCTGAAGCTGGCTGCGGAGAGCAAGACCTATTGCGACGATCTGCGCGGCAGGCTCGCACGATATGGCGTGGAGCCGACCGAGCTTTCGACCCATCTCCAGGGCCAGCTCGTCGCCGTGCACCCGGCCTATGACCAGCTTTTCGACGGGTTCGCGCCGGCGGAGCTGCACGGCAAGCCGGCGGAGCGCCAGGCCTGGGCGGTCGAGCAGGTCAAGCTCGCCGCCAAGGCGAGCGCCAATCTGGGGCTCAACGCGCACGCGACCTTCTCCGGCGCGCTGGCCTGGCCCTATGTCTATCCCTGGCCGCAGCGCCCGGCGGGCCTGGTCGAGGAAGCATTCGCCGAGCTCGCGCGGCGCTGGATGCCGATCCTCGACGTGTTCGAAGAGGCGGGCGTCGACTGCGCCTTCGAGATCCATCCCGGCGAGGATATCCATGACGGCGCGACCTGGGAGCGTTTCCTCGAGGCGGTCGGCAACCATCCGCGGGCGCGCATCTTGTTCGACCCGTCGCACTATGTGCTGCAGCAGCTCGACTATCTCGACTTCATCGACCGCTATCACGACCGGATCTCGTGTTTCCACGTCAAGGATGCCGAGTTCAACCCGACCGGGCGCTCGGGCGTCTATGGCGGCTATGAGAGCTGGGTGAACCGCGCCGGCCGCTTCCGTTCGCTGGGCGATGGCCAGGTCGATTTCGTCGGCATCTTCAGCAGGATGGCGCAATATGGCTATTCGGGCTGGGCCGTGCTCGAATGGGAATGCGCGCTGAAGCGGTCCGAGGATGGCGCACGCGAAGGCGCGCCCTTCATCCGCGACCATATGATCCGCCTGACGGACCATCCGTTCGACGACTTCGCCTCGAGCGGTGTCGACCGGAGCGCAATCCGCTCGATCCTCGGAATCGCATCGCCACGGAATTGAACGCCTGCCCGGAATATCGGGCATCTCGGAGGTAGAATGGGACAGCCTCTTCGGCTTGGCATGGTTGGTGGCGGGGAAGGCGCCTTTATCGGTGCCGTCCACCGGATGGCGGCCGCGCTGGACGGCGACTGGGCGATGGCCGCCGGCGCTTTCAGCACCGATGCCGGGCGGAACGCGCGGACGGGCGAACGGCTCGGCCTGGACCCCGGGCGCGTCTATGCCTCGTTCGAAGAGCTGATCGCCGGGGAACTCGCGCTGCCCGCGGGGGAGCGGATCGACGCCGTCGCCATCGTCACGCCGAACCATCTGCACGCGCCGGTGGCGATCGCCGCGCTTGATGCGGGCTTCCACGTGTTCTGCGAAAAGCCGATGGCGATGTCCGTGGCGGAGGCAGAGGCGATCGCCCGGTCGGCCGAAGCGAGCGGTCGGCAGTTCGCGCTGGCTTTCACTTATTGCGGCTATCCCCTTGTCGAAGAAGCCCGTTTGCGGGTGTCGCGCGGCGATTTCGGCGCGATCCGCCTGGTCCAGGTCGAGTATCTGCAGGGCTGGCTCAGCCGCTCGATCGATGCCGGTGGCAACAAGCAGGCCGAATGGCGCACCGATCCGGCCCGTGCCGGCATCGGCGGCTGCCTGGGCGATATCGGCACCCATGCATTCCAGCTGGCCGAGCATGTCTCGGGATTGCGGACCGAGGCGGTCTGCGCCGATCTCACGACGCATGTGCCGGGCCGACGGCTGGACGACGATGTGAGCGCGCTGCTCCGCTTCGACGGCGGTGCCCGCGGGGTGCTGAAGACGACGCAGGTCGCAGCCGGAGAGGAGAACGGGCTGAAGCTGCGGATCCATGGCGAGCGCGGCGGGCTGGAATGGGCGCAGATGGAGCCGAACACGCTCACGCTGCGCTGGCTCGATCGTCCGACGGAAGTCCTGCGCGCCGGCGGACCCGGTCTCGACGGACCGACCATGGCACTGACCCGAACTCCGGCGGGGCATCCGGAAGGCTATATCGAGGCGTTCGCGAACCTCTACCGCGCGTTCGCGCAGGCCATTCGCGCCGATCGGGCGCCGGAAGGAGGTCATGCCGTCTCGTGGTTCCCCGGGCTCGCCGACGGGCTTCGGACAATGCGGTTCGTCGAAGCGGCCGTCGCCAATGCGGCATCGGACAGGAAATGGACGGGCATCGATGGAGGGTGATCGGCGCAAGCCAGGTGCTGCGGGACACCGGTGAGGCCGCACTTTTTGAGATCAGTACAAAGCGTGTTGGGAGAGTTGGAATGAAGCTTTTCTTGGGTCTGGCGACGGGCGCCACCGCGGTGGTCGGATTGTGCGTCGCGCTCACGCCCGGCCATGCCCGGCCGGCGCTTGATGCCCAGCCATCGGCCTTTGCCGCGTGCCGCGCCTGTCACACCGTCGAGAAGGGCGGCAAGAACGGGCTGGGCCCCAATCTGTACGGCGTGGTGGGGCGGCCGGCCGCGTCGGCGCCGGGCTTCAACTATTCGCCAGCGCTCAAGGGCTCAAAGTTGGCCTGGGACGAGGCGACGCTGAACGAGTTCCTGACCAATCCGGCCAAGAAGGTCCCCGGCTCGCGGATGCCGATCAGCACGCCCGATCCGGCCAAGCGTGCGGCGATCATCGCCTATCTGAAGGCCGGGAGCGCGAAGTGACGGCGTCGGTCACCCGCAGGACATTGCTCGCGGGTGGCGCTGCTACTTCCGTGGCGGCGACGATGGCGCGCGCCGGCGGCCGAAGTTCGAACGCTGCGCATTTCTCGCTCGCCTATGCGCCGCACGAGGGCAGCTTCGCCAGCCGGGGCGGGCTGATCGAGCAGATCGCCTATGCGGCCGACCAGGGCTTCCGGGCCTGGGAGGACAATGAGGCGCGAAGCCGGCCGGTGGCGGAGCAGGACCGGATGGCCAAGACGCTCGCCCAGCGCGGGATGAAGATGGGCGTGTTCGTCGCGAGCATGCCGAAATGGGCGCAGTCGCGGCCGCTGCTCGGCAGCAACGATGGCGCCGAGCGCGAGGCCTTCCTTGCCGATATCCGCAGCTCGATCGACGTGGCCAAGCGGCTGGACGCGACGCGCATGACCGTGGTCACCGGCTTCCTGGATCCGAAGCTGCCGGTCGATATCCAGACCGCGCGGATCATCGACGTGATGCGCCGCGCGGGCGATATCGTCGCGCCGCACGACGTGGCGATGGTGATGGAGCCGCTGAACACGCGCACCAACCATCCCGGCGTATACATGCAGACGATCGCGCAGGGCTTCGCCGTGGCGCGGGGCGTGAACAGCCCCGCCGTGAAGATCCTGGCGGACCTTTATCACGAGCAGATCCAGTCGGGGAACCTGATCCCGACGCTGGAGATCTGCTGGAGCGAGATCGGCTATCTCCAGTTCGGCGAAAATCCCGGCCGCAAGGAGCCCGGGACCGGCGAGATCAACTATGCCGCGATCGTCCGGTGGCTCCGCGCCCAGCGCTATGCCGGGGTGATCGGCATGGAGCATGGCAATTCCATAGAGGGCCGCAGCGGCGAGGACCGCCTGATCGCCGCCTATCGCGAAATCGATCGACAAGGAGTGGAAGTATGACGCGTATGCGCGTGGTTGGATGCGTTGCTGCCGGCTTGATCGCGATGACGGGCGGGTCTGCCCTTGCGCAGGACAAGCCGGGCTTCAAGGACACGCCGATGCTGCCGGACGGCAAGTGGCTGGTCCATGATTCCGACCGGCCGGCACCGGCGGTGACGACTCCGGCCGCCGCGCCGGGCGGTGCGCCTTCCGATGCCATCGTGCTGTCGAGCGACGCCTGGCAGGCCGAGGGTGCGCCGTGGCGGATAGAGGGCGGCGTGATGACGGTTCCCGCCCGTGCCCAGGGCGGCACCGAGAGCAACCTCGTTTCGCGGCAAAGCTTCGGCGACGTCCAGCTCCATCTCGAGTTCCGTTCGCCCATGCCTCCGAAGGGGACGTCGCAGGACCGGGGAAACAGCGGCGTCTGGTTCATGCAGCGCTACGAGGTGCAGGTCCTCGACGGCTATCAGAACCCGACCTATGCCGATGGGACGGTGGGTGCGGTCTATGGCTGGAAGCCGCCGCTGGTGAACGCAGCGCGCAAGCCCGGCGAGTGGCAGAGCTACGACATCGTGTTCGAGCGGCCCCGCTTCGCTGCGGATGGGAAGCTGCTGCGGCCTGCCTATGTCACCGCCTTCCTGAACGGGGTGCTGGTGCAGAACCATCAGGCGCTGCTCGGCGCCACGATCTACCGCAAGGTCGCCAGCTACCAGGCGCATGGCGATGCGGCCCCGCTGCAGCTTCAGGATCATGGTTCGCCGGTTTCGTTCCGCAACATCTGGGTGCGCCCGCTGCCCGAAACCGCGATCGCACAGGAACTCCCGGGAGGAGCGAAATGATCAATCGCAGAACCGCGCTTGCCGGGGTGGTCGCCATGTTCGGCGCATCGGTCTTCGCACCGATCGCCCGCGCCGCCGGTGCCGCCAAGGCGTCGAACGTGCCGGTGATCAGCGAGGGTCCGCCGAGCGTCGCGGTGTTCACGCCGGCCCAGCGCGCGCTGATGACCGCGCTGAGCGAGCGCGTCATTCCGACGACCGACACGCCGGGCGCGATCGCGGCGGGGGTGCCGGCCTTTATCGAGAAGATGCTGGCCGACTGGGCGAGACCCGAGGACCGGGTGCCTATCCTGGCCGGGCTCGACGCGATCGAGGCGCGGAGCCTTGTGGACTACAAGATCTCGGCCGCGCAGGCGACCGCGGCGCAGCAGGATGCGCTCCTGACCCTCGCGATGAACGGCCAGTTGCCGTCCTCCGGCATCTTCTTCGAGCCGTTCCGGCAGCTCGTCATCGCCGGCTACTACACATCCGAGATCGGCATGACGCAGGAGCGCGAGTATCTGCCGGTTCCGGGCGAATATAACGGCGAATTTCCCTATTCTCAGGTCAGCAAGGTCTATTCCTCATGATCATCAATCGCAGAAACATGCTCGCAGGCGCGGCCGGTGCTGCTGCCTTTTCTTTTCTCGAATTTCCGATCAAGCCTGCGTCTGCTGCCCCGATCAAGGCGGTCGGGCTGCAGCTTTATACCGTTCGCGACATCTTCGAGAAGGATCCGGTCGGCACGCTCGAGAAGGTCGCGCGTATCGGCTATCGCGAGGTCGAGTTCGGCGGCGGAGGCTATGACGGCATGGACGCCGCCATGCTGCGCAAGACGCTCGACCGGCTGGGCCTCAAGGCGCCGTCGGTGCATATCGGCTATGACGCGCTGCTCCAGAATTTCGACAAGAGCCTGAGCATGGCGAAGACGCTCGGCGCCGACACGGTCGTCCTGCCGTACATGGCGCAGGAGCATCGCACCGAGCAGGCGTGGCAGGCGGCGCTCCCGAACTTCAACCGCTTCGCGGCGGATTTCAAAAAGGCCGGACTGGGCTTCGCCTATCACAATCACGATTTCGAGTTCACGACCAAGCCGGGCGACACCAGCCTCTACGAGCGGTTCCTGAAGGAGACCGATCCGTCGCTCGTGAAGATCGAGCTCGACCTCTACTGGGCTGCGCATGCCGGGGAGAGCCTGGCGCCGCTGATCGATCGGCTGTCGGGGCGAATCTACGCCTATCACGTCAAGGACATGAAGGCCGATGGCAGCATGACCGCGGTGGGCGCCGGCACGATCGATTTCGGGGCGCTCTTCAAGCTGAAGGGCAGCGCCGGCGTGCGCCACTTCTATGTCGAGAACGACCAGGCGCCCGCGCCCTATCTTCCCGACATCACGACAAGCTTCCAGACGCTGCACGCGCTGCGTTTCTGACCGGTATATTGGGAGAGGAAGATCATGACTTCGACCAATAGGTTCGATGCAATCGTCATAGGATCGGGGGTCAGCGGCGGGTTCGCCGCGAAGGAGCTCACCGAGAAGGGGCTGCGCGTGCTCATGCTCGATCGCGGCATCATGGTCGAGCATGGCGAAGGCTATGCCTATGACGGGAAGCCGGCATATGAGGTCCCGGCGCGCAACATGATGCCGCCGGGCCTGCTCGAGAGCGACTATTTCATCGCGAAGCACGGCTATGTCTCGCCGAGCAACCGGGCCTTCTACAATGACGACCGGCTGAACCCCTATGCCTTTGACGAAGGCAGCAAATTCTACTGGATCCGGCCCGCTGCTGTCGGCGGCAAGTCGCTGATCTGGGGACGCTGGAGCTTCCGCTGGAGCCCCGCGGATTTCGAGGCGAACAAGCGCGACGGGATCGATGGCGACTGGCCGATCCGCTATGACGACCTCGCGCCCTGGTACAGCTATGTCGAGAAATATATCGGCGTGTCGGGCTCGCGCGAGAACCTGCCCTATCTTCCGGACAGCGAATTCCAGCCGCCGATGCCGATGAACGTCGCCGAGAAATGGCTCAAGCAGCGGCTCGAGACGCAGTTTCCCGGCCGCAAGCTGATCCATACGCGCCTGTCCAACATGACCGAGGACAAGCCCGAGCAGAACCGGACGAAATGCCAGTTCCGCAACCAATGTGCGAACGGATGCTCCTTCGGCGCCTATTTCTCGACCCAGGCGGTGACGCTGCCCGCGGCACGCGCGACAGGGCGGTTGACGCTGCGGTCGGACGCGGTGGTGACCAACCTCGAATATGACGCCGTCAAGAAGCGCGTGACCGGCGTCCGGTTCATCGATGCCAAGACCGGGCAGGCGGAAGTGGTCAATGCCGGCCTGGTCTTCCTCTGCGCCTCGGCGATGGGGTCGAACCAGATCCTGCTGAACTCGCGGGCGGCCGGCAGCGGCCGCAGCCATTTCGATGCGAGCGGGACGCTCGGCAAATATGTGATGGATCACATTTTCCGCGTGTCGATCGACGGCGACATCCCGGGAATGGAGCAGTTCATCGAATATGGCCGCCGGCCCGGGGGGGTCTACATCCCCCGTTTCCGCAATATCGGCGGCGACGAGGGCGTCGGCTTCAAGCGCGGCTATGGCTATCAGGGTGGGGCGCGTCGCGAGCCGGCGAAGCCGGTTGGCTTCGGTGCGTCGATGAAGCACGGCATGCGCAAATATGACGGCTGGAAGTTCGGCATGGGCGCGTTCGGCGAATGCCTTCCCTATGAAGACAATCACGTATCGCTGCATCCCGACAAGGTAGACCGCTTCGGCGTGCCGCTGATGCGCTTCGACGTGCGATTCCGCGACAACGAGCTGCGGATGATGGCCGACGCGCGCGTCCAGGGCGAAGCGATGCTCAAGGCCGCGGGGCTGACGAACGTCACGAGCCATGAGGACGAGCATGTGCCCGGCGACGCCATCCACGAGATGGGCGGGGCGCGCATGGGCGCCGATCCTCGCGCCTCGGTGCTGAACAAATGGAGCCAGGCGCACGACGCCTCCAACCTGTTCGTCACCGACGGCGCGCAGATGGCATCGGTCTCCTGCGTGAATCCCTCGCTCACCTTCATGGCGCTGACCGCGCGGGCCGCCGATCACGCGGTCAAGCAACTCAAGAGCGGGTGAGGGCGGGGCGAATCTAACCCGTCCCATCCAACCCTAGCGCCACCTAGTCCCACATGCGCCGTCCCGCTGGTCTAGCGGGGCGGCGTTCTGCTGTCCGCGCCTGAGTCGTTTTGGCGAGTGCCGGAATCGGCGGCTCGGCTGCCGGCCGTAAACCGGGCGATGGAGCTGCCGCGCGCTGATGATTTGCGCAGCCGCCATAGTTCAATTGACAAAATGTTTTATTTAATCAAATCTCCGTCACGAAGATCGCCGACAAGGAGGCATCGGGTGCGAGCGCGGATGCGTTCGCTCGCTACAGGCGGAGAGGAAAATGAAGGGTCCTTCGGGCGCACCGCGACAGATCCAGAATGCCGGCCGTCGCGCGACTCGCCTGGCGATTCTGGCGGCCGCAGCTTCGACGCTGGCAGGTGGCGCGGTGATCGCGCAGACGGCCGGGCGATCGCCGGAGGAGCGCGCGCCGGTCGACGCCGCCAACCCGCTGGTGGGCACCGCGCCGCTCGACAAGCCCGAATTCATCGGCAACGCGCCGCCCGCGGGCGAACCACTCTATTCCGGCATCACCTCGCCGGGTGCCCGGCTGCCGCACAGCGCAGTCGAGGCCGCGCCCGTCAACCTCAACGTCGAACTCAGCTACCCCTCGGGTGTCGCAACCCCCTATTACTATACCAATCCGACGATGATCGGCTTCACCGGCGGCGGTGGACCGACCTATGGCGCGCGCGCCACGCCGATGCTGATGCCGGTGGTCGGCGACTGGACGGTGCCGCCGGCCTATTCCGAAGCCTATTACGACAAGGCGCGCGAGACCGCCGCGCCGGGCTATTATTCGGTCTATCTCGACACCTTCAAGACCAAGGTGGAGCTTACCGCGACCCAGGCGACGGCGCTGATGCGCTTCACCTTTCCGGCGACCGAGCGGGCGCATGTGATCCTCAACCTGCAGGGACGCGGCGGTGAGGTCGAGGTGGTCGGCGATCATGTCGTCCGCGGCGTGGTGGCGCGGCACAACGATAATGACGCGCGCGACGGACGCTATTTCGTCGCCGAGTTCTCCAAGCCGTTCAAGAGCTTCGGGACGTTCCGCAAGTCGGGCGGAGATGCGCGCGGCTATGGCATCGGCGACAAGGACGTGCTGCCCGATACGCGCACGATCGAAGGTGGCTTCGCCGGCAGCTATCTCGACTTCACCACGCGCCAGGGTGAGGCGGTGCTCGTCAAGATCGCGCACGGCCCGAGTTACGAGGCGGCCGAGCAGCGGCTGCGCGAGGAGAGCCCGGGCTGGGATTTCGACGGCGTGCGCGGCCAGGCGCGCGCCGAATGGGCAAAGCTGCTCGACCGGGTGCAGGTGAGCGGCGGCACCGCGAAGCAGCGGATGCTGTTCTATTCGACGCTGTTCCAGTCCTTCGCCAGCCCGCGGCTGGTGGCGCGCAAGGGCGAGCATTTCACCGACACGCGCGGGCAGACCCAGACCGCGACCCATGACCGCTACGGTCCGGTGCCGTTCTGGGATACGGGCCGCAACCAGATCGTGCTGCTTGAGCTGCTCGAGCCCGAACTGACCGCCGATGTGATGGCGTCCGAGCTCGACATGGCGCGCGAACGCGGGTTCATGAACACTTCGTTCCACGGCGACAATGCGGTGTTCCTGTATCTCGGGGCGATGCTGCGCGGCATTCCGTTCGACTATCCGGCCGCGTACGAATTCCTCCGCAAGAACGCGACCGATCCCAAGGGGCCGCGCGACTACCTTGCGGAATATGACCGCAACGGCTGGATCGCCGACGAGATTCCGAAGGGCAATCCCAGCCCGCCTTATGCCGGCGGCAAGGCGGGTGCGGCGACCACGCTCGAATATGCCTGGGACGATGCGGCGATGGCCGATCTCGCGGCGCGGCTCGGCAAGCGCGACGATGCGCGGCTGTTCGCCAAGCGGGCGGGCAATTACCGCAACGTGCTCGACGGCTCGATCGGCTTCGTGCGCGGTCGCACCGCCGATGGAGAGTGGATCGCGCCGTTCGATCCGGGCGAGCCCTATTACAACTTCATGATGAAGGAGGCGTCGGGCTGGTCGACGCTCTGGCTGGTGCCGCAGGACGTGCAGGGGCTGATCGACCTGCTCGGCGGCCGCGCGGCGTTCAACGCCAAGCTCGACCAGTTCTTCTCGACGCCCTACGCCCCCAAGGGCATCTGCCGCGACTGCACCGGCGTGATCGGCCAATATGTGCAGGGCAACCAGCCCGACCAGCAGGCGCCCTATCTCTATGCGTGGAGCGGTCAGCCCTGGAAGACGCAGGCGCTGGTGCGCCGGATCCTGCGCGACCTCTATGGCAGCGACGCGAGCGGATATGGCTATCCGGGCATGGACGATCAGGGCGCGACCTCGTCCTGGTATGTGCTGAGCGCGCTCGGCTTCTACACGGTCGATCCGTCGAGCGATGTCTATGTGCTGGGCAGCCCGATCTTCGATCGTGCGGCGCTGAAACTGGGCAACGGCAAGACGCTGGAGATCGTCGCCCGCAACAATTCGGCGCAGAATCTCTACATTCAGTCGGCCACGCTCAACGGCAAGCGCTGGACCAAGCCCTGGTTCCGCCATGCCGACATCGCCAATGGCGCATCGCTGGTGCTGACTATGGGCTCGAAGCCGAACCCGGCCTGGGGCAGCGCGCCGGCCGATGCGCCTCCGTCGCTGTCGCGGCGCTGAGGGGGCATGATGCGCAACACCGTCCTGGCATTGATGCTTTCCTCCGCCTGGGTGGCGGGCGCGGCGGCGCAGGAGACGCCGACGCCTGCGCCCCCGCAGCGTGCGGACTCGGTTTATATCGGCGCGATCATGACGCGCTGGGGCAAAGCGGTGACGCCGGACAATGCCTGGCGCAGCTATCCGCGGCCGCAGCTCGAGCGCGCCAAGTGGCAGAATCTCAACGGCCTGTGGGACTATGCGATCACCAAGGCCGCGGCGCCGATGCCGACCCGGATGGACGGCAAGATCCTGATACCGTTCGCGGTCGAATCCCGCCTGTCCGGCGTCGCGCGCAAGGTGCTGCCCGAGGACCGCATCTGGTATCGTCGCAGCTTCACCGTTCCGGCCGACTGGGCGGGGCAGCATGTGATGCTCAATTTCGGCGCGGTCGATCATGCCGCGCATATCTGGGTCAACGGTGCGATCGTCGGCGCGCATGAAGGTGGATCGGATGCGTTCGGTCTCGACATCACCGACTATCTGAAGCCGGGCGCGAACGAACTGGTGGTGCAGGTCGCAGATCCGACCAGCGCGGGCAGTCAGCCACGCGGCAAGCAGATCCTCGATCCGGACGGCATCTGGTACACGCCGGTCAGCGGCATCTGGCAGACGGTTTGGATCGAGCCGGTGCCGGCACTCCACATCGCAGACATCCGCGCGACGCCCGATATCGATCGCGGCAAGGTCGAGGTGGATGTCGCACTGAGCGGCTGGGCGAACGACACCGATGCGGTGCGGCTCAGCGTGCGCTCGGCCGGCAAGACGATCGCCTCGACGATCGTGCGGGCCAATCGCCATGCGAGCATGAGCGTGCCAGCGGCGCATCTCTGGTCGCCCGAGGACCCGTTCCTCTACGATCTCGTCGCCGAACTGGTGACGGTGCGCGATCCCTATGCCGGCAAGCCCGAGCGCAACCGCACCGCCTATGACGCGCGCTTCACGCAGGGCGAGGTCGAGACCTATGCCGGGGCCCAGGTCGAAGGGCAGGCGCGCGACCGGACGAACGCCTATTTCGCGATGCGCAAGATTTCGGTCGGGCAGGGCAAGGTGCATGGCCAGCCGGCGCTGCTGCTCAACAACAAGCCCTATTTCCAGAACGGCACGCTCGATCAGGGCTGGTGGCCAGACGGGCTGCTGACCCCGCCGTCCGAAGCGGCGATGCGCTACGACCTGGAGTTCCTGAAGAAGGCGGGCTTCAACATGGTCCGCAAGCACATCAAGGTGGAGCCGGCGCGCTATTATTACGACGCCGATCATCTCGGCATGCTGATCTGGCAGGACATGCCGTCGGGCGGCGGCGAGGACCAGTTCGTCACTGGCACCAGCCAGAGCGAGGCGGTGCTCTCGTCCGACGTGATGGCCGAACAGCAGAACGAGCTGGCGCACATGATCGGCGACCTGCGGGCGTTTCCGTCGATCGTGATGTGGGTCGTCAACAATGAGGGCTGGGGGCAATATGATTCCGCCACCCTCGCCCGGTACGTGAAGGGGATGGATCCCAGCCGGCTCGTCAATGCCGACAGCGGCTGGCTGGACGTCGCGCCCGGGGTTTCCGACGTATTCGACATCCACACCTATGAGGACGTGCCGCACACGCCGGCGCACCAGAGCGGGCGCGCGATCGTGCTCGGCGAATATGGCGGCGTGGGCTGGCCGATCGACGGCCATTTGTGGCGCAGCGACAAGCGCTGGAGCTACCAGGTCACGACCGACCCCAAGGACTATCTCGCCCGCTACCGGCGCAAGTTCGACGAGGTCGTGCGCCAGGCGCGGGAGAACGGTCTCAGCGCCTCGGTCTATACCCAGACGACCGATGTCGAGGGCGAGGTCAACGGGCTGCTGACCTATGACCGCGAGGTCGAGAAGGCGCCGGCGGAAGCGTTCCGGCGCATGGCCGCACCGCTATGGGAAGATCGCTGATGTGGCGGAGGGTTTTCCCGGGCCGGGAGGGCTGTCCGGGGCCCTGATCGGGCCTGGCTCGGGTCCTTGGACACGAGCCAGCAACGGGTGGCCGGGAAGTCGCCACTGTTGGGCGGGAATACAATTGACAATTTGTTTTTAATATTATGACGTCGAGCCCGCTGGATAGCGGGCGGGGAAAACATAACCGGGCCGGACAAGGCCCTATTTGGAGAGGGAGACAGGGGATGACCCTTCAGGATATTTCATTGCCGGCCAGCCGTGGTCGCCTGCTACGCGAACTGCTGGCTTCCGCGAGCATCGTGGTGGCGCTGGGCGGCGTGGCGCATGCACAGCAAGGACCGGACGCCGCCGCCGCCGCGCAGCAGGGCGCGGCACAGGCGCAGCAGGACGAAGCGACGCAGGCCGGCGATATCGTCGTCACCGGCTATCGCGAATCGATCGAGCAGAGCCTGTCGCGCAAGCGCGAGGCCAATGCGTTCATCGACGTGATCACCGCCGAGGACGTCGGCAAGTTCCCGGACAAGAACGTCGCGGACTCGCTGCAGCGCGTGCCCGGCATCATCATCGACCGCGACGGCGGCGAAGGGTCGCGGGTCAGCATCCGCGGTCTAAGCTCCGACCTGACGCTGACCGAATTGAACGGCAATTTCATCGCCTCGGCCGATTCCGGCGATCCGTCGCGCTCGTTCAATTATCTGTTGCTGCCATCGAACCTGATCGGCAGCGTCGAGGTGTTCAAGTCACCCGAGGCGCGGCTCGACGAGGGCGGTGTCGGCGGCGTCATCATCAATCACACGCGCAAGCCGTTCGATCTCGAGCCGTGGTCGGGCAACATCCAGGCAGAAGGTTCCTATGCGGACGTGTCCGACAAGATCGAGCCGAGCGTCTCGGGCCTGATCTCCTGGCACAACAAGGACAAGACGTTCGGTGTTCTGGTGGGCGCGACCTATCAGGAGCGCACCAATCGCACGCTCGGCGCCAGCACCGAGAGCTGGCACTGGTGGGCCGACGACTCGGCTGCGACGCCGGCGACCGACATTCACGGCAACACCTATTCGAACAACGACGCGATTTCCTATTGGGACGGTGGCGCGACCACGCAGGGCGGCACGCACTATAACGGCTATTGGGCGCCGCAGTCGGTGGACGAAACGGTCTTCGTCCAGAAGCGCAAGCGGCTCGGCATCCAGGGGACCGTGCAGGCGCGGCCGTTCGACAATCTGGAGCTTACCGCCAATTATTTCCGGTTCCAGCTGGACGGCAACAACGTCAACAACGTGGTCAAGATCCCCGAATGGGGATATGGCAACTTCTTCACCGGCGCGAAGTTCGATCCCAGCGGCACCATCCTGCAGTCGGCCACTTTCCAGGTACCGGCCGAAGGCACCGGCTGCCGCGACGTGACCACGAATCCCTCGCCGTGCACGATGGAGACGCCGGCGCTGCAGAGCTATTATGCGCGCGAAAAGAGCGTCTCCGATACCTTTGACCTGCATGGCGACTGGACGGTCGGCCGGCTGAATGTGAACTTCGCGGTGGGCAAGACCCGCGCCACCGGCGGCCCGTCGTTCCAGTTCTTTGCACAGGCCAAGCCGCGCAAGGTGACCGGCACCGGCGCGGCGGGCAACGTCAACGGCAATACGTTGAGCCAGTGGACGTTCACCGATCAATCGGCGGCGATGCAATTCTCGCCGGATCTGCAGCAGAACCTGATGAATGGCATCTCGCAGATCGATCTGGGTTCGACCGGCTCGGGATTCACCAACAGCTCGATCGAGCAGACCTACGCCCAGGTTGATGTTACGCGCCATTTCGACAGCTTCATCGACTCGATCCAGGTCGGCGCCAAATGGCGTGACGGGCGTGTTCATCGCGAGACGGGACGGTACGAATGGTATTCGGATGCGGCCAACACGCTGCGCTATCAGGATACCGCCGGCGCTGCCGTCACGCGCCCGGAATTCTTCCTGAGCGATCCGATCGGCAACATCGCGGGCGGCTTTACGACGAACGTGTTCCCGGCGTTCAACATGAGCAATTATCTGACTTATCTGAATTCGACCTATAACGGGCCGGTTCGCGTTCCCGAGCCGGAGAATGTCTACAACATCAAGGAGCGGATCTGGGCGGGATACGGCCAGATCAACTTCAAGACTGACAACATCCGTGGCAATATCGGCGTCCGCGTCGCCAGTACCAAGCAAAGCGGTGTGTCTACCGACGTTCTTTATTATGAGAACGACTATTGCGTTAACACCAACGGCGATCCGTTCATACCACCACCGGTCGGACCCGATGGAAATTGCCTCGTGCTTCCGCAAAATCAGCGTGAAGTGAAGGTATTCAGTCAGAACAACGAGTCGAAGAACTACACCGACGTCCTTCCGAGCTTCAACATCGCATGGGAAGTGACGCCGAATCTTCTGCTGCGCGGGGAAGTCTCGAAGGTGATCGCGCGCCCTGGCTATGGCGATCTTGCCGGCGCGCGCTCGCTGACCTTCAATTCCGATGCGTTCGTCTACGACCGCGCGCAGTTCGGCGCGTTGCCGGGCTGGTTCGGCAACGGCGGAAATTTCGATCTGAAGCCGTTCAACGCCTGGCAATATGATGTCGGCGTGGAATGGTATTTCCACCGCGGTTCGGTCATCGGCGCGACGGCGTTCCGCAAGGACGTGCACGATTTCATCGTGCCGGTGGTGATCGATCTCGTGCAGGACGTTGCCGGCCAGCCCGTGACGGTGCAGCAATATGCGACGCAGGCCAACGGCTCCAGCGCGGTATCGCAAGGTGTCGAACTCTATGCCCAGCACACGCTGGACTTCGGGCTCGGCGCCCAGGTGAACTTCACCTATAACGATACCTCGCAGGCCGATGTCTCGTTGAACGGCGCGAACATCGGCAAGTCGGCGCTGGTCGGCAGCGCCAAGACGCAGATCAACGCCTCGGTATTCTACGAGCATGGGCCGGTGCTGCTGCGCGCGTCGTACAACCGTCGCGGCGAGAAAGTGGAAGGACTGCAATCGGGTTTGAACGTTTACGACGACCCCTATGAGCAGGTCGATCTGAACGGGGCCTTCAATATCATGAAGAACCTGCAGTTGACCGCTTCGGTCATCAACCTGACCAAGTCGGAGCAGCGCCAGCACCTCGGCAACGACACGAAGGATCGGTTCATCTCGAACGTTTATTCGGGTCGCCGATTCTACATGGGGCTATCGTTCAACTTCTGACCTCAATCCCATGAGTCAGCCCCCTGACTCAGGAGGTGGCCCATCCCCCCGGGGCCACCTCCACCACATTTGAAACGGGCCGTATCGTTCGGCTGCCCGGCTCGGTATCCATCGAGCCGGGCAGCACGACCAAGTGGAGCACAAGCCTAGCATGAGGAAAGTCCGGGTCGCTCTGATCGCCGCTGCCGCCATCGCCGGAGCGGGCATCGCCTATGCGGACAACCCGATCGTGCCAGGCTGGTATGCCGATCCCGAGATCCGCGTGTTCGCCGGGCGCTACTGGATTTATCCGACCTATTCCGACGATTACGGGATGCCCGATGTCTCGCCGCGGTTCACGCCCGAGCAGCAGGCGATGCGCAAGCAGAAGACGGTGCGCCCGTCCTATGTCCAGCAGACCTTCTTCAACGCCTTTTCCTCGCCGGACCTGGTCCATTGGACCAAGCACGAGCATGTGATCGACGTCGCCGATGTGCCCTGGGCGGGCTATGCGGTCTGGGCGCCTTCGGTGATCGAGCGCAAGGGCCGCTACTACATGTTCTTCGGCGCCAACGACATCCAGAGCGACAAGGAACTGGGCGGGATCGGCCTGGCGGTGGCGGACAAGCCCGAGGGCCCGTTCAAGGACGCGCTGGGCAAGCCGCTGATCGGCGCCTTCCACAACGGCGCGCAGCCGATCGACCCTTTCGTCTACCGTGACGACGACGGGCAGGTATATCTCTATTATGGCGGCTGGCAGCACTGCAACGTCGTGCGCCTGAGCAAGGACCTGCGCTCGGTGATCCCGTTCCCGGACGGCACCACCTACAAGGAGATCACGCCGCCCGGCTATGTCGAGGGCTCGTTCCTGATAAAGCGCAAGGGCATCTATTACTTGATGTGGTCCGAGGGCGGCTGGACCGGGCCGGACTATAGCGTCGCCTATGCGATGGGTTCGAGTCCGATCGGGCCGTTCAAGCCGATGGGCAAGATCCTGCAGCAGGATTTCCGCATCGCGCGCGGGGCGGGGCACCATTCGGTGGTCAATGTGCCGGGCACCGACGACTGGTACATCGCCTATCACCGCCGCCCGCTCGACGACGACAAGGGCGAGCATCGCGAGATGGCGATCGACCGCATGGCCTTCGCCGCCGACGGCACGATCAAGCCGGTGGTGATGACCAGGGAGGGCGTCGCGCCCCGGCCCATCGGCGGACGCAAATGATTGGGGCCGGGATGCCCGTTTTGAATTTCAGGGGGAGACCTGCGTTGAAGAACAATATTGCCCAGGCGCTACGCGGCGGCGTCGCACTGTTTGCGATTACCGGGCTTTGCCTGCCGGTGCCGCTGCTGGTTGCCCCGGCGATGGCGCAGAAGATTGCGGCGCAAGAGGAATCTCTCGCCGATCTGGTCAATCCGCTGATGGGGACGGATTCGAACTACGAACTTTCCTATGGCAACACCTATCCGGCGGTTGCCGTGCCCTGGGGCATGAACTTCTGGACACCGGTGACCGGCAAGCCCGGCAGCGGTTGGGGGTACATGTACGATGATCCGAAGATCAACGGCATCAAGCAGACCCACCAGCCCAGTCCCTGGATGAACGACTATGCGGCCTTCTCGCTGTTCGCGGAGACGGGGCCACTCAAGCTGAAGGAAGACGAGCGGGCGAGCTGGTACAGCCACAAGGCCGAGGAGAGCCGGCCGTACCGCTATCAGATCTACCTCGCCGACTATGATGTGACCGCCGAGGTGACGTCGACCAACCGCGCCGCGCAGTTCCGCTTCACCTTCCCCAAGAGTGACGACGCGCACATCCTGCTCGACGGTCTGGCGGGCGGTTCGATGGTCAAGATCGAGCCGGAGAAGCGCCGGATCATCGGCTATGTCCGCAACAATCACGGCGGCGTGCCCGAGAATTTCCACAACTATTTCGTCGCCGAATTCGACCATGACTTCACCGTCACCCGCACCTGGGACGACAATTGGCAGCTCTCGGCCGACCTGGCGCGCGAAGGCGGCCATGTCGGCGCGGTGGTAAGCTTCAAGACGCGCGACGGCGAACAGGTCGGGGTGAAGGTCGCCTCGTCGTTCATCAGCGCCGAACAGGCCGAGCGTAATCTCGCGAGTGAGATCGGCGGCGACAGCTTCGCTGCGACCGAGGCCAAGGCCAAGGCGGCGTGGGAGAGCGAACTGGGCCATATCCAGGTGAGCGACCCCAGCATCGACAATCGCCGCACCTTCTATTCGGCGATGTACCGCATGCTGCTGTTTCCGCGCATGTTCCACGAGATCGATGCGCAGGGGAAGACCGTCCACTACAGCCCCTATGACGGCAAGGTGCATGACGGCCCGCTGTTCACCGACAATGGTTTCTGGGACACGTGGCGCGCCGTCTTCCCCTATTTCGCGCTGGTCCGCCCCGATCTCGACAGCCAGATCATGCAGGGCCTGGCCAACGCCTACAAGGAAGGCGGCTGGCTTCCCGAATGGATGAGCCCCGGCCAGCGCGACGTGATGATCGGCTCCAACTCGGCGAACATCATCGCCGACGCCTGGCTGAGCGGCGTGCGCGGCTTCGACGTCGAGACGCTCTATGAGGCGATGGTCAAGAACGCGACCACCTCCGAGGGACGACCCAAGGACAAGAAGGGCAATGTGCTGACCGCGGTCGGCCGCGAGGGCGTCGAGTGGTACAACAAGCTCGGCTATGTGCCCTATGACGTGGGCATCAACGAGAATGCCGCGCGCACGCTCGAATATGCCACGGCCGACTTCTCGCTGTCGCGCCTCGCCGCCGCGCTCGGCAAGACCGAGGACGCGAAGAAATACGCGGCGCAGGCGCAGAACTACCGCAAGCTCTACGATACCCAGTCGGGCTGGATGCGCGGGCGCAACAAGGACGGCAGCTGGATGACGCCGTTCAACCCCTATGCCTGGGGCGATGCGTTCACCGAAGGCAATGCGCTGCACTATAGCTGGTCGGTGATGCAGGACGTGCAGGGCCTGATCGACCTGATGGGCGGCGATCAGAAGTTCACCGATCGGCTGGATTCGATCTTCACCCAGCCGCCGGTCTTCGACGACAGCTATTACGGCCAGGTGATCCACGAGACGCGCGAGATGCAGATCGTGAACATGGGCCAGTACGCCCATGGCAACCAGCCGATCCAGCACATGATCTATCTCTACGACTGGGCCGGTCAGCCCTGGAAGGCGCAGGCGCATGTCCGCGACGTGATGGCCAAGCTCTATTCGGCGACACCGGACGGCTATCCGGGCGACGAGGACAATGGCCAGACTTCGGCCTGGTACGTCTTCTCGGCTTTGGGCTTCTATCCGGTGACGCCGACGGTCGGCCAATATGCGATCGGCAGCCCGTTGTTCCGCTCGGTCCGCGTCAAGATGCCCGGCGGCAAGGTGCTGACGATCGAGGCGGCGAACAACTCCGCGAAGAACGTCTACGTCCAGTCGGTCACGCTCAACGGCAAGAAGCACGACAAGCCCTGGCTGTCGCGCGAGGCGCTGCAGGTGGGGGGGACGCTGCGCTTCGTCATGGGGCCGACGCCGAACAAGCAATGGGGCAACGCCAAGGCGAACGCGCCCTTCTCGATGAGCGCGCCGGCGGCGCGCTGATCGCAACGACAAACGGGAGAGGGTGATGAATCGTCGCGAAGTTATCGCCGGGGCCAGCGCGATCGCCGTTTCGTCGGCGCTGCCCGGCACGGCGCTGGCGGCCGATCCGTTCGTCTCGAAACGCCCACCGGTCAGCGCGCGCCGCGTCACCAGCAAGGCGGTCGAGGCCGAGATCAAGGCGGTGAAGGCGAAGATCGCCGACCCCGAACTCGCCTGGCTGTTCGAGAATTGCTACCCGAACACGCTCGACACGACGGTCAAGCTCGGCACGGTCGACGGCAAGCCGGACGCGTTCGTCATAACCGGCGACATCGATGCCCTGTGGCTGCGCGACAGCTCCGCCCAGATGCAGACCTATGTGCATCTCGCGGCCAAGGACGCCGATCTGCGCCGGGTCTTCCAGGGCCTGATCCAGCGCCAGGCGCGCTGCATCCTGATCGATTCCTACGCCAACGCCTTCATGGCGGATCCGACCGCGAAATCGAGCCTGTCCGCGGTCAACGACAAGACCGACATGAAGCTGGGCGTCGCCGAGCGGAAATGGGAAGTGGATTCGCTCTGCTACACGATGCGCCTCGCGCACAGCTACTGGACCGCGACGCGTGACAAGACGCCGTTCGACGCGCTCTGGGCGCGGGGCGCGTCGCGCGCCGTTGCAACCTTCCGCGAGCAGCAGCGCAAGGATGGCCCCGGACCCTATCACTTCCAGCGTGTCGATCCGTCGCCGACCGAGACGCTGATGTTCGCCGGCTATGGCGCACCGACGCGCAAGGTCGGGTTGATCCACTCGATGTTCCGTCCCTCGGATGATGCCTGCACGCTGCCCTTCCTGATCCCGTCGAACCTGTTTGCGGTGTCGGCGCTCAGGATGCTGGCGCAGGTCCATAACGAGGCCCGTGGCGACGCCGTGGCGGCGCAGGACTGCATGGCGCTCGCCGCCGAGGTGCAGGCCGCGCTCGATGCGCACGGCAAGATGCCGGATGGGCAGGGCGGCGAGGTCTGGGCCTATGAGGTCGACGGCTATGGCAATGCGATCTTCATGGACGACGCCAATGTGCCGAGCCTGTGCGGGCTCGCGCTGCTCGGCGCCGCGGACCGCGAGGATCCGCTGTTCCGCCGCTCGGCGGCGCTCGCCTGGAGCAAGCGCAATCCCTATTTCTTCGAAGGCGCCGCCGCGAAGGGCATCGGCGGTCCGCATGTCGGCATGGACATGATCTGGCCGATGTCGATCATCGTCCATGCGCGCAACAGCGACGACGATGCGGTGATCCGGCAATGCCTGCGCTGGCTCAAGGCCACGCATGGCGGCACCGGCTTCATGCATGAAAGCTTCCACAAGGACGATCCGGCGAAGTTCACGCGGAGCTGGTTCGCCTGGGCGAACGGTTTGTTCGGGGAACTGATCCTCGACGTCGCGAAACGCAAGCCGGCGCTGCTCGCCGAGCGTTTCTGACCATAGAACGGGAAGGGAGGGGGCCATGATCACCGCAAGCCGTCGTCAGTTGCTGGCCGGCACCGGGCTCGCCGCGCTTGGCGGCGCGATGCCCGGGACCGCGCGTGCGCAGTCTGTGGAGGCGGGCAAGCCGGACCTGTTCGTCGGGACCGGCGGACACGGCCACACCTATCCTGGCGCGTCACTGCCCTTCGGCATGGTCCAGCTCAGCCCCGATACCGACAATAGCCGCTGGGATGCCTGTTCGGGCTATCACCGCAGCGACACGTCGATCATGGGTTTCTCGCACACGCACCTCTCGGGCACCGGCATCGGCGACATGCTCGACGTGCTGGTCGTGCCGACACGCGGAAAGCTCGAGCTGGAACCGGGGCCGCTCAACGGTCCCGACAAGGGTTATCGCCAGCGCTTCTCCGACGAGCATGCCGAGCCTGGCTATTATCGCGTCCGGCTCGAGTCCGGCGTGCACGCCGAGCTGACGGTTACCGAGCGGACGGGACTGCACCGCTACCGCTTCCCCAAGGGGCCGGGGCACGTCCTGATCGATCTTGCCCATATGATCCTCGATGTGTGGGACAAGGGCACGATCATCGACAACGCCTCGCTCGCATTGGACGCGGAGGGGATGCTCACCGGCAGCCGGCGCGTGCACCGCTGGGCCAAGGGACGGCAGATCCATTTCGCGATGCAGCTCTCGCGCAAGCCGGATCGGGTGCAGTTCTTCGGCGACGGCAGCAAGCCCGCTGCCGCCGACGCGAAGGGTGTCGCTGGCAGCAAATTGAAGGTCGCATTCTTCTTCGACGATGCCGGTGGCGAGCCCATCGAGATCCGCACCGGTATTTCGGCGATCGACGTGGCGGGCGCGAAGGCGGCGCTGGCCGCGGAGGCGTCCGGTCACAGCTTCGACGAGGTGCGCCGTGCCGCGCGCCGGCGCTGGTCGAAGGAACTGGATTGCGTGCGTGTCGGCGGCGGGACCGAAGCGCAGCGCACGATCATGGCGAGTGCTCTCTATCACTGCTTCCTCGCGCCGACGCTCTTCACCGACCGCGACGGCCGCTATGTCGGCCTCGACCGCCAGGTCCATCAGGCGGCGGAGGACGCGCCGGCGTTCAGCACCTATTCGCTGTGGGACACCTATCGCGCCCTCCATCCGCTGCTCACCCTGGTCCAGCCCGAGCGCGCCGAGATGTTCACCCGCGACCTGGTGCGCCAGACCCAGCAGAGCCCCTATGGCCCGCCCGTCTGGCAGCTCCAGGGCGTGGAGACCGGCTGCATGATCGGCTGGCATTCGGTGTCGGTGCTGGCGGAAGCCTGCGCCAAGGGGATCGAGGCCGATTATGCCGCCGCCTGGCCCAATATCCGCCGACGCGCGTTCGACCGCACCTTCCAGGACAGCGACGGCTCGCTCGGCCGCGGCTATTATTACGATCTCGGCTATATCCCGGCGGACAAGGTCTGGGAGTCGGTCAGCCGCACCCAGGAATATGCCTATGACGACTGGGCGATGGCGGTGCTCGCCGAAGCGGCAGGGGCAAAGGAGGATGCGGCGGCGCTGCGCAAGCGCAGCCTGAACTATCGCAACGTCCTCGATCCCGCGATCCGCTTCGCGCGCCCGAAATTCTCGGACGGCAGATGGTGGGCGCCCTATGACCCGATCCAGATCGGCCACCAGCCCGACAAGTATCGCGACTATACCGAGACGAACGGCTGGCAGGCGACCTTCCTCAACCAGCACGATATCCACGGCCTGATCGAATGGTTCGGCGGCGACGCCGCGTTTGAGAAGAAGCTCGACGACCTGTTCAACGCGCCTTCGACCCTGCCTGAGAACGCACCGCCCGACATCAGCGGATTGGTCGGCCAATATGCGCACGGCAACGAGCCCGATCAGCACGTCGCGTATCTCTATGCCCATGCCGGCGCGCCGTGGAAGACACAGGCAATGGTGCGCCGCCTGCTCACGGAAATGTACAAGGACGATCCGGACGGGGTGATCGGCAATGACGATTGCGGGCAGATGAGCGCCTGGTTCGTGCTCAGCGCGCTCGGCTTCTATCCGGTCGATCCGGTGAGCACGATCTATGTCTTCGGCTCGCCGCTGTTCGATCGCGCCGAAATCGCGTTGGGCGAGGGGCGGGAACTGCGCGTCATCGCGCGCGGCAATGCGCCGGACCGGCCCTATGTGCAGTCGGTGACCTGGAACGGCGAACCCTGGACGCGCAACTGGATCGCGCACGCTGATCTCGTGAAGGGCGGCGAGCTGGTGTTCGAAATGGGGGCAAGCCCGTCGCGGTTCGGCGCCGCCAAGGCAGACCGGCCACCCTCGTTCGGCCGAACGCCGGCCTAGGCCGGGTCGATCGCGGCGTCCGGGCTGCCCTGCGCCTTCCACAAGGCGCCGGGCTTGGGCAGCAGGAAGTGGCTGAACGGTAGGATAGCGGCGCCGACTGCCGGCGCATCCTCGGACAGCGCAGCGCGCGTGACCGGTGCGACCGCCGGCAGCAGCGCCGCGCGCTCGCGCATCAACGCGTCGGTCCGCGCGGCGAGCGCGTCGAGCTGTGCGGTCGGCAGGCGGCCGCCGAGGAAGATCGCGGCGGGATTGATCAGGCAGTTTACCGCGTCGAGCGCCACGGTGAGCTCCTGCGCGGCACGCTCGATCCAGTCGGCGAGGCATGCCTGCACCCCGGCGTCAGGCTTGGCCTGCATCACGTCGGACAGGGTATAGCCCAGTTCCTCGAGGCACCGGGTCAGGCCGGAAAGCGACACCAAGGTCTGGATCTGCTCGCCCGCAGCGGCGCCGGTCTGCGGCACGCGCATGAAGCCGAGTTCGCCGCTGCGGCCATCGGCACCCCGGATATAGGCGCCATCGATCACGAGACCTCCGCCGAGACCGGACGAGAGCAAAATGTAGAAGAAGCTGTTGTTGCTCTGGCCGTGGCCGAGCTGCATTTCGCCCATCGCGGCGGCGGTGGCGTCGTTCTCGACAAATGCCGGCAGGTCGAACGGCTCGTCGAACAGTGCCGATATGTCGATATTTTCCCAGGTGGCATAGTTCGCGGGGCGGCCGGGCAGATCGACGAGCCCGAGATCGTCCGGCACGGCGACGCCCAGCCCGACGACTTTCGCGACATCGACGTTCGCCTTGCGCAGCATGTTGCGGATCGAGCGGCGATACAGGGTGCGAACCTGGCCGGGAAGCGCGAAATCGACTTCCTCGAAGACGCGCATCAGCGTCTGTCCCGAGAAATCCACCAGCACGATCGTGATGTGATCGCGGTCGATATTGACGCCAATCGAATAGCAGGCGTCGCGTTTGACGATCAATTTGGTCGGCGGCTGACCGCGCCCGCCGCGGCGCTGGCCAGCTTCCTCGATCAGACCATCCTGCAGCAATCGCTTGGTGATGTTGGCGATCGCCGGCCCGGTGAGGCCGGTTACCCGTGCCAGCTCGACGCGGGTGAGCGGTCCGAGCACGCGAACCGCATGGAGCGTCACGCGCTGATTGTGATCGGCGGCGCGCTCGAGATTGGTACCGGAAAGACGCGGGCGTTCGCGGGAGGTGCGGCTGGTCATGCCGGGCTCATCTCCGTTGCGCTGCAGGTCACTGCGTCCATGCGGGCCATTCACTTCCTCTCATACGTCACTTCCAATTGCTCTAACGACACGCCGCGTGTTTCGGGGAAATATCTCCAAACCACGACAAACTGTACCAGCATCGCCGCTGCGAACAGCCAGAATGGCAGCGCTTGGATATATTGTGCCACTATGGGAAATCCGAAGGCGAGCAGCGCATTCATGCCCCAATGGGTCGCGCTGCCGATCGCCTGGCCTCGTGCGCGCACCGCGGTGGGGAAGATTTCCGACAGATAGACCCAGATCACCGCGCCCTGCGACACGGCGAAGAACAGGATGAACAAGATGAGCGCCGGGAGCAGGAGCATCTGCCCGCGGCCCATTGTGTAGATGAGCGCGACTGCGGCGAGGGCGAGGGCGGTGCCCGCCGCGCCGAGCAGCAGCAACGGCTTGCGCCCGATCCGGTCGATCAATGTCATGCCAAGCAAGGTGGCGAGAAGATTGGCGAGGCCGACCGCAACAGCCTGGAGATCCGCGGATACCGCGCTGAATCTCGCCGCCGCGAAGATGTCCCCGAGATAGTAGAGGATCGCGTTGATACCGGAGAGTTGGTTGAACAAGGCGAGCGCGATCGCGAGAAGGATCGGGCGGCGATGGGATCGCCACTCGAGCCGCTTCCGCGCGCTTGGGGCGGCGACGCTGAATTCGGCGAGCAGGCGATCGGGCTCTCCCATCGAAAGCGTGACAATCGCGCTGCGTGCCTCTTCGATGCGGCCGCGTTGGGCGAGCCAGCGCGGACTGTGCGGAATACGCAGCAGCATCGCGAAGAAGATCACCGCCGGCACCGCGGCGACCGCCAGCTTGAGCCGCCAGGCAAGGTCGCCCTCGATCGCGCGCGCGACGAGGAAATTGCTGACATAGGCCGCGAGGATTCCGACGACGATGCTGAGTTGGAACAGCCCGACCAGCTGCCCGCGTCGTTCGGCCGGGCTCACCTCGGCGATATAGACCGGTGCGAGGACCGAGGATCCGCCGATCGCCAGTCCGCCGATGAAGCGGAACGCGACCAGCATCGCCAGCCCGTTGCTTGCCGCCGACCCGATCGCGGAGACGATATAGGCGAGGGCGATCCAGTAGAGCATGGTGCGGCTGCCATAGCGGTCGCCGGGGGCACCCGCGCCGAGCGCCCCGATCAGCGTGCCGACCAGTGCCGCCGAGACTGCAGCGCCGAGCTGCGCAGGGTTGAGGCCGAACGTGCCCCGCAGCGCTTCGGTGACGCCGGCGATCACTGCCGTGTCGAAGCCGAACAACAGTCCGCCAAGGCTGGCTGCAACGATAGCCGATCGATTGAACGCTCTGGTTTGCGCTTCCATCGCAGTTCCCCTCTCCTGTGATTGAATTATACAAATTGAAATATTAATGCCAAGGGGATGGGTGACAAGCGGCGCTCGATATGCGCCGGATTACGGTCTGGAGGAGAGGAATGGTCTCGCTGGTTGGCGTACAGATGTTGATGCGGGCTCTGCCGGCGTGACGGCCCATATCGGCGAGAAGCGGCTGCGTGCCGGTATCGAACTGGGCGGTACAAAGTGCGTCTGCACATTTGCGCGCGGTCCCGATGAGATCCTCGATCAGCGGACGGTACCTACCACCCGGCCCGATGAAACGCTGCCCGCGATTCTGGCGATCCTCCGGGAATGGTATGCTGCGCCGGGTTTTGCGGCGCTGGGCATCGCTTCCTTCGGCCCGCTCGAACTCGATCCGGCCTCTCCACGCCATGGCCAGATCCTGGCGACGACCAAGGCGGCCTGGCCCGGTACCGATGTGCGCGGCATTCTTTCCGCGCCTTTCGCTGTTCCGGTCGGCTTCGATACCGATGTGAACGGTGCCGCCCTTGCCGAAATCGCATGGGGCTGCGCCCAGGGGATTGAGGATTTTGCCTATGTCACGGTGGGCACCGGCGTCGGCGTCGGACTGATCGTGCACGGACTGCCGACGCGTGGCATCGGTCATAGCGAACTCGGTCATATCCGCGTGCCGCGCCTGCCCGGGGATGACCAGCCGAGCTTCTGCGGCTTCCACGACGATTGCGTAGAGGGCCTCGCGTCTGGATCGGCGCTTGTGCAGCGGCTCGGCGGCCGGTCGGTGAGCGATGTAGATGCGGAGGATCCGGTCTGGGAACCGGTCGTGCATAGCTTAGCGGCCATGTGTCATGCGATCGTCTGCGCGACCGGCCCGCACCGTATCGCCATTGGCGGCGGGGTCGTCACCGGCCAGCCGCATCTGCTCGAGCGTATCGAGGCAAGGCTTATTGCCAGCCTCAATGATTATATGCGGTTACCCGATGCGTCGCCCTATATCGTTGCGCCAGCGCTAGGGGACAAAGCGGGGCCACTCGGCGCTATCGCCGTCGCCGATCTTGCCCTTGCTCGCGACGGCCGGCTGTCCAACGGAGATGATCGCTGAGCTAGGCCCGGCCCTGGCATAAAGCCGGTAGCACACTTCCAGCTTGTGTATTATGTGAATGATACACATAGGAGTGCGGCAGTGCGGCGGATAGCGTTGGCGATTGCCATTTTCGCGGGGACGGCCGGCGCCACCCAGGCTGCCGCGCAGGTCGTGGTTTCGTCTTTGGCACGCGCCGAGCAGGCCGTCCGCGGCGCCGACGATGCATTCTGGCGCGCCTTCAATGCGTGCGATGCGACGTCCATGGCGGCGTTCCTTGCCGAAGACGTGGAATTCTATCACGATGTTACGGGGCTGACGCGCTCGCGGGAAGCCGTCGCCGCGTCCTTGATGAAAGGGCCGTGCGGGACGCCAGGTCTGCATATGCGGCGAGAGCTGGTCGCCCAAAGCATGCGCTATCAGGCGATACCCGGCTATGGGGGGATGCTGACGGGCGAGCATCTCTTCTATGCGCGCCAGGGAAATGCGCGCGAGAGACCTGCGACGCTCGCCCGGTTCATGGTGATCTGGAAGCTTGAGTCCGGGCAGTGGCTGATGACCCGGGTCGTCAGCTATGATCACCGTCCCGTGCCCTACAAACCGGCCTCATCCCCGATCACGATCCCGCGGGATCTGCTGAAGCGCTATGTCGGCCGCTATCACGCCGAGGGGCCTGGAGATATCGATGTCACGCTCGAGAACGATGTGCTCACGCTGCACTCCGGGACCCTGCGGCTCGGCCTTGCGGCGTCCATGCCCGGCCGCTTTTTCGCGCTGGATCGCGATCTGAAGGTCAATTTCTCGGGCGCGCGCGGCGCATCGATGATCGAGATCGAGGAGAATGGCACCGTGGTCGCGAGAGCGGCGCGCACTTCACCCTAATTGCGCACGGACCTCGCGGACCAACGCGCCGGCCATCGCAGCATAGGTCTGCTCCCCCTCGCGGGAGGTCGCTGACGCGGGATCGCCGAAATAGGCCTCGGGGCCGCCGGCTTCGGTAAAGGTCGTGGCGCCCTGGGCGAAGGCGGCGACCAGGCTGGCCGGATTGGGATCGAGCGTCTTGCCCAGCGCCTCGCGTACCGTGTCGGGCCGGTCGGCGAGGACCAGGCTCGTTTCGAACTGCCCGGCGTGACAGGCGCCCGACTGGAATTCCGCAGTTAGCGTTCCCGCCAGGGCGCGACGGGTGAAGTCGGGAAAGGCGACCGGCAGCCCGAGCGCGACGATCTCCGCCGTCGTGGTGCGCAGCATCGCGACATTGGCGGGGTCAAAATGGCTGTTGGCAAGCGCGAGGCAGGCGAAGCCCTGCGCCTTGAGGCTGTGTGCGATATCGAGCAGCAGCGCGCGCGCGGTCTCGGTGCGGATCGATATGGTCCCGGCGAACTCCTCGGCATAGCCGGCCGGCGCATAGGCGAGGGCGGGCAGCATGAAGGCGCGGATGCCGCCCGCCTCAAGTTCGGCGGCGGCACGCCGGGTCATGCCGTCGCTGATGATGATGTCGGTGCCGAGCGGCAGATGCGGGCCATGCGCCTCGATCGCACCGCAGGGCAGGATCGCCACCACCGGCGCAGCACCGGCCAGCGCGTCGCGGATCTCGGTCCAGGGCAGGTCGGCCAACATCAGATTTCTCCCCGGAGCCGCTTGCGATCGATCTTGTCGCGGTCGTTGCGCGGCAGGGCGGCGGTTCGAAAGTATATTGCGTGCGGCACCTTGTAGCGCGCGAGCCGCGCCCTGGCGAAGGCGATCAGCTCGATCTCCAGCGCGACCGGATCATGGTCCTGCGAAGCCACCACCAGCGCCACCGGCTTTTCGAGGCCATTGGCGTCAGCCTTGCCGAGCACACAGCACTCGCGCACCGCGGGGTGCTCGGTGAGGCATGCCTCGACCTCGACCGGGCTGACATAGATGCCGCCGCTCTTGATCAGGTCGTCGCCGCGCCCCTCGAAATACCAATAGCCGTCCTCGTCCTGGCGGAACTTGTCGCCGCTGACGATCCAGCCGCCGCGCAGGTGCTCGACCGACTTGCGGTAATCGGCGTGATAATAGAGCGCCGCGCTGTCGCCGCGGACATGCAGCGTGCCTACCCCACCAGGCGGCACAGGCGCGCCCTCGTCGTCCAGCAGCCGCGCCTCATAGCCCGGGACGAGCTTGCCGAGGCTGCCCGGACGGATGTCGCCCGGCCGGTTGCTGATATAGATGTGGAAGCTCTCGGCGCTGCCGATGCCGTCGATGATCGGCACGTGGAACGTCGCGTCCCAGCGCGCATGCAGGTCACGCGGCAAGGCTTCGCCGGCGCTCCAGGCGAAGCGGAGGCTGGAGAGGTCGGGCGGGTTGTCGCCGCCCGCTTCCAGCATCTTGTTGATGAGGGTGGGCACGGCGGTGAGCACGGTCGGACGGTGGCGCGCGATCAACGCGAACAGGCGCTCGGCGCTGGGCGATTCGCGGAACAGGATCGTCGTCGCCCCGACCGAAAAGGGGAACATCAGGTTGGTCCCGGTCGCATAGCCGAAATAGAGCCGCGCGCCGGAGAGTGTGATGTCATCCTCGCGGATGCCGATGAAATCCTGTGCATAGACCCGGGTGTTGAACGGGAAGTGGAAATGGCAGTGCACCGCGCCCTTGCTCTGGCCGGTGCTGCCGCTGGTGAAGAGCCAGACCGCGGGATCGTCGGCCCGGGTCAGCCAGGGATCGGCGGGGCCATCGATCGGATCGGCGAGCCAGGCGTCGAAACCGTCGCCGGCGACGATCATGTTTGCGCGCGGCAGGAAGCGCGACCCCGCGCGCGCGGCTTCGAACGCCTCAAGGCTCGCCTCGTCGACGAACGCGAACTGCGGCTTCACATAGCCGAGATAATAGCTGTAATCCGTGACCGGGAGCAGCGGATTGACCTGGGTCACGACCGCGCCGGCCTTGATCGCGCCGAACCAAGCATAGACGAATTCGGGCCGGTCCTGCATGCAGAGCAGCACGCGCTGCTCGGGCAGCAGGCCCGCGGCGATCAGCCGCGCGGCGACCGCGCTGACCTTGTCCGCCACCTGCGCATAGGTGATCGCCTGATCCTCGAACAGAATCGCGGTCTTGCCGCCGCGGCCGGCCTCGATATTGGCGAAGACATAGTAGTCGGCGAGGTTGAAGTCTCCGGAGAGGGCCTGCGCGTCAGCCATGGCTTTCCTCCGCCGGGATCACTGCGGTCGTCTCGATCTCGATCTTCGCTGCGGCTTCGAGCAGCGAAACCACCTGCACCACCGCCATCACCGGGAAATGGCGCCCGATGATCTCGCGATAGGCGGCGCCGATCGCGGGCAAGCTGTCGAGATATTCCTGCCGGTCGGTGATGTACCAGGTCATCCGTACGATATGCTCGGGCCTGGCGCCCCCTTCGGCGAGGATCGCGCAGGTGCTCTCCAGGATGCGGCGGAACTGCCCCGCCATGTCGGCGTCGGGGAAACGCTCCTGCGCGTCCCAGCCGACGACGCCGCCGGTCCAGAGCGTCCGGCCTTCGGCGAGGATTCCATTGGCATAGCCCTTGGGGCGCGGCCAGCCGGGCGGGAGAAGCGTGCGGTGCGGGCTCATGCCAGTGCCTCCAGTCGGGCGCGCCAATCGGCGGGCCAGGGAATCGCCTTCACCGCCTTCAGGTCGATCAGTGCCATCTTGAGCCGGACGGCGAAGCGCGGCGCGCCGCCGCTGGTCACCTCTACGGCAAGGGTCAGCGAGGTGCGGCCGATCGCGTCGACCGCGATCGCCACGTCGAGCAGGTCGCCATGGCGGCTGATCGCCGTGAAGCTCGCCGACATATCGACCATGGGCGTGCCGAGCCCCATGTCCCGGTGCATGACGGCGCGCGAGACGCCGAAGGCGGTTTCGGTCCAGTCCTCCACCGCGGCGTCGACGATCTCGAAATAGCGCGGGTAATAGGCGATGCCCGCTGGATCGCAGTGCGCGAAGCGGAGCGGCATGCGCGTCGTGAAGGCCACGGTCATGGTTGGACACCCTTCAGATGCTGGCGCGCGATCACCAGCTTCTGCACCTCGGACGCGCCCTCGTAGATGCGCAGCGCGCGGATCTCGCGATAGAGTGCCTCGACCGGCACCCCGCGTACCACGCCCATGCCGCCGAACATCTGCACTGCCTTGTCGATCACCACCTGCGCGGCCTCGGTCGCGTGGAGCTTGGCCATCGCGGCCTCCCGCGTGTTGGCCCGGCCCTCAACGTCGCGGACCCAGGCGGCGCGATAGATGAGCAGCGCCGAGGCATCGATATCGAGCGCCATCTCGGCGAGATAGGATTGCATCACCGCATTTTCGGCGAGCGTGCCCGTGCCGAGCCTGCGGTCGCAGATGCGCGCGGTCGCTTCGTCGAGCGCGCGGCGCGCGAAGCCGAGCGCGGCGGCGCCGACGCTTGTGCGGAAGATGTCGAGCGTCGCCATCGCCTGGGCGAAACCGCGCCCGGGTTCACCGAGCAGCGCATCGGCGGGAAGCCGCATGTCGGTGAGGCGGAGCGTGGCGAGCGGATGCGGCGCGATCACCTCGATCCGCTCGCTTGCGTCGAGCCCCGACGTGCCGGAAGGAACGAGGAAGGCCGAGATGCCCTTGGCGCCGGGTGCCTCGCCGGTGCGTGCAAACAGAACATAGAAGTCGGCGATACCGCCGTTCGAGATCAGGGTCTTGGCGCCGTTGATTACCCAGCCATCGCCGTCGCGTACTGCCTTGGTCGTCATCGATGCAACGTCGGAGCCGGATTCGGGCTCGGTCAGCGCGAAGGCGGCGATCCGCTCGCCGGACGCGACGCCATGGAGCCATTCCCGTTTCTGTGCCTCGGTGCCGAACAGGCTGATCGCGCCTGATCCGAGCCCCTGCATGGCGAACACGAAGTCGGCGAGCCCCGAATGGCGGGCGAGCGTCTCGCGGATCAGGGAGAGCGAGCGGACGTCGAGCGTTTCGTGGGCACCGCCGAAGTCCGCCGGAACGCAATGGGCGAGCCACCCGGCTGCGCCGAGCCGCATCGCCAGATCGATGCAATCGGCGTCGATATCGTCGCCATGGGGTTCTGCGAGCTCGGATCGGCACCAATCTTCCAGCGCGTCGGCCAGCGCCCGGTGCGAGCCGTCGAAAAAGGGCCAGGCGAGGAAGCTGCGATCGGGCATCAGTCGCCCTCGAACTTGGGAGTCTGCTTCGCGGCAAAAGCCTCATAGGCGCGACGGAAGTCGTTGGTCTGCATGCAGATCGCCTGCGCCTGCGCCTCCATCTCGATCGCGACGTCGAGGCTCACCGCCCATTCGGTGTCGAGCTGGGTCTTGGTGATCCCGTGCGCGAAGGTGGGGCCCTCGGCGAGGCCGCGCGCGAGTGCCGTGGCTTCGGTTTCCAGCGCTTCGGGCTCGACCAGCCGGTTGTGGAAACCCCAGCGCTCACCTTCGTCGGACGTCATTACTCGGCCGGTGAAGAGCAGCTCGGCGGCGCGGCCCTGGCCGATGATCCGCGGCAGGATCGCGCAGGCGCCCATATCGCTTCCCGCCAGCCCGACGCGGGTGAAGAGGAAGGCGGTCTTGGCACGCGGCGTCGCGATGCGCAGGTCCGACGCCATCGCGACGATCGCACCCGCGCCGGCGCACACCCCGTCGATCGCGGCGATCACCGGCTGCGGACAGCTGCGGATCGCCTTGACCAGGTCGCCGGTCATCCGGGTGAAGGCGAGCAACTCGGGCATCGTCATTTTAGTGAGCGGCCCGATGATCTCGTGCACGTCGCCGCCGGAGCTGAAATTGTCGCCCGCGCCGGTGACGACGACCGCCTTCACCTCGGGAGTCAGCACGAGATCGCGGAAGGTGTCGCGCAGCTCGGCATAGGATTCGAAGGTCAGCGGGTTCTTGCGCTCGGGCCGGTTGAGCGTGATCGTCGCGACACGATCGGCAAAATGCCAGCCGAAATGGCGCGGCGCGAAGCTTGCGGGAGTCATGGGTGCGCTTCCTCTGCGGATGCGTGGGCGATGGACGTCTTGAGTGTGCCGAGTGCGGCGTAGAGCCGGGCATGCTCCTCGCCGCCGAGCTCGGCGAAGAGTGCGTCGATGCGATCGTGATGCGTCGCGGCAAGCTCGGCGAAATGGGTCCGGCCCAAGCGCGTAAGGCGCACGCGCGAGACCCGGCGGTCGCGCGGATCGGGCGCGACATGCACCATCGCGTCGGCGGCTAGCTTCTGGACGAGCTGGGTTACATTGCCGTTCGAAACGAGCAGCGCCTGCGAGAGCTCGCTCATCGCCAGCCCGTCGGGCGCGCGTTCGAGCGCCGCCATCACGTCGAAACGCGGAAGGGTGGTTCCGAAGCGCTCGGCGAACAGGCGCTGCACCGACTTCTCGATCGTCATTGTACAGCTGAGCAGGCGCAGCCACAGCCGGACATTGGCATGATCACCCAGCGCGCCATCATGCTTCTCGGCGAAGGCGGCGGCCTTGCTCATGCGATCTCCACCGCTTCGCCGTTGCGGTCTGACAGGACGAGATCGACGACCAGATCGGCGACCTCGGCGGGGGCGATCAGGCGCCCGCTGGGATTGAGCCGCGCGAGACCTGCGCGCGCCTCGTCCTCGCTGCGCCCGGTCTTCTGCTGGATGTTGCGAACCGCCTCGGCGACGATCTCGGTATCGGTGAAGCCGGGGCAGACCGCATTGGCGGTGATCGGGGTTTTCGCCAGTTCGGCGGCAAGCGCGCGCATCAGTCCGACGGCGCCATGCTTCGCGGCGACATAGGGTGCGGTATAGGCGAAGCCGTACAGTCCGGCAGTCGAGGCGATCGTGACGATGCGGCCCCGACCGGCAGCGAGCATCTCGGGCAACACCGCCTGGCTACAGTGATAGACGGCGTCGAGGTTGACCGCCATCGCCTGGCGCCACATCGCCTCGGTCACCTTGCCGAAGGGCGCGCTTGCCGCGAGCCCTGCATTGTTGATCAGGATGCTGACCGGTCCATGCGCCGCGCGGGCTCGCGTGACGGCGGTGTCGACCGCGTTGCGGTCTGTGACGTCGGCGGCGATGGCGATGCCGCCCGTTTCCTGGGCGGTTTGTTGCAGCGGCTCCAGCCGGCGGCCGAGGAGGCTGACCCTCGCCCCTTCGGCCGCCACCGCCCTTGCGATGGCCGCGCCGATCCCGGTGCCACCGCCTGTGATAAGTGCATGATGTCCGGTGAGCCTCATGCCCTGAGCGCCGCCTCCTGTTCGGCCGCGCGCTGCAGGTTGCGCGCGAGCTGCGCCTGGCCGCCGAGATAGGGCAGGGGCACAGCGATCTCGCGATAGCCCTGCTGCGCGGCGGCGCGCAGCGTCCACATCGGGTCGATCAGGTGCGGACGGGCCAGCGCGACGAGATCGGCGCGGCCCGCGGCGAGGATCGAATTGGCGTGATCGGGCTCGAAGATATTGCCCACCGCCATCGTCGTCAATCGTCCCTCGTTGCGGATCTGGTCGGCAAAGGGGGTCTGGAACATGCGCCCATAGATCGGCTTGCACTCGGCCCAGGTCTGGCCCGCCGACACGTCGATCAGATCGGCGCCGGCTTCGACGAAGGCGCGTGCGATCCCGACTGCCATGTCAGGCGTGACGCCGGCATCGCCCATCCAGTCATTGGCGGAGATGCGCACCGACATCGGCCGCCCGACAGGCCAGGCGGCGCGCATCGCGGCGAAGACTTCGAGCGGGAAGCGCAGCCGGTTCTCGAGGCTGCCGCCATAGTCGTCGGTCCGCCGGTTGGTGAGCGGGGTGATGAAGCTCGACAGTAGATAGCCGTGCGCGGCGTGGAGCTCGATCATGTCGAACCCGGCCTCGATCGCGGCATGGACGCCGGCGACGAACTGTTCGCGCACCGCATCCATATCCTCGCGCGTCATCGGGCGCGGCACCTGGTTGTCAGAACTCCAGGGTATGTCGGAGGCGGCGATCAGCGGCCAGGCGCCGCTCTCCAGCGGCACGTCATAGCCCTCCCAGCCGACGCGCGTGGCGCCCTTGGGGCCCGAATGGCCGAGCTGGAGGCAGAAGCGCGCATGGGAATGCGTGTGGACGAAGTCGACGATCCGCTTCCACGCCGCCACCTGTTCGGGCGCATAGACCCCGGCGCAGCCCGGCGTGATCCGCCCCTCGGCCGAGACGCAGGTCATCTCGGTGAAGAGCAACCCGGCGCCGCCCTGCGCGCGGGCGCCGTAATGGACGAGGTGGAAGTCGGTAGGGCAGCCGTCGACCGCGGAATAGGTCGCCATCGGCGAGACGACGATCCGGTTTTCGAGGGGCATGTCGCGTAGCCTGAACGGGGCGAACATCGGTGGGGCGGGGTCGTTCACTTCCTGACCGCGCGCCTTCGATTGGAACCAGCGCTCCAGCCCCGCCAGCCATTCCGGATCGCGCAGCCGCAGATTCTCGTGGCTTACCCGCTGCGAGCGGGTGAGCAGCGAATAAGCGAACTGGATCGGTTCGAAATCGAGATAGCGGTCAAGCGTCTCGAACCATTCGGTCGAATTGCGCGCGCTGTTCTGGAGCTTGAGCACCTCGAGATTGCGCTCCTCGCGATATTCGGCGAGCGCCGCTTCGCGGTCCAGCCCGGGGCGGTTGAGCACCTCGGCGAGCTTGATCGCGTCCTCGAGCGCGAGCTTGGTGCCCGACCCGATCGAGAAATGCGCGGTGTGCGCGGCGTCGCCGAGCAGCACGAGATTGCGATGGTCCCAGCGCTCGCAGATGATCCGCCGGAAGTTGAGCCACGCCTGCGGCCCCGGCAGGTGGGCGGCATTCGACATCAGCCGGTTGCCATCCAGATAGCGGGCGAAGATCGTCTCGCATGCCACGATCGCCTCCTGCTGCGTCATGCGGTCGAAGCCGAGCGCGGTCCAGGTCTCGGGCTCGCACTCGACGATGAAGGTCGAGAGGCCGTCGCCGAAGCGATAGGCGTGCGCCCAGATCCAGCCTGCCTTGGTCTGCTCGAAAGCGAAGGTGAAAGCCTCGAACACCTTGTGCGTGCCGAACCAGAAGAACTTGTTCTTCCGCACCTGGATGTCGACGCCGAAATGCGGTTCGTAGCGCGTCCGGATGCGGCTGTTCGCGCCGTCGGCGGCGATCACCAGGTCATAGCCGGCCCAGTCGTCGAGGTCCGCGCTTGCCTCATGCTCGAAGTGCAGGTTGACGCCCAGCGCGCGCGCGCGGTCCTGCAGGATCCGGAGAAGCCGCTTGCGGCCGATGCCGATGAAACCGTGCCCCGAGGTGCGGATGCATTCGCCATGGATATGGACGTCGATATCGTCCCAATGCGCGAACTCGTCGCGGATCGTTGCGCCGCTCCCGGGATCGTTCGCCATCAGATTGTCGACGGTCTGGTCGGAGAAGACGACGCCCCAGCCGAAGGTGTCGTCTGCCGCATTCCGCTCGAACAGATCGACGACGTGCGCGGGATCGCGGAGCTTCATCGAGATCGCGAAATAGAGCCCGGCAGGGCCGCCGCCGAGACAGGCAATGCGCATCCGATCCTCCCGAATTGCTTTAGGTGTAAAATATCTGGGCAAGCGTCGCAAGGCATCACCGGTCGAATGTCTCGCAGGTGCTGCTTGTCTGCCCAAGGCAAAGATCGCATAGGCGGGGAAGGCATTGGGGGCCTGCTGTGCGCATTGCCATCATCGACGAAAGCGGACTGCGCGCGACGATCCTCGAGGAAGGTCTTCGCGAAGCGGGGTTCGACGATATCGAAGTCGTTCCGGCGCAGGGTGCGTTCGTCGCGCGCCTGGAGCGGATGGCGCCGGACGTGGTCCTGATGAACCTGGGCAACCCTAGCCGCGATTCGCTCGAGGAGATGCTCGCGGTGAGCCGCGCTCTGGCGCGTCCGATCGCGATGTTCGTCGACCAGTCCGACGATGCAATGATCGGCGCGGCGATAGATGCCGGCGTCTCGGCCTATGTCGTCGACGGGCTGCGCAAGGACCGGGTGAAGCCGATCCTCGATCTCGCGATCCGCCGCTTCCATGCCTTTGCGAAGCTCCAGGGCGAGCTCAACGACGCGCGGACCGAACTGGCCGAGCGCAAGACGATCGATCGCGCCAAGGCGATCCTGATGGAAAGCCGAAAGCTGGGCGAGGCCGAAGCCTATGGCCTGCTCCGCACGACGGCGATGAACCAGGGGCGCCGGATCGTCGATGTCGCGGAGGCGCTGATCACCGCAGCCGGATTGCTGGGAGGCAAGGGATGACGCCGCTTTCGATCGCCTTCCTGCCGCTGACCGACAGTGCGCCGATCATCGTCGCGGCCGAGATGGGCTTTGCCGAGGCGGAGGGAATCGCGCTCGACCTGCACCGCGACACGAGCTGGGCCACGGTGCGCGACCGGCTGGTCTATGGCCAGGTGCAGGCGGCGCACCTGCTGGCGCCGCTCGCCGTGGCGGTCACGCTGGGGCTCAGCCAGACCCCCTGTGCGATCGCCGCGCCGTTCAAACTCAACGATAATGGCAATGCCCTGACGCTGTCGGCTGAGTTCGCCGCGGCACTGGATCCCTCGCCGCGCAGCCGGATCGACGATCCGGTCGCGACCGCGCATGATTTCGCCACTGCCATCGGGCTGCACCGCCGCAAGCCCGTGATCGGGATCGTCCATCGCTTCTCGAGCCATGCGCTGATGCTGCGCTATTGGCTGGGGTTCGCCGGCGTGAACCCCGACCGCGACGTGACGCTGCGGGTGCTGCCGCCGTCGCTGATGACCGAGGCGCTGCGGGCCGGCGAGATCGACGGATTCATCGCCGGCGAGCCGTGGAGCAGCGTCGCGATCGACCAGGGACTGGGCGAGATCGCCGCGGTGGGCGTCAACATCTGGCAGCGCGGTGTCGAGAAGGTGCTCGGCACCCGTGCGGACTGGGCCGCGGCCAACCCCGACACGCTCGATCGGTTGATCCGGGCGCTGGCCCGATCGGCGGCCTGGTGCGATGATCCGGCGAACCGTGACGCGCTGGCGGACCTGCTTGCCCGCCCCAGCCATGTCGGCCAGCCGGCGAGATTGATCGCGCAGGCGCTTGCCGGGCGGATGCCGCTGCGCCAGGGCGCGGAGCCGGTCGACATTCCCGATTTCCTGGTCTTTCACCGCGGTGCAGCAAACTTTCCGTGGCGCAGCCAGGCGCTGTGGATCTACTCGCAATTCGTCCGCTGGAACATGATCGGAGCGGGTCCCGACTCGGAGCGCGCGGCAGCGGATGTTTTCCGCTCCGACCTCTATCGGCGCGCGCTTGCAGGTGAGGGCGTTGCGATGCCGGGTGCAAGCATGAAGGTGGAGGGTGCGCTTGGTGCACCGCTCGGAGCCGGTACGCACAGTGGCAGCCTAACGCTTGCGCCGGATCGGTTTTTCGATGGGCGGAGCTTCGATCCCGACGCGATTCCCGCCTATTTGCGGGAGCTGGAAAGCCGCGTCGGCGATTGATTCTTTTGCACTTGCGAAGAGAAACGCGTCGCGTCAGCTTATAAGCGTCGTCCGAGGCCGGGCGGCGCCATGGGACCGTCCCGCCAGAGCCGGCGAGCGATCCATCGGATGACAGCAAAGCCGCTGTCCGATCCCCGCTGCGAGGCGGGAGGTCGGAGGCGGCTTTTTTCGTGTCTGCGCGACACGGGGGAGCACGGGCGATGAAGATAGCCGAACTGATGCGCGAGGGCTTCGATTATGCCGGGGGCGGCTGTGACGTCGATCCCATCCCGGTGCGGCCCAAGTCGGAATTCTGGAGCAGCGGGCACACGCCGACGCTGATCGCCGCCTTTCTCTATTTCGACCTGGCCTTCATGGTCTGGGTGCTGCTGGGGCCGCTAGCGCCCGACATTGCCGCGACGCTGCACCTGACCGCCGCGCAGAAGGGCTTGATGGTCGCGACGCCGACCTTGGCCGGGGCAATCCTGCGCGTCGTCAACGGGTTGCTGGTCGATCGCATCGGGCCCAAGCGCTCGGGTGCAATCAGCCAGGTCATCGTGATCATGGGCCTGCTCTGTGCCTGGATGCTCGGCGTGAACAGCTTTGGCGGCACGCTGGCGCTCGGCGTCATCCTGGGGTTCGCCGGCGCCAGCTTCGCGATCGCGCTGCCGCTCGCCAGCCGCTGGTATCCGCCCGAGCACCAGGGCAAGGCGATGGGGCTGGCCGGCATGGGCAATTCGGGCACGGTTCTCGCCGCCCTGTTCGCGCCGACGCTGGCGAAGTTGTTCGGATGGAATGCAGTGCTGGGGCTTGCCTGCATCCCGCTCGCGCTGGTGTTCGTCGCCTATATGCTGATGGCGAAGGATGCCCCCAACGCGCCGGCGCCCAAGAAGCTGGTCGAGTATTTCCATCCGCTGAGGACCGCGGATTCCTGGTGGCTGATGGCCTTTTACGCGGTCACGTTCGGCGGGTTCGTCGGGCTGGCGGCGTCGCTGCCGATCTATTTCACCGACCGCTTCGGCCTGACCACGATTGCCGCGGGCTATTGTACCGCCGCCTGCGTCTTCGCCGGGTCGCTGGTGCGGCCGCTGGGCGGCGCATTGGCCGACCGGATCGGCGGGGTGAAGGCGCTTTCGATCGTCTATGCCGTCGCCGCGCTGGCACTCGCGGCCGTCAGCATGGCGCCCACGGTGACTGCGGCGCTCGCGGCCTTCGTCGTCGCGATGCTCGCGCTGGGAACCGGCAACGGATCGGTGTTCCAGCTCGTGCCGCAGCGCTTCCAGGCGGAGATCGGCGTGATGACCGGGCTGGTCGGCATGGCGGGCGGCATCGGCGGCTTCTACCTCGCCTCCTCGCTGGGCGTGGCCAAGCAGCTCACCGGCAGCTTCTCGCCGGGCTTCCTGGTCTTCGCCGGACTGTCGGTGCTGGCACTGGGCGGGCTGACGCTGGTCAAGGCGAAATGGCGCGCAAGCTGGAGCAGCGGCGCGCGCATCTGATTGTAGAGGCGCGGGCGGGATCGAGCCGCTCGCGCTTCATCGGGAGGCCATCCATGAAATCACTGTTGCTGACGGCGGCCGTGCTGGTCGTCGCGGGTCCTGCCTGTGCTCAGGAGATCGCACTCAAGCCGCTCGCCGAAGCCCGCGTCCGCTACGAACATGTCGAGCAGGAAGGGCTGACGGAAGACGCCGACGCGCTCACCTTCCGGGTCCGGGCCGGTGTGCAGGGATCGTCCGGGCCCTGGTCCGCGCTGGTCGAGGCGCAGGGGACCATGGCCGCGGCGGGCGATTATTATGACGGACTTCACGGCGCCGCGACGCGGCCACTGGTGGCCGATCCGGAGAATGTCGGGCTCTATCGCGCGCAGATCCAGTACAAGACCCAGGCCGTCACGATCACCGCGGGGCGGCAGAAGATCATGCTCGACGACGAGCGCTTCGCCGGCAATGTCGGCTTTCGCGACAATGCCCAGACCTTCGACGCGGTGCGCGTCGAGATCGTGCCGCTCAGCGGGCTGAAGGCCGATGTGACCTATGCCTGGGATGTGCGCACGATCTGGGGCGTGGAAGGCGCGGGCGCGCGCCAACAAGGGGTAGGCGGCAGAAACGCCTTCGCCAACCTGAGCTACGCGACCCCTATCGGCGCGCTGACGGGCTTCGCCTATCTGATCGACCAGGACGAAGCCGCGGTGCAGGGCTATAGGCTGTCGAGCCAGAGCTATGGGGTGCGGCTGGCGGGGGCGCAGCCGCTCGGCAGGAAGGCGAAGCTGAGCTACCAGGCGAGCTGGGCGACCCAATCCGATTATCGCAACAATCCCAATGACTATCGGGCTAGTTACTATCTGCTCGACGCGGGACTCGACATATCGGGCTTCAAGCTGGGTGCCGGGTACGAGGTGCTCGGCGCGGACAAGGGCGAGGCGCTCACCGCGTTCCAGTTTCCCCTAGGCACCAATTTCAAGTTCCAGGGCTGGGCGGACAAATTCCTCACCACGCCGCCGGACGGCGTGCGCGACCTCTATGGCAGCCTCGGCTATGGCACGAAGGGGTTCGGGCCGTTCAAGGTGGTGACGCTGCAGGCGGCCTATCACCGCTTCGAAAGCGATCGGCTGGTGCGTCACTATGGCAACGAGATCGACCTGCTGGCGAGCGGGAAGCTCGGCAAGACGGCGGTCTCCTTGCGCTATGCCGAGTATGACGTCGATCGCTTCATGACCGATACGCGCAAATTCTGGGTGCAGCTCGACTGGGGGCTCTAAGAGCCGATTTCGCTGGGCTGACGACAGTGAATCCCGGTCTGTTTGCTGCAGTGCAAAATTCGCACTTGAAGAGATCGGGCGAATCGGCATGATAGCCATCTTCGGGCAAGGACGCCCGATCGAGATATAGCCGCCGCTCCCAAGGACGGGAATCGGAGGCGCATCGGCCGGCAGCGATGCCGGCCCGGGTGATTGGCAAGGCCGCCATGCAGGCGCTGGATTTCTCCAGCGGCCCGCATGGCGGCCTTTTTGCGTTCTGGAGCAAGGCAGATGGAGCTTTTGGGCGAAGGCTGGAGCGGCGAAGAGGCGGGGGACAGCCCCGACATGTCCTCCGCGCGCGAGCATCTGGTGGTGATCGGCAACGGCATGGCCGGATGCCGCGCGATCGAGGAACTGCTGGCACGCGATCCCGCACGCTACCGGGTCACGATCTTCGGCGCCGAGCCGCACGTGAACTACAACCGGATCATGCTCTCGCCGGTGCTGGCCGGGGAGAAGGCGTTCGAGGACATTATCCTGAACGGGCATGACTGGTATCGCGACAATGGCATCGAGCTGATCGCGGCGGACGCGGTCGTGTCGATCGATCGGGGCGCAAAACGTGTCACCGCTGCCTCGGGTCGGACGGTTTCCTATGACCGGCTGCTGATCGCGACCGGTTCCGATCCGTTCATCATCCCGGTGCCGGGCCACACGCTCGACGGCGTGATCAGCTTCCGCGACATGCACGATGTCGACCGGATGCTGGCTGCCGCCGAGGCCGGCAAGGCGAACGGGGGCGGCCACGCCGTGGTGATCGGTGGCGGCCTGCTCGGGCTGGAGGCTGCGCACGGCCTGACCTTGCGCGGGATGAAGGTCACCGTCCTCCATCTCATGCCCACCCTGATGGAGCGCCAGCTCGACGAAGCCGCCGGCTGGCTGCTCAAGACCGCGCTCGAAGACCGCGGCCAGACGATCCTGACCGGCGCCGATACCGCCGAGATCGTCGGCGCGACCTGCGTCGAGGGCGTGCGGTTGAAGGACGGCCGGCTGATCCCCGCGAGCCTGGTCGTGATGGCGGTCGGCATCCGTCCCAACGTCCGGCTCGCCCGGGAGGCCGGACTGGCGATCGGGCGCGGCATCCATGTCGACGATCATATGGTGACCTCCGATCCCGCGATCCTCGCGGTGGGCGAGTGCGTCGAGCATGACGGCAATGTCTACGGCCTGGTCGCGCCGCTGTTCGACATGTGCCGCGCGCTCGCCGACGGGCTGGTCGAGAAGCCCAGCGGCTATCGGGGCTCGGTCACCTCGACCAAGCTCAAGGTTGCCGGGCTCGACGTCTTCTCCGCCGGTGATTTCTCCGGCGGCGACGGCGCGGAGGACATCGTCCTGCGCGACGCCGCGCGCGGCGTGTACAAGCGCGTGGTGGTCAAGGAGGACCGGATCGTCGGCGCCGTGCTCTACGGCGATACCGGCGACGGCGGCTGGTATTTCGACCTGCTCAAGCGGCAGGAGGACATTTCCGACCTGCGCGATCTGCTGATCTTCGGCCAGGCCTTCGCCTCGGGAGGGGGGCAGGCGGACCCTAAGGCGGCCGTTGCGGCGCTCTCGGAAGATGTCGAGATCTGCGGCTGCAACGGCGTCAGCAAGGGGCAGGTGGTCGCGTGCATCGGCAACGGCGCGGCGACGCTCGATGCGGTGCGCGCCGGCTGCAAGGCGTCCGCGTCGTGCGGTTCGTGCACCGGGCTGGTCGAGACGCTGCTCGCGGTGACACTCGGCGACGACTATGCCGGCGAGCGTGCAGTCCGGACGATGTGCAAATGCACCAGCTTCGGCCATGACGATGTCCGCCGCGAGATCGTCGCGCAGGGCATGCGCTCGATCCCCGAGGTGATGCAGAAGCTGCACTGGAGCACGCCGGACGGCTGCTCCTCGTGCCGCCCCGCGCTCAACTATTATCTGCTCTGCGCGCTGCCCGGCGACTATGTCGACGACCAGCAGAGCCGTTTCGTCAACGAGCGGATGCACGCCAACATCCAGAAGGACGGCACCTATTCGGTGGTGCCGCGCATGTGGGGCGGCATCACCAATCCGCGCGAGCTGCGCGCGATCGCCGACGTGGTCGAGAAGTTCAACGCGCCGATGGTCAAGGTCACCGGCGGGCAGCGGCTCGACATCTTTGGGATCAAGAAGGAAGATCTGCCCGCAGTCTGGGCCGATCTCAACGCGGCCGGGATGGTCTCCGGCCATGCCTATGGCAAGTCGCTGCGCACGGTGAAGACCTGCGTCGGCTCCGAATGGTGCCGCTTCGGCACGCAGGATTCGACCGGGCTGGGCGTCCAGATCGAGCGGATGACGTGGGGCAGCTGGATGCCCCACAAGTTCAAGATCGCGGTCTCGGGCTGTCCGCGCAACTGCGCCGAGGCGACGATCAAGGACTTCGGCGTGGTCTGCGTCGATTCGGGCTACGAACTCTCGGTCGGCGGCAATGGCGGGATCAAGGTCCGCGCCACCGATTTCCTCTGCAAGGTCGCGACCGAGGCGGAGGCGATGCACTATTGCGCAGCCTTCGTGCAGCTCTACCGCGAGGAGGCGCGCTATCTCGAGCGGACCGCGCCGTGGATCGAGCGGGTCGGGGTCGACTATGTCAGGGCGCGGATCGTCGAGGACGAAGCGGGCCGTGATGCGCTCGCCGGGCGCTTCCATTTCTCGCAGAGCTTCAGCCAGGAAGACCCCTGGGCCGAGCGCGCCGCGGGCGCCGAGCGGGTCCAGCACGCGCACCTCGCCGAATTCCATCCACAGGGAGAATTTGCATGACGCCGGACTGGCTCGATATCGGCCGCCTCGACGAGATTCCAGTACGTGGTGCACGCACCGTGCCGGTTGCCGGCGGCGAGGAGATCGCGGTGTTCCGCACCGGCGACAACCGCGTGTTCGCGCTGGTCAATCGCTGCCCGCACAAGAAGGGGCCGCTCAGCCAGGGCATCGTCCATGGCCACAGCGTCGCCTGTCCGCTGCATAACTGGAACATCGCCCTCGCGACCGGCGAGGCACAGGGGGAGGACAAGGGTTGCACGCCGACCGTGCCGGTCAAGATCATCTCCGGTCGCGTGCTGATCGGCCGCGCCGCTGCGCTGGCGGCGGCGTGAAGGGAAGTGATCTTCTCAAGCCCCTCCCCTTCAAGGGAGGGGTTGGGGGTGGGGCGGTGCAACGGGCGCTGGTCTCGGCGAGATTTCACGGCCCCACCCCAACCCCTCCCCTGAAGGGGAGGGGCTAGTGGTTGTCCGCACCACCTGCGCCTATTGCGGTGTCGGCTGCGGGATAACGGCGACGGTGACCGGCGCGCGCGAAGCGGCGATCGCGGGCGATGCCGAGCATCCGGCCAATCGCGGGCGGCTTTGTTCCAAGGGCACGCATCTCGGCGAGACGACCGGTCTGGAAGGCCGGCTGCTCCACCCGACGATCGGCGGGCGGCGCGCGAGCTGGGACAGGGCCCTCGACCTCGTGGCGAAGCGCTTCCGCGAGACGATCGCCCAGCATGGCCCCAACAGCGTCGCCTTCTACGTCTCCGGCCAGCTGCTGACCGAGGACTATTACGTCGCCAACAAGCTGATGAAGGGCTTCATCGGATCGGCGAACATCGACACCAATTCACGGCTCTGCATGTCGAGCGCGGTCGCCGGGCACATGCGCGCGTTCGGCGAGGATGTGGTGCCGGCCGGTTACGAGGATCTCGACGAGGCCGATCTGGTGATCCTGGTCGGCTCGAACACCGCCTGGTGCCACCCGATCGTCTACCAGCGGATCATGGCCGCGCGCGCCGCGCGGGGGACCAGGCTGGTCGTGATCGATCCGCGCCGCACCGAGACCTGCGAGGATGCCGACCTCCATCTCGCGATCCGGCCGGGCAGCGATGTCGCGCTGTTCAACGGCCTGCTTGCCTGGTGCCGCGAGGCCGGGCTGACCGATAAGGCTTACCTGTCCCGAAGCGTCGAGGTGCCCGACGACTTCTGGGAGAAGGTGGGAGAGGAGAGCGACCTGTGGTCGGTGGCGCGAACCTGCGATGTGCCGCCCGCCGACCTCAGGCGCTTCTTCGAACTGTTCGCCGCCCATCCGCGCACCGTCACCATGTTCAGCCAGGGCGTGAACCAGTCGCTGCGCGGCACCGACCAGGTCAACGCGATCACCAACCTCCATCTCGCCACCGGCCGCATCGGCAAGCCGGGCGCGGCGCCCTTCTCGATCACCGGCCAGCCCAATGCGATGGGTGGCCGCGAGGTCGGTGGACTCGCCTCGACCCTCGCGGCGCACATGGATTTCGCGCCGGAGAATGTCGCTCGTGTCGCGCGCTTCTGGGGAACGCAGAGCGTCGCAGCGAAACCGGGTCTCAAGGCCGTCGACCTGTTTCGCGCGATCGGCGAGGGGCGCGTCAAGGCATTGTGGGTGATGGCGACCAACCCCGCCGTGTCGATGCCCGATGCCGGCGCCGTGCGGGAGGCGCTGGGCAAATGCCCGTTCGTCGTCGTCTCCGACTGTATCGCCGACACCGATACGACGCGCTTCGCCGACGTGCTGCTGCCTGCGGCGGGCTGGGGCGAGAAGGACGGAACGGTCACCAATTCGGAGCGGAGGATAAGTCGTCAGCGCCGCCTGTTCGTGCTTCCGGGGGAGGCAAAGCCCGACTGGTGGATCGTCAAGGAAGTCGGCCGCCGCATGGGCTGGGCCGGCGAGTTCGCCTATAGCCGTCCCGCCGATATCTATCGCGAGCATGCGCGTCTCTCGGCCTATCAGAATGACGGCGCGCGACTGTTCGACATCGGCCGGCATTCGGCGATCTCGAACCAGGACTATGACGAGATGGCCCCCTGGCGCTGGGGCGGCACACCCTTCGCCGACGGCTGCTTCCCGACCCCCAGCGGGCGCGCGCGGCTGGTAAGCGTCATCCAGGCGCCGCTCGCCGCGCCGCTCGCCGATTGGCCGATGACGCTCAACACCGGGCGGTATCGCGACCAGTGGCACACGATGACCCGCACCGGCCTGTCGCCCAAGCTCGGCAGCCATCGCCGCGAACCGCTGGTCGAACTGCACCCGGCTGATGCCGAGGCGTTGGGGATTGGCGAGGGCGACCTTGCCCGCGTCTCGACCCCGCAAGGCACCACCATCTTCCGCGCCGGGCTGAGCATGGGCCAGCGGCGCGGCGAGGCGTTCACGCCCATCCATTGGACCGACCGCCAATCGACCGGCGGGCGTACCGGCCTGCTTCCCCGGCCGCTGGTCGATCCGCATTCGGGCCAGCCCGGCTTCAAGTCCACACCTGCCCGGGTCGATCGCGTCACGGTGGAATGGCACGGTTTCCTGGTCACGCGCAGCGAACCGGGGCCGATCCATGCGCTGTGGGCGACCCGGATCCGCGTCGCGCAGGGCTGGCTGGTCGAGCTCGCCGGAACGGGCGATCCCGCTTCGCTGGTCCGAAATCTGCTGCCCAAGGGCGAGCGCGTCGAGACGGTTGATGTCGCGCGCGGTCAACTCCGCCACGCGGTGATCGCCGACGGACGGCTTGTCGCGGCGCTCTATATCTCGCGCACGGGCAGTCTGCCGTCTCGCGACTGGCTGATCGCGCAACTCGCCGCCGCCGAGAAACCGTCCTCGCTCGAGCTCCTCGCGGGTCGGCCGGCACAGCCTCAGCCGGATCGCGGGCCGATCGTCTGCGTCTGCTTCGACGTGGGCCTGAAGACCGTCGTCGCGGCGATCGCCACGCAGGGCCTCACCAGCGTCGAGGCGGTCGGCGGGGCGCTGTCGGCGGGAACCAATTGCGGATCGTGCCGCCCGGCGATCCAGCGCCTCATCGGAAATGCCAAGGAGACGGCGAATGGCTGACATGATCGCACCCGGAGAGGTCTGGCTGGTCGGTGCGGGTCCCGGCGATCCCGACCTGCTGACGCGCAAGGCGGAGCGGCTGATCGGCGCGGCGAGCGTGGTTTTCTATGATGCGCTGGTTGGCCCCGGCATACTCGACCTGATCCCCTCGCATGTGCGCCGTGTCCCGGTCGGGAAGCGCTCTGGGCGGCATTCGAAGGACCAGGCGAGCATCAACGAACTGCTCCTCGCTGCGGCGCAGGACGGCGAGCGCGTGGTCCGCCTGAAGGGCGGCGACCCCTCGATGTTCGCGCGGTCGATGGAGGAGACCGACGCGCTCAGGGCGGCGGGAATTCGCACCAGCATTTGTCCCGGCGTGACCGCCGCCAGCGCCGCCGCGGCATCGGCGGGAATCTCGCTCTCGCTGCGAGGCCTGGCGCGCCGGGTTCAGTTCGTCACCGCGCACGCCCAGGCAGGCAGTCCGTTGGATCTCGACTGGGAAGCGCTCGCCGACGCCGGATGCACCACGGCCTTCTACATGGGCGGCGCGGCTGCCCCCCAGATCAGCCGGCAGCTGATCGCAGCGGGGGTGTGTCCTTCCACCCCCGTGCTTGTCGCGTGCAATGTGAGCCTCGCCGACGAGCGGATGCTGCACACGCGGCTCGACCTGCTGCCGCTCGCCGTGCGCGCGATGGCCGACGGCAGCCCGACGCTCATCCTGGTGGGCGAAGCCGTAGCGCATGGCCGTCAGCATCAGGGCGCGCGGGGCGCGATCGCGGAGCAGAGCATTGGCCTTCGCTGAACGGATAGATCCCGGTACCGAGCTCTGTGCAGCGAGCCTGAGCTTCGACGGGGCACAGGCGATCCTCGCGGCGCATGCGCGCACGCTCGGTGTCGAACGCGTGCGGCTCGAGAAGGCGGGCCGTCGCGTGCTTGCCGAACCTGTCCGCAGCTTGATCGACGCGCCGCGCTATGATGCCGCCGCGATGGACGGGTACGCGGTTCGAGATGCGGACAGCCTCCCGTCTGGGCTGCGCTTCCGCCTGGTTGGAAGCGCCTATCCCGGCGAGGTCTGGAACGGAGAACTCGGCGAAGGCGAAGCGGTCCGCGTCATGACCGGGGCGCAAATGCCGCTCGGCGCCGATCGTGTGATCGTGCGCGAGCAGGTGACCCGAACCGATGGGTGGATTGGCGCTGCGGGAGCGCTTCCTGCAGCGCGGCATGTCCGTGTGCTAGGCTCGGATATGCGAGCAGGGGAGGTGGTCCTGCCGGCCGGACGCACGCTCGATGCGCGGGCGCTTCTCGTGTCCGCCGCGGCGGACACGAGTTCGGTCGTTGTCTGGCGTCGGCCACGCGTTCATGTGATCGCGAGCGGGGATGAGCTGGTGGCGCCCGGAATGGCCGCGTCGACGCGCTGCCAGGTCCCCGACAGTCTGTCTCAGGCGATCCTGCTCATGGCGCGGCAATGGGGAGGTGTCCCGGCTGGCTCTGCGCTCGTCGCGGACGACGTTGCGGCGATCAAAGCGGCCGCCGAGTGCGCCCTAGGCGACAGCGACGTCCTGGTGATGGCGGGGGGTGCCTCGCGGGGAGATCGCGATTTCGCCAAGCTGGGCCTCACGCCCCTGGGTTTCGAGCTGGCGTTCGCCGACATCGCGATCAAGCCGGGCAAGCCGGTGTGGTATGGGCGGATCGGGGACCGCCATGTCCTTGGCCTGCCAGGCAATCCGACCGCGGCGATGACCATCGCACGCCTTTTTCTGGCGCCGCTGCTCACAGCCCTGGGCGGGCGAGGCTTCGACGCCGGCCTGTGCTGGACCGCCGCGCCGCTCGCCGCCGAAGCGCCGAACGTCGGGGCGCGCGAGACTTTTCTCTGCGCCGAATGGAGCGGCGCGGGCGTGCGCGTGCTCGAGCGCCAGGTCGCGTCTGCCCAGGGCATGCTGGCAAGAGCGGATGTGCTTGTGCGTCGCCCGGCGCATGGCCCGGCGCTCGCCATGGGCGAACTGGTCGACATTCTCCGCTTTTGAGATGGATCCCGTGTGCGGATGCCGGGCTCCTCCGCGACCGTCCAGGCTCAGATCGGCAGCTCGCTCGTCGACTTGATCTCGGACAATGCGACGGTCGAGTTGATCTCCTGCACCCCCGGGAGCCTGCTCAGCTGGTCGAAGAAGAAGCGCTCATAGGCTTCAATGTCCTTCGCCACGATGCGCAGCATGAAGTCCATCGATCCCATCAGTACATAGGCATCCAGCACTTCGGGGAAGGCGCGGATCGCCTCGCTGAACTCATCGAGATTCGCGCGGCCATGGGCGTTGAGCTTCACCTGCGCGAAAATCTGCGCGTTGAGCCCCACCTTGCGCCGGTCGACCAGCGCGACGCGGCGACGGATGAATCCCTCGCGCTCCAGGCGATCGATGCGGCGCCAGCAGGGCGACGCGGAAAGGCCGACCCGTTCGGCAACGCCGGCCGTCGTCAGGCTCGCGTCCGCCTGCAGCTCGCGAAGGATCTTTCGCTCATATGGATCGAGATCGGTCATAATTTCCGAATTTGGCAGGTATTCCGGTCAATGTCACTTGATTTGCCACGTAATCGCGCAACCTTAGGTCAGACTTTTCGCCGCCGCTGGGCCAGATTGCTCCTCCTCAAGGGAGAGGGTGGATGGTCAATTTTGCGCATAGGGCACCGGTCGAGGAATATGTCCGGCTGGACGACCCCAGGTCGGGACTGTCGGGGGTCATCGCCATCCACTCCACCGCGCTCGGGCCGGGCGCCGGCGGTTGTCGCTTCTGGCACTACCCGGACGAGAAGTCGGTCGTTGCCGATGCCTTCCGGCTTGCCGAGGGCATGAGCTACAAGAATGCCCTTGCGGGCCTGCCTTTCGGGGGGGCGAAGGCGGTTCTCCGCGTGCCCGAGGTTCCGTTTGACCGGGATGCGTTGTTCCGCGCCTTTGGCCGGGCAGTGCGCGCGCTCGACGGCCGCTATGTCACCGCCGAGGACGTCGGTACCCGAGTGCGCGACATGGAGGTCGCCGCCGAGGAAACCCGCCATGTGGCCGGCCGTACCGCCCGTGCGGGCATGGCGGGCGGCGATCCCTCGCCCTGGACCACCCTCGGCGTGTTCGAGGCGATGGTCGTCGGCGCGCGCCAGGCGTTGGACGCCGATCTTTCGGAGCTCAGGGTCGCTGTGCAGGGGACGGGCAGCGTCGGCGGGATATTGTGCCGCATGCTTGCCGACGCCGGCGCGCGCCTCATCCTCGCCGATGTCGACCCGAGCCGCCGGGACCGGCTCGCCGCGATCCACGGCGCAACAATTGTCGACGTCGGCAACATCGTCACCGCCGAAGCCGATATCTTTGCGCCATGCGCCCTGGGCGGGGTGCTCGATGCGGCGAGCGCGGCGGCGATGCCTGCCAAACTGATCTGCGGCGCGGCCAACAACCAGCTGGCCAGCCCCGAGGTCGCGGCGATGCTGCTGGACCGCGGCATCACCTATGTGCCCGACTATGTCGCCAATGCCGGGGGCATCATCAACGTGTCCGCGGAGTATCTCGGCGAAAGTCCGCTCGACGTCGAGGCGAGGGTCATGGAGATCGGCCCGCGTGTCGCGCGGATCCTCGACCAGGCGAAGCGCCAGGGCCAGTCTCCCTCGTCGGTCGCCGACCGTCTGGCCCAGGACGTGATCTCCTCGGCCGCGCAGCGCGCGGCATGAGGTGAGCGCCGTGCTGCACATCCGCGCGGCCGCCGATCCGCAGACGCTCCCGCGTATCCTCGGGCTGTTCTCGCAGCGCTGGCTGGTGCCGAGCGCCTTCGAGGCGCGGCTGGACGGCGAGGTGCTCGACATCCATTGCCAGGTGCCCGAGCTGCTCGGACCGGCCGCGGCGATCGTCGCGGCGAAGCTCCAGGAGTTCGTCCTGGTCCACACCGTGGAGGTGGTCGATCAGACGCCGGGGCAGGGATGCCGCAGCGCCGCGCCGCTTCGCGAGCCGGTCGGCTGGCCCTTGGCGAGCGCGACCACGCCGTTGACGATCACGTCGCCGATGCCGTCGGGGGCGGCCGTCGGATCCTCATAGGTCGCGCGATCCTTGATCGTCGCGAGATCGAACACGACCAGATCCGCCCGCATGCCCTCGCGCAGCAGCCCCCGGTCCGCCAGCCCGAGCCGCTGGGCAGGCCAGGAGGTCATCTTGCGGATCGCATCGGGCAGCGTCAGCACTTTGCGTGCCACGACATAGTCGGCCAGGATGCGCGGGAAGGTGCCATAGGCGCGCGGGTGCGGGCGCCCCTGCGCTTCGGGATCGGCGGTGCTGTCCGATACGGAGGCGTCGGTGCCGACGCTCACCCAGGGCTGCTTCATCGCCAGGTCGACGTCGCGCTCGTCCATCATGAAGTAGAGCGCGCCCGCGCGCGCCGGCAGGGCGCCGAGCCAGATGTCCCAGGCGGCGTCGGCCGGGTCCTTGCCCAGCGCCTTGCCGATCTCGACGAAATTCTTGCCGTTGAAGCGCTTGGTTTCCTCGGTCTGCCCGTTCGCGAGCACGACATTCTTCCAGCCACCCGAGGCGTGGACGAGGTTCGACCAGTCGGACTGGGGACCGGCCGCAAGCTCCTTCTTGAGCTGCACGCGGACCGCGGGATCGCGCAGCGCCGCATGCGCCGCCTCGAGGCCCTTGGCGAAGACGTGGGTCGGAACGGTCACGTCGAGGCCGGTGCCGCCGGCGCGGTAGGGATAGATGTTCGCGCCGATATCGACGCCGCGGGCACGCGCCGCCTCGATCCGTGCGATCGCTTGCGGCATCAGCTTGCCCCAGAGCGGCGCATAGGCCGCCTTGATGTGGAAGATCTCGACCTTCGCGCCGCTGCGCTCGCCGATCGCGACGGCTTCGTCGATCGCGGCGAGCAGCTTGTCGCTCTCGTCGCGCATGTGGGTGGCATAGAAGCCGCCGCACTTGCCCGGAATCGCCGCGAGCCGCGCCAGGTCGTCGGTCGACTGGAAGCTGGCCGGCGAATAGATCAGCGCGGACGAGATGCCGAACGCCCCCGCCTTCATCGCCGTGCGCACCTCGGTTTCCATCGCGCGGAGCTGGTCCTCGCTCGGGGTGCCCGCGCCGTCGCCCATCACCTTCACACGGGCCTGGATCGCCCCGTAATAGGTGCCGAAATTGACGGCGATCCCTTGCTTCTCGAGCGTGGTGAAATAGCCGGCGAGCTCGTCGGCGGGCACGGCGGTGCCGCCTTCGCCGGCGATCAGCGTGGTCACCCCCATGCGCAGCTTGCTGGCGGCCGAGCCGTCGCGCAGCAGCGTCCGCCCCGACTGGTCGAGCATGTCGATGAAGCTGGGGGAGACATAGCGGCCGCGCGCGTCGATCTCCTGCTTTCCCTTGCCCTCGATCACGCCGATCCGGGCGATGCGGCCGTCCTGGATCGCGACATCGGCGGTGATCCAGGGATTGCCGGCGCCGTCGAGCACCCGGCCGCCGCGGATGACGATGTCATAGGCGGGGGCGGGTGGCGCCGGCGCGGCGGCGCCGGCGAGCAGGGAGGCGAGGATCAGCGCGATCGTCCGGGTCATGCAAGTTCTCCCTCAGGGGTGGCGTAATGCGTGGCGACCGGAGCCGGCGAGGCTCTCCGGATTGCCGAAGTTGATGCGAACACGGGGTTTGCCCCGCTTGCGACCGGGAAGCGGCGGATTGGCGCCTGTGAGGCGACAGCTGCGCGACACCTGCGCGCCGCCAGCGCGACACCGACGCGCCACCGATGCGACAGGCAGGCGACACATGCGCGCCGCCGACGCGACCGTGGCGCTACGCGTGCGCGGCACGTCCGGACCGCGACGGAAAAGGCATGGCGCTCGCTTGCTCATCTTCCAGCATGGAGCAGATCATTTCCTACATTGGAAGGCCGAAAGCCATCTCGTCATCCCCGCGAAGGCGGGGACCCAGGGGCCCCGAAGCGATACCCTGTTTGGCTCTGGGTCCCCGCTTTCGCGGGGATGACGGGTTGAAATATTGGGGGCGACGAAATTTTGGTCCGATCCTCAATCCTCGACATAGACGTACTGGGTCTGCTGGCCGTCATTGATGGTCAGCGTGCGCTTGCCGTCCTTGGTGCCGACCAGCGCATCGACGCCGATATTGCCCGGCCCGGCCGAGAGGATCGAGAGTGTGCCGTCGGCATTCTTGCGCGTGGCGATCGGGCCTTCGACGAAGCCGGCCTTGATCCACTTCTGGCCGCTCTTGTCGCTGATCGTGATCTGGCCCACCGACGGATCGCTGTAATGGCCGGCGAGGTTGCCGAGGATCGCGGCGTCGCCGGGATAGGTCAGCCGCTCGCGCTTCGCCTTGGCCTGTGCCTTGATCCGCGTCGCCGCGGCGGTGATGTCGCGCGCGGCTTCGGGCTGGCCGTCGTACAGGACTTCGAGCAGGCGGCGGAGCACCGGACCGAACATCTGCGCGCCCGGATCCGCATTGGTGAGGATCACCAGGCCCACGCCGGATTCGGGAAGCGCATACCAGTTGCTGTGATAGCCGAGCAGCGTGCCGCCATGGGTGACGACCTGTACGCCCGAGGCATCGCGCTGGAACAGGCCCATGCCGTACCAGCTGTCCGGCCCGACCTGGACGCCCTTCTTGCGCCGCTCGACCAGATTGGCCTCGCTCACCACACGCTTGCCCTCGGGTGTCACGCCCTTGCCGAGCTCGAGCTGGACGTAGCGGATCATGTCCGCAGTGGTGGAGAAGGCGGCGCCCGCGGGGCGATAGGGATAGGGCGCCCAGTTGAAGTCGTTGGACATCTTCACCACGCGGCCGTCGACGTCCAGACCGTGCGGGGCCGCCCAGTTGCCGGCCATGCCCGTGGCATAGTCGAAGGTGCTGTCCTTCATGCCCAGCGGCTTGAAGATCTTCTCGGTCATCGCCCGGTCATAGGCGGCGCCCAGCTCCATCTTCGGATACAGGATGTGCCCGGCGACATAGCCCGCGGCCGAGGCCATCTGGTTGCTGTACTGGAACAGGTCGCCGAACTTGCTGGTGGGCATGGTGGTGGCGAGCTGGGTGAAGGTGGCCGAGGCCGGCGCGCCCTTGTCGGCGAGGATGAAGCCGTAATCCTTGCGCGGCAGGCCGGTGCAGGCACAGACGAGATGCCTGACCAGCACCGACTGGGTGACTTCGTCATTGCCCAGGCGGAACTGGGGATAGAGATCGACGACCTTCTCGTCCCAGCGCAGCTTGCCTTCGTCGGCCAGCACCGAGAGGAGCAACGTGGTCATCCCCTTGGTGTTCGACGCGATCATGAACTTGGTGTGCTCGTCGACCTTCTCGGGCGAACCGAGCGCGCGCACGCCGAAGCCGCCCTGCCAGACGATCTTGCCGTTATCGATCAGCGCGAAGCCGACACCGGGAACCTCAAGCTCCTGGCGGCTCTTCTCGACGAAATCGGTGAGCAGCTTGACGCGCTCGGGCGTGAGGCGATGCGCCACCTTGCCCGCGAAGGTCTCGTTCTGGAAACCGGCCGGGTGCAGACCCTGCGCGACCACCGACATCGCCGCGGAGCGCTTGGCGGCAGTGCCTGCCGAGCCATCGACGACCAGCACGGTCCAGGCCGTGCCCTTGCGCAGCGCGGAGGCCGACCGCGAGGCGCGCTCGCTGGGCAGCGTCTCATAGGCGAAGCTCACCCGCTCTTCCCAGCCGTCGCCGGCGGGGGCGGACGTGCTGGTGCGGAGCGTCGGCGCGCCGTCGGGGCGGAAGACCGCCCAGGCCTTGGCGACGGCATCCCTGGCATCGGCCGCGGTGCCGATATCGGCCAGTACGATGCGCAGATCGCCCTCGGGCGAGGTGAAGATGAGCGCCGGGCCCTGCTTCGAGGCGGTCCAGTCCTTGGGCTGGACATACTGGACGCCGCTGGCGAGCTTGCCGGGCGTATCGGCGGCCACGGTCTGTGCGTAGGCGGCGACGGGAGCGCAGGTGAGCGCGAGCGCGATCAACAGCTTCATGACGGGTTCTCCTCGGTCGATCAGGGTTGGACCAGGTGGTACGCAACATGCGGCTGGGACGTGAATGCGAGGCGCCAATGCCCCTCCTCGCCATGGAAGCGGAGGCGCTCATAGGGGCCGCCGGCACGCGCGCCTGTCACCTGCTCGAACAGCATCGGACCGATCCGCTCCCAATAGGTGGTCCGCCCGTCGCTGGTGACGGTGATCGCATTGGCGCCCGCGGCGGCGACCTTGAGATCGCGCTCGGGATTGACCGGCCGCGAATAGTCGCGGCGGTTCACGCGATAGGGACCGAGCGGGAGCCGCTCGCTCGCGGGCGCGGCGACCCGCGGGGCGGGGGTCTGCGGATAGAGGCGGCCGATCAGCGCCTCGGTGAGCTCGGTGCGGCCGCCATAGCTGCCCTGGCCGCCGGTCTCCGAGACGAAGAAGCCGATCCCGGCCTCGGGCGCGAGGATCATGTTCGAATGGAAGTCGCCGGTGTTGCCGCCATGGCCGACGAGGCGCGGCCCGGCCTCGCGGACGACGAAGAAGCCGTGCGCCATGCCGGGCAGATCGGGCGCGTTGGCGAAGGAGTCGGCCATCAGCAGCTTGACCGATTCGGGCTTGAGGATCCGCGCCTGGCCGAGCGCGCCGCCGTTCAGCATCGCCATCATGAAGCGCGCCATGTCGGGCGCGCTGCTCGTGCCCGAGCCCGCCGGCATCACCGGGCTGAACAGCTCGAACGGCTTGGCGACGAACCGGCCGTCCTTGACCTGGTAGCCGGTCGCCATGCGCGGCGCGAGTGCGGCGGGCAGGGGCTCGCGGAACGTGGTCGAATGCATGCCGAGCGGGGCGAAGATATGCTTCTCGACATAGTCGGGGAACGGCTCGCCCGAGACGCGCTCGACGATATAGCCGGCCAGTGCCGCGCCATAGTTGGAATAGGAGATCTCGGTGCCCGGAGCCCATAGCCGCTGCGGGATGCGGGTCTTCAGCCACTCGGGATAGGGCATGATCTTGTCGGGCGAGGGGGCGGTGAGCCCGCCCGTGTCGCTCATCCCCGGCGTGTGCTGGAGGAGGTCGCGCACGCGGATCGGCTTGCCCTCGAACTCGGGGATCTTGAAGTCGAGATAGCTGTTCACATCGGCGTCGAGGCTGACGCGGCCGCGCTCGACCTGCTGGAGCAGCGCGGACCAGGTGAACATCTTCGAGACCGAGCCGGGCCGGAACAGGGTCTGCTGCGCGTCGACCACGACGCCCTTGTCGACATCCTGGAAGCCGTATCCGCGCGCGAACAACACCTTCCCGCGATAGACCACGGTGACGACCGCGCCGGCGACTTCCCTAGTCGCGAGCTGCTGCGCCATCACCCCGTCGACGAATTCGGCGAGCCCGGCGAGCCGCGCCGGCGGAACGGTGTAGGTAGCGCGCGGCGCCTGCGCCAGTGCGGCGGTCGGCAGGACTGTCGAGCCGAGCAAAGCGGCGGCGAGGGCGGCACGGCGCAGGGCCGGGTATCGGGGCATGGAGGGCTCTCCCAGACGAATGAGGGACCAGGGTGCGCGAGGCGCGGCGCCGGTCATGCGAGGCAGTTCTCGACCAGCGCGTCGAAGGCGGGGCCGCCGCGGATCGGATCGGCAACCGGCAGGCCGAGCCGCTGGCTTTCGCGCGCCAGCAGCTCGGCCGCCGCCTCGTCGCCCATCGCCGAGGTATTGTAGGCGAAGCCGCCGCAGCGGATCGCGGGATTGGTCCGGCGGCCGAGCAGGGTCGTCAGCTCGACGATCTCCTCGACGCTGGTCAGCGTGTAGCCTGCCGTGCCGAGCATCTCGGTGCGGCCGGGCTCGTGGCAGACCACGAATATATCGGGCTGGCTACCATGGAGCAGGCCGAGCGATACCGCGGCATAGGAAGGATGGGTGATCGCGCCCTGGCCCTCGATCACGTCCCAATGGTCGGCCGGGGCGTCGGGCGAGAGCAGCTCGGCGGCGCCCGCCTCGAAATCGGAGACGACCGCGTCCATCGGGATGCCGCCGCCGGCGATCATGATCCCGGTCTGCCCGCTCGCGCGGAAATCGGTGTCCACCCCGCGCTGCTCGAAGGCGCGGGCGAGCGCGAGCGCGGTGTATTTCTTGCCGAGCGCGCAATCGGTGCCGACGGTGAGCAGCCGCTTGCCGCTGCGCTTGCGACCGGTGCCGACCGGGATCTGCGCGGGCGGCACCCGCACGTCGATCAGCCGCCGGCCGAGCAGCCGCGCCGCCTCGGCCAGCTCGGGAATGTCGGCGAGGCGCATGTGCATGCCTGCGATGAGATCGAGTCCCGCCTCCATCGCCTCGATCAGCGAGGCGCGCCAGCTCGCGGGGATCACCCCGCCGAGATTGGCGACGCCGATCACCAGCGCCCGGGCGCCGCGCGCATGCGCCTCGGCCGGCGTCAGCGCGTCGAGGCCGGTGGTGACGGTGGCGCCGGCAAGCCGCAGCTCGCCGACGCATTTTTCGGGTGCCCAGTCCTTGAGCCCGAACGCGGTCTTGGCGAAGCCGGCGATCGTGGTGTCGCCGAGGAACAGGACATAGGGCTGCGGCAGCGCAAGCGCGCCGGTTATCTGGGTGGGGGCGTTCATCGTGCGGCTCGCCGGGTCGGAAGAAGAAAGTGGATCGTCATGGTCAGCCACCCCAGGTCGAGGTGAGCAGCCGCTGGAAATTGCCGCCGAGCACCGCGAGGATGTTCGCGTCGGAATAGGTGCGGCGGATCAGCTCCTCGGTCAGGTCGAACATCTTGAGCGGGTGATCGAAGCCGTCGATGTCGATCTTCTCGCGGAAGGCGTAGCTGTCCTTATAGGCGCCGCGCAGCATCTTGTTCATCTCGGGCGAGGTGTCGTCATAGCCGTAGAGGTCGGAGTCGGTGCCGATACCGACATGGTCGATGCCGACGAGCTTCACGACATGGTCGATATGGTCGGCATAGTTCACGATCGTGGTCGGATCGGTCTTGCTCACGAAGTTGCGCACGCCGGTGATGCCCATCACGCCGCCCTTCGCGGCGAGCGCCTTGATCGCCTCGTCGGTCTTGACGCGCGGGTGATCGATCAGCGCGCGGCAATTGCTGTGGGTGATCGCGATCGGCTTGGTCGAGAGGGCGATCCCGTCGAGCGTGGTGCGGTCGCCGCAGTGCGAGACATCGACCAGCATGCCGACATCGTTCATCGCCTTGATGATCTCGGCACCGAAATCGCTGACGCCGCCGTCGACCCGGTCGGTCGACCCCGATCCGATGCGGTTCTGCGAGTTGTAGGTGAGCTGGGCGCAGCGCTGGCCGATCTCGTAGAAGGTCTTGACGTCGGCCGGGCGATTGAAATGGTCCGCGTTCTGCAGCCCCATGATCACCGCGACCTTGCCGTCCTTCTTGGCGCGGAGGATGTCGGCGAACTTGTCGACGCCGGTGAAGACATGGCTGTTGCGCGCAACGAAATTGCCCCAGATCGCGAAGAAGCTGAGCGCCTGCTCCTTGGCGGTGGGGCCGCCGATGCCGACCGCGTGGTGGATGGCGTTGATGCCGCTCGCGCGGAAGTCCGCGGTCTCCTTCTCGCTCAGCGCCTTGGTGTAGAAGCTCGGCTCGAAGTCGATCTTTATCGGGGCGAGCATGTCGACCACGACCGCGCGGTGGACCAGATCGACCGCGCGTTTCGAATAGGTCTTGTTGGTGAACGGACTGACCTGGAAGCCGGCGCGGGCGACATAGGGAGCGGCGATTGCCGCGCCCGCGGCGCAGAGTGCCTGACGGCGAGAGATTAGCATCCCATTCCCCCTAAATTTTCTAATCAGGACCATATCGTCCCAATTGGAAACGTCAACAGCTGGTTTGACGGATCGGCGCGCTCAGCGGACGACGGGCAATTCCACATAGGAATAGCGGCCGGGCGCGTGGTGGATGGTGTTCGTCGCCGCCACGCCCTTGCTCTCGCGCTCGTTCGGCCCGCCAGTGTTGAGGTTGCGGACGAATTTGGGGAAGTTCGACGAGGTGACCTCGACGCGGATGCGGTGCCCGGCGCCGAAGCGGACGCTCGTCGCGATCGGCGAGGGGGTGATCGCATAGACCTCGCCCGGGCGCATCATCACGGGCTTGTCGAAGCCCTGGCGATAGCGCGCGCGGAAGATCGTATCGCCGATGATCCAGGCGGTGCCGTCCGGCGCCACGTCGACCAGCTTCACCGCGAAATCGGTGTCGGGAGCGCTCGACGATACCTGCAGCACCGCGTCGACGAACCCGCTCACGTCGATCGGCTCGGCGAGCGGCTCGCTCGAATAGACGAGCACGTCGTCGCGGATCTCGACCCCGCGCTGGTCGAACGCACCGGGAATCACGATGCCGCCATTGCAGCAGTCGCCGCCGCCGACCGTCGGCACCGGGTTCATCGGATCGTAGAGGAAGCGGTCGCTCTGCCCGGCGCGGGGAGCGGCCGCGACCAGCTTGCCGCCGCCGTTCAGGCTGTTCGCGTCGCCGTTGCTGCTGAGGTACAGCCGGAGCGGCCTGGTGCCCTTGGGCGGCCAGCTCGCGTCGCTTTTCCACTGGTTCGCGCCCATCAGGAAATAGCGGACATGCGGCGTCGTGTCCGGAAAGGCCCTGGCGTCGTTCTTGAGCCACCGGTCGAACCAGCCGAAGATCGCGCCGTCCACGTCGAAGCCGGTATCGCCCATCGACCGCTCGCCGACCGTCGTATTGGGCCCCAGCCGGGAATAGCCGCAATGCGTGACCGGAGCGATCACGGCGTATTGGTTGGCGGCGGCCTCCGCGTCGGTCTTGCTCGCGCGGGCGTGGTTGAACAGCTCGAGATTGGGGCCGATCGACACGTCGTACCAGCTGTTGAACCACAAAGCCGGTACGCCCCAGCTCATGTCGTCATGATAGAGCCCGCCTTCGCGCCAGGCGGGATCGGCGGGGGTGCGATTGATGAAGGCGTCGAAGGTCTGGGGCGGCTCGCCGAGGCTCGACAGCAACGTGTCGACCGGCAGATGCTTGATCTGCTTGTTCCAGTCGACCTTGGGCTTGGTCGCGGCGAGGTCGTTGTTGAGCGAGGCGCGCGCGCGGGTCGCCTCGTCGATGTCGGCGGGGAGCTGGGCGCGGACCGGATTGTCGACGCCATAGAGCCAGACGAAGAACAGGCTGCGCGGCACGCCGCCGGTGTACCAATTGCCCTGCTCCTGGAAGCGGCCGACCTTGCCGATTCCGGCGCCCGCCGACATCGGCACCATCGCGGCATGGGCAGGATGGTTCTGGGCGGCCAGCGCGAGCTGCCATTCGGCGGAGGAGGAGCAGCCGAGCGTGCCGACCTTGCCGTTCGACCAGTCCTGTGCGGCGATCCAGCTCAGCGTGTCGTAGCCGTCGGTCTGCGGCCGGCCGAGAATCTCCCATTTCCCCTCGGAGAAATAGCGGCCGCGCTCGTTCTGGACGATGAAGACATAGCCGCGCCGGACGGCCTCGATCGCATAGCGCAGCGACGATCCGCGCAGACGATGCTCATTATAGGGCGTCTTCCACAGGATGACTGGCAGCCGGCCGCGTGCGCCGCGCGGCGAGTAGATGTTGGTCGAGAGCCGGACGCCGTCGCGCATCGGCACCATCACCGCGATCCGCGCATCGGCGAGCCCAGCGATTTCGCGGTCGAGCGCCTCGGGCGAGTAGTTGGCGAGGTCCTGCGCGACGGCCGGCTGCATCGAGGCGGCGGCGAGAAGCAGGGAGAGCAACGGGCGAAGCATCGGCGACTCCAATTTCCCGCGCCGGACATGATTCGACGCGGGTTCAGGGGAGCCCAACAGCCCAGGCAAGTCAAGGATCGGAAAAATTGCAGCAGTTTTGCGCTATTTAGCTCCTGATAGGAAATATATTGTCCTGATTGGGACTGTGTGTCACGATCCCGTCACCGGAAGAACCGGAGGAACCGCTGGGAGGCGGTCCGAAATCAGGGGGATCGGTCGGATGCAGAAATTCGTTTCCAGCCTAGCACGCACACTTGCCCATGGGGGCAGCCTATCGGCTCTGGCAGCCGGACTATTGATCGCACTGCCCGCCGCGGCGCAGACGTCGCAGGACAACAACACAGCCCAGGAGTCCGACCAGGCGAACGAGACGGAGACTCCGGACATCGTCGTCACCGGATCCCGAATCGAGCGTGCCGGCTTCGATCAGCCGACCCCGACCACCGTGATCGGCGCGATCGAGCTGCGCCAGGGGCAACGCTCGAACCTGCAGCAGGTCCTGAACGATTCGCCGCAATTCCGCCCGACCACGACGACCCAGGTCTCGGCAGGAAACACGTCGAGCGGCAGCGCACCGGTCGATCTTCGCGGCCTGGGCGCCAACCGCACGCTGACCTTGATCAACGGGCGCCGCTTCGTCGGGCAGAACAACCTCAACTATGTGCCGATGGCGCTGGTCGAACGCGTGGACGTCGTGACCGGCGGCGCGTCGGCCGCCTACAGCTCCGATGCCGTCGCCGGCGTGGTCAACATCCTGCTCAAGAACAAGGTCGAGGGCATCCATATCGGCGTGCAGTCGGGCATTTCGTCGCGCGGCGACGGCGCGCGCTATGGCGCGGACCTGACGCTGGGAACCTCCTTCGCCGATGGCCGGGGCCAGCTGATGCTCAGCGGCGAATATGTGAAGGACGAGTCGATTACCGACCGCAACTCGCGGCCCAATCTCGGCAGCGCGGCGTCCGTGCGGTTGAATCCCACGGTGCCGACCGATCTTCGCCAGGTGCTGGTGCGCGACGTCAACAACGGCAACACCGCATCGGCCGGCCTGATCACCAGCGGCATCTTTGCCGGGCAGATATTCAACGACGACGGCACGCTGCGTCCGTTCCGCGGCGGCACGTCGCTCGCCGCCAACCCGGCGGCGACTCCGTTTCCGGCGCAGATGATCGGCGGCGAGGACGGCGTCGGGCTGTTCGACGTCGTCGCGGTCACCACCCCGCTCGAGCGGATCAGCACCTTCGGCCGGGCAACCTATGATTTCGGCGGTATCGTGGCCTGGGCGGACGCGAGCTATGGCCGCTCGCGGTCCAAGTATAATTTCCTGCCGGACATCGGCGCGCCGGCCAGCATCACGATCCAGGCCACCAACCCCTTCCTGTCCCAGAACATTCGCACCGCGCTGGCGAACGCGGGGCAGACCAGCTTCACGCTGGGCCGGTTCTTCGACGGACCCTTCATGGTCGAGTTCGACGGCAGGCGCGAACAGAAGGAGGTTGCGGCCGGGGTCGACGCCGAGCTCGGCGGCAGCTGGAGGGCCAGCGCCCATTTCAGCCATGGCGAGGTCAATTTCCGGCAGCGCGCCGGCAATACGCGCGTCGTCTCGCGGTTCAACAATGCGATCAACGCGGTATCGAGCAATGGCCAGATCGTCTGCGGGATCAACGCGGACGCCAATCCCGCCAATGACGATGCGGCGTGCCGGCCGCTCAACCTGTTCGGGCGCAACGCACCTTCGGCAGAGGCGCTCGCCTATATCACCGATACGCAGCGCAGCGACACCGTCACCAAGCTCGACGCGGCGGCGGTCGAGCTCCAGGGCGACCTGTTCTCGCTCTGGGCGGGTCCGGTCACGATCGCCGTCGGCGCCGAAGCGCGATGGGAGGAGCAAAGCGCGAAGAGCGGCGCCCTCGACCTTTCCGGGGCGTTCGGCCCCACGCTCACGCTCTACGGCAACCCGGTCAGCGGCGGCTTCAACGTCCGCGAAGCCTTTGGCGAAGTCGCGCTGCCGCTGCTGAATGTCGAAGACAAGGTGAAGATCGATCTGAACGGTGCCGCACGCTATTCGGACTATAGCCGGAGCGGGGGCATCTGGTCCTGGAAGGGGGGTGCCACCGTCAGCCTGTTCAACAGCCTGATGCTCCGCGGAACCCGGTCGCGCGATATCCGCGCGCCCACCATCGGCGAACTTTTCGCGGTGCGATCGATCACGGTGGGCCCGCTGGTCGACCAGGATACGGCGGGCCGCGCCGCGGCCAACCCGGCCTATAATCCGGCGCCGCAGCAGGTGCGGACCTATACCGGCGGCAATACCGATCTGGTGCCCGAGATCGGCCACACCACCACCATCGGCGCCAGCTTCACGCCCAGCTTCCTGCGGGGGTTCAACGTCTCGCTCGATTACTACAATGTCGAGATCAACGGCGCGATCACCGCGCTTTCGGCTTCGAACCTGACGGCGGCCTGCCGCAACGGCAACGCGGCCGCATGCAGCCGGATCACGCGCGACGCGACCGGAACGGTGACGGAAGTACAGTCGAACCAGCAGAACCTGGCGATCTTCGAGACTTCCGGCTTCGATATCGAGGCGTCCTATCTGGTGCGCCTCTCCGACGTCGCCAGCACGCTGCCGGGCACGCTGCGGGTTCGCGCCCTGGCGACACATGTCCGCGAGTTCGTGCTCGACACCGGCATCCCGCCGGCCGGCACCACCACGACGCGGGTGGATTCGGCAGGCGATGTCGGCAGCGGCACGGGCAACACGATCCCCAAGTGGCGCGGCACGCTGAGCCTCAGCTACCAGGACAAGGTGGTGGGCCTCGATGCCCGCGTCCGATATGTCGGCGGCGGCAAGCACAACCATCTGTCGGTGGACAATCCTGCCACGGCCACGCTGGAAGGCCTGGTCAACAACGACATCGGCGCGCGCGTCTATCTGGACCTCGGCGCGCAGTTCAAGGTGGCGGACAGGTTCACCTTCTGGACCAACGTGAACAACGTGTTCGACCGCGATCCGCCGATCACGCCGGCCCAAGCAATGTATTATGACGCGATCGGCACCTATTTCACGTTCGGGGCCAAGCTCGACTTCTAGTTCCCAGGGGAGGGAAGGGCGGGCGTGGCGTGGATCCGTGCGCCACGCCCGCACGCTGTCCAGCCCAAGGATGTCGGCCGGCGGCCCCAGAATTTCATTTTTCGGATTATTCCGCGCTGCGCGTTATTGCTGTCAGAGGACTGGGACAGTTTGACCGACGCTGCGCGACAGGAGTTGACGGAGAACGACCGGCGCTTGCGCCGGGCATTGATCGCGTTCTTCGCCCGGCGGGTCCAAACCCTGGCCGAGGCGGAGGATCTCACCCAGGACGTCTTCGTCCGCATCGCGCGCAGCCCGAAGATCGAAGCACCGATCGCGGACGCCTATGTCTTCCGGATCGCGACCAATCTCCTGCGGGACAAGGGGCGGCGCGAAAAGGTCCGCGCCAGCTATCGTGAGGCGCGGGCGCTCGAAGACTTTCTGGGCGTCGATCCGCTCGATCCGCATCGCATTGCCGAGAGCCGGGAGAATCTGAAGCTCGTGGCTCGCACGCTCGCCGATTTGCCCGAGAAAACCCGAAGGATCTTTACGCTGTACCGCATCGAGCACATCGACAAGCGCGCCATCGCGGACAGCTTCGGCCTGTCGGTCCGCATGGTCGAGATCCATGTCCAGCGCGCGCTGGTGGCGCTGGCCGGGCGCATGGAGAAGGACCGGTGAGCGCCGAGGCCGATCTGCGGGCGGCCCGCGAGCAGGCGGCGGCATGGCTGATGCGGCTCGACGAAGGGCCGATCGGCCTGGAGGAGGAGCTGGAGCTCGAGCTGTGGCTGGAGGCGCATCCGGCCAATCGCCAGGCGCTGACCAGCGTTGCGCAGGCCTGGCGGATGGCGGGCGAGGCCGCGGACCTTCCCGGCGTGATCGCGGCACGCGCGGATGCGCTGAAGGCGATGCGCGACGCCGGTCGCCGCGCCTCGCGCCCGCACCGATTGCGGCTGTATCAGGCACTGGGGGCGCTTGCCGCATGCCTGTTGCTGATCGTCGCCGCTACCTTCTATCTCTACCCGGGCGGCGACACCTATCGGACCGGGATCGGCGAGCGGCGCGTCATCGCGCTGGCCGACGGATCGCGGCTCTCGCTCGACGCGGCGAGCGCGGTCGAGGTGCGCTATGATGGCGAGCGCCGCGCGCTCCGCCTGCTCTCCGGGCGGGCGAGGTTCGAAGTTGCCAAGGACCCGCGGCGGCCCTTCACCGTCACCGCCGGCGACCGGGTGGTGGTCGCGACGGGCACCGCGTTCAGCGTCGAGCTGCTCCACGCCGAGATGCGCGTGGTGCTCTACGAAGGCTCGGTCTCGGTGCTCGAGGACAGTCCTGCGGATCAGGCGCCGCGCCACGTCCTGCTGCCGGGAAAGAGCCGGATGCCGGCCGACCGGATGCTGACGCCGAGCACCGCGCTGATCGTTCCCGTGGGGCTCGCCGCTCCGGCGCGGCTCGAGACGGTCGATATGGCGCGCAGTACGTCCTGGGAGCAGGGCCAGCTCGTCTTCTCGGACGAGCCGCTCGGCGTCGCCGTCGAACGGGTCAACCGCTATTCCGACGCCAAGCTTGCGATCGAGGATCCTGCTACCGCCGCGCTGCCGGTGAGCGGCACCTTCAACGCGGGCGACACCGAGGGCTTTGTCGACGGGGTCGCCACGCTCTATGGCCTGCGCAAGCTTCGACACGGTGACAGCATCATCCTGGAACCCGCTGCGCGATAAGCATTTCGCGATATCGCGGCTCGTGCGTCTTTCTCTCCAGGAGCTCCCGTCAATGAGGAGCGACGCAAAGGGGGACGAGAATGAGGGGTTCCATCGCGCTGCTTCGGATCGGCATTGCCATGACGGCGGTGTGCGGCCAGCTCGCACCGGCATCGGCGCAGGTTCAGGCCAGCTATCGGCTCGACATTCCCGCACAGGACATGGAATCGGCGCTCAAGGCTCTCGCCAGCGCGACGCACGAGCAGATCGTGTTCCGCAGCGCCGCCATGCGCGGCAAGCGGAGCAATGCGCTGCGCGGTTCCTACACGCCCGACGCGGCGGTCGCCGCGCTGATCCGGGGATCGGGCCTCAGCGTCTCGCGCAGCCCGCGCGGCGTGTTCATCGTGGTCGCCGCGATCGCTGCGGCGCAGGACGTCGAGCCCGATCCGGAAGAAGCCGTTCCGCCTGAACAGGACATCGTCGTCACCGGCACGCATATCGTCGGCGCGCCCGTCGCGTCGCCAGTGGTGCAGGTCACCCAGCGCCAGATGCGCGAGGCCGGCCAGCGCGACCTGGGCGACGTGATCCGCGATCTGCCCAGCAACTATAATGGCGGCCAGAATCCGGGCGCGCGGTTCCAGGCGGGCACGACGCCGAACACCAATGTTTCCGGCTCCTCCGCGCTGAACCTGCGCGGCCTCGGCCCGGACGCGACGCTCACGCTGCTGAATGGCCGCCGGCTCCCCTATGACGGCACCGCCCAGGCGGTCGATGTCTCGGCAATCCCGCTCGACGCCGTGGCCGAGATCCAGGTCATGCCCGACGGGGCGTCGGCGCTGTACGGATCGGATGCGGTCGGCGGCGTCGCCAACATCATCCTGCGGCGCGATTTCGATGGGGTCGCCACCGCGCTGCGCTTCGGCACGGCAACCGAGGGCGGTGGTTTCCTGCAGGAATATAACGCCGTCGGCGGCAAGCGCTGGAGCAATGGCGGGGCGTTGGTCGCGCTGCAATATGACCGGCAGAACGCGGTGGGTTCGGACCAGCGCGACTATACCCGATATGTCGTTGGGCCGAACACGCTGCTCGATGCCCATGAGCATTTCAGCGGGCTCGCCACCGCGCATCAGGACATCACCGCCAGCCTCAGCTTCAATGTCGATGCGCTGTACAGCTGGCGCTACAGCAACGGCGCCGAATATTCGACCGTGGACTATGCCGCGACGACGCGCTTCAGCAACGAGAACTACGCGGTCTCGCCGACGCTGACGTTGCGGCTGCCGGGCGACTGGACGGCCTCGCTCGGAGGTTCCTACGGCGCCAACGACACGTATCGGTTCGACGATTACATCGACAAGGTGACCGGCGAGAATCTGGGCGGCGACAGCATCTACGAAAACTACGCCTATGGCGGGGAACTGGATCTGGAGGGCCGGCTTTTCGCCATTCCCGGCGGAGACGTGCGACTGGCTTTCGGAGGCGGCTACCGCTTCAACCATCTGCGGGTCCATTCCGCCGCGACCAGCGGCACCGGGGGAGGGCGCGGCAATTATTACGGCTATGGCGAGGTCTCGGTACCGCTGGTCTCGTCCGCCAACGCCATGCCGCTGCTCCACCAGCTCTCGCTTTCCGGGGCGCTGCGCCACGAGGAGTATGACCGCTTCGGGGGCGTCACCACGCCCAAGCTCGGCCTGGTCTATGCGCCCGTGCCGGACCTCGACCTCAAATTCTCCTGGGGGCGCTCGTTCAAGGCGCCGACGCTGCGCAACGAGTATCAGCTGTTCGCCGTCGTGCTGCAGCCGGCCTTCTACTATGGCGGCAACTACCCCGCCGACGCCACGGTGCTGTTCACCTCGGGCGGCAACCGCAACCTGAAGCCCGAACGTGCGCGGACCTTCTCGACGACGCTCGACCTGCACCCGCGCCCTTTGCCTGGGCTGAAGCTGTCGCTGACCTATTTCGACATCGATTATACCGACCGGGTCGTCCAGCCGGTCAGCAACGCCGTGATCAACGTGCTGGACAATCCGGCGGTGCAGGAATTCATCGACTATGATCCCACGTCCGCCGAACAGGCCGCGGTGATCGCCCGCGATGCCAATGGCCTCGGCAATTATCTCGGCGTTCCCTATGATCCCGCCAAGGTGGTTGCGATCGTCCGCAACCAGCTGGTCAACGCGGCGCGCCAGCGGATCCGGGGCGTCGACCTGGTCGGCAGCTACCGGATCCCGGTCCCGGCCGGCGACGTGACGCTTTCGGGGCAGGCGAGCTGGCTGCGGAGTAATCAGCGCAACACCGCGGGGGCACCGCTGATCACGCTCGCCGGGACCAACTTCAATCCGCCGCGCTTCCGGGGGCGCGGTGGCGTGACCGGTCATTTCGGCGCTTTCACGCCGGTATTGTTCGTGAACTATACCGGACCGATCACCGACCTGAACGTGGCGCCGCCGCTGCAGAGGGGCGACATGACCACGCTCGACCTGTCGCTGATGTGGAAGGCGCCGGCGTCTCACGGGCCGCTGAAGGGCTTCGAGATCGGCCTGTATGTGACCAACCTCACCGACGCGCGGCCGCCCTATCTGGCACCGTTCGACGACACCACGATCAACTATGATTCGACCAACTATTCGCCGCTGGGGCGCTTCGTCAGCGTCTCGCTGCGCAAGGCATGGTGAGCGACATGAAGAGCAAGGCGATCCTCTCTCCGTTTCCCCGCCTGTGTGGTGGCGCGGCATTGCTTGCCCTGGCGCTGGGCGCCGCGCAGCCGGGGGTGCATGCCCAGGCGGTCGATCTCGGCATGACCGACCGCATCGTCGACGAAGGCCAGCGCCGCAGCGAGGTGATGGCGATCGCCCAATATCTGAGCGACGAGATCGGCGGCCGGCTGACCAATTCGCCCGCCGCGCGCAAGGCCGAGGCCTGGACCCAGGAGCGATTCCGCGGCTGGGGCCTCTCGAACGTCCGCAAGGAGGGCTTTTTCTTCGGGCGCGGCTGGTGGATGGAGCGCTCGATCGTGCGGATGCTCACGCCGCGACCGCTGGCGCTCAACGCCATCCCGATCAGCTGGACGCCACCGACCAACGGCACGATCACCGCGCCGATCGTCTTCGCGCCGATGCGGACCCGGGCCGATTTCGCGCAATGGAAGGGCAAGCTGGCAGGCAAGATCGTCCTCATCTCCCCGACCGACGGCGTCATGACGCTCCCGGCCGCGTCCCGGCTCTCGGCGGACGAGTTCGCCAGGATGGAGAAATATGAACCACCCAAATTCGCTTCCGACAGCGCGGCGATGCTGGAAAGATCCTATTTCTTCCCGCGCCAGACCGAGGACTTCCTGAAGGCCGAGGGTGCGCTCGCCTATGCGCGCATCACCAAGCGGGACGGCAAGATCGTCATGGGGGACGGCTATCGCTACGCGCCCGGCGACGAATCCCCCTTGCCCGGCGTCGAGATCGCCGCCGAGGATTATCGCCGCCTCGCGCGTCTTGCGGACGCGGGGCGGGAGCCGACGCTCGCGATCGAGAGCGTGGTCCATTACGACGACAGCGATCCGCAGGCCTACAACATCTTCGCCGAGATTCCCGGCAGCGACCCCAAGGCCGCCTATGTGATGGCGGGCGCGCATCTCGACAGTTCCCCGGCCGCGGACGGCGCGGCGGACGACGGTGCGGGTGTCGCGATGGTGATGGAGGCGGCCCGCATCCTTTCCAGGATGCCGCGCCCCCGCCGCACGATCCGCTTCGCGCTATGGGGTGCGGAGGAACAGGGGATGATCGGCAGCTCGGCCTATGTCGAACGGCGCCTGGGGAAGCGCGTGCTGCCGGCCGAGCCCAAGGTGACTTCCAACGGACAATTCTGGTTCCAGTCGAGTAGCTGGCCGATCGTCCTGCGGCCGACCTGGAACGAGTTGTCGGTCTATTTCAATCTCGACAACGGCTCGGGCAAGATCCGCGGCATCTATGCCCAGCGCAACCTGGCGGCCACGCCGATCTTCCGCGAATGGCTCGCGCCCTTCGCGTCGATGGGCGCGACGATGATCGCGGCGTCGGAGAGCACCGGCGACGACAATGAATATATGCAGCTGATCGGCGTGCCCGGGTTCCAGTTTATCCAGGACTGGAACGATTATGGCCGCATGCACCACACTTCGATGGACACGTTCGATCATCTCGATCCCGACGATATGCGCCAGGCCTCGATCATCCTGGCGAGCTTCCTCTGGAACGCGGCGAACATGGACAAGCCTTTCCCGCGGCGTCCCTTGCCGACCGAACCCGGAAGGACCGGGTCGGCGAACTGACCCGCCGGCAAGGGATCGCCCAAGCGAAATCGACCATCGCGTCGGCATCGGCCGTCGCTACGAATGAGCCCGGCATCGGCTTCGATGGCGGGCCGATGCGTCGTGCGCGATCTTTCCGATGCCCGCCAATTCCGGCCGAATTGGTCCCTTATTCCTCGTTCTGCCTTTTTATAAGATATATATGCTCTTCCTATTGCCGTGCTGTGCGGGTATCAAACCCGTGCGGCGCCGCCTCCAGGCCGGTGCCAGCCAATGACCCGGAGGATGTAATTGAAGGACGAAGCTGGACCGAGCGGCAAGGGTCTTCGATCCCGCGCCTGGTTCGACAATCCCGCCAACCCGGACATGACCGCGCTCTACGTGGAGCGCTATCTGAACTATGGCATCAGCCTGGAGGAGATGCAGTCCGGCCGGCCGATCATCGGCATTGCCCAGACCGGCAGCGACCTGGTGCCGTGCAACCGGCATCATATCGAGCTGGCGAAGCGGGTGCGCGAGGGGATTCGCGACGCCGGCGGCATCGCCTTAGAATTCCCGACCCACCCGATCCAGGAAACCGGCAAGCGCCCGACCGCGGGGCTCGACCGCAACCTCGCCTATCTGAGCCTGGTCGAGACGATCTACGGCTATCCGATCGACGGCGTGGTGCTGACGATCGGGTGCGACAAGACGACGCCGGCGTGCCTGATGGCGGCGGCGACGGTGAACATTCCCGCGATCGCGCTGTCGGTCGGGCCGATGCTAAACGGCTGGTTCAAGGGCGAGCGAACCGGATCGGGCACGATCGTCTGGAAGGCGCGCGAGATGCTCGCGGCGGGCGAGATCGACTATAAGGGCTTTATCGAACTCGTCGCATCGTCGGCACCGTCGACCGGCTGGTGCAACACGATGGGCACCGCGACGACGATGAATTCGCTGACCGAAGCGCTGGGCATGTCGCTGCCCGGATCGGCGGCGATCCCGGCGCCCTATCGCGACCGGCAGGAATGCGCGTACCGCACCGGCGTCCAGATCGTCGAGATGACGCTGGCCGATCGCAAGCCGAGCGACATCCTGACGCGCACGGCGTTCCTGAACGCGATCCGCGTCAATTCGGCGATCGGCGGATCGACCAATGCGCCGATCCATCTGAATGCGATCGCGCGGCACATGGGCGTCGAGCTGACCCTCGCGGACTGGGAGGCGCATGGGGCGGATATTCCGCTGGTCGTCAATCTCCAGCCGGCGGGCAAATATCTGGGCGAGGATTTCTATCGCGCCGGCGGCGTGCCTGCGGTGATGGGGCAGCTGCTGCGCGCCGGGCTGATCGACGGCAGCGCGCTCACCGCCAACGGCAGGACGGTCGCCGACAATATCGGCAACGCCGTGAGCGAGGATGCCGATGTGATCTTCCCGCTCGAGGCGCCGATGATGGCGGGCGCCGGGCTGAGTGTTCTTTCGGGGAATCTGTTCGACAATGCGGTGATGAAGCTGAGCGTCATCTCGGACGAGTTCCGGGCGCGCTATCTGAGCAACGCCGAGGATCCCGGCGCGTTCGAAGGCGTCGCGGTCGTGTTCGACGGGCCGGAGGACTATCACCGCCGGATCGACGATCCCGCGCTCGGCATCGACGCCAACAGCATATTGATCATGCGCGGGGCGGGGCCGGTGGGCTATCCCGGCGGCGCCGAGGTGGTGAACATGCGGCCGCCCGCGGCGCTGATCCAGGCGGGCGTACACGCGCTGCCCTGTGTCGGGGACGGACGGCAATCGGGGACCAGCGGATCGCCCTCGATCCTCAACGCCGCGCCGGAAGCGGCGGTCGGCGGCGGGCTCGCTCTGGTGCAGACCGGCGACCGGATCCGCATCGACCTGAACAAGCGCACCGCCGACATGCTGGTGGACGCGGTGGAGCTGGCCTGTCGGCGGGAGGCACTCGCGATCGGCTATGTTCCCGAATCGCAGACACCCTGGCAGGAAATCCACCGCGACCTGGTCGGGCAGTTCGATACCGGCGCGGTGTTCGAAAGCGCCGTCAAATATCAGCGCATCGCCCAGACCAAGGGTCTGCCGCGCGACAGCCATTAATACACAGAGGGAGAGGACAATGAAGAATTTCGCTGCGATCGGCGCGCTTGCCGCCGCGATCGTGATTTCCGCCCCCGCCGATGCGGCCACCGCCAAGCGCGGCAGCTTCGGCAAGCTGCCCGATGGCCGGGTCGTCGCGTCGGTGACGCTGGCCAATGCGCGCGGCGTTTCGGCGACGGTGATCGCGTACGGCGCGACGCTGCAATCGGTGATCCTCCCCGATCGCGCCGGCCGCAAGGCCGATGTCGCGCTGGGCTATGACAATATCGGCGACTATCTCGCCACGCCGCAATATTTCGGGAGCACCGTCGGCCGCTTCGCCAACCGCATCGCCGCGGGCCGCTTCCGCCTGGACGGGCAGAACTACCAGACGCCGATCAACAACGGGAAGAACTCGCTCCACGGCGGCACGGTCGGCTTCGACAAGGTGCTGTGGGAAGTGGTCTCGGTGAAGAACGGGCCGGTGGCCTCGGTGACCTTGCGCTATGTGAGCCCCGACGGCGACCAGGGCTATCCCGGCAAGATGACGGTCGACGCGACCTATTCGCTCGACGAGAAGAACAATCTCTCGATCGAATATGTCGCGACCACCGACCGGACGACGATCGCGAACATCACCAACCACGCCTATTGGAACCTGTCGGGCGAGGGCTCGAGCAATGGCGCGATGGGCCATATCGTCACCATCCCGGCGCAATCCTATCTGCCGACCGACGACGGCGCGATCCCGACCGGCGAGTACAAGCCGGTCGCCGGCACGGTGTTCGATTTCCGCAAGCCGCGCGCGATCGGCGACCGGGTGCGCGATGCCAGCGACCAGCAGATCGTCTGGGGACGCGGCTATGACCATAACTGGATCATCGGCACCAAGGTGACCCCGACCGAGCACCTGATGGCGCGGGTCAGCGATCCCGTCTCGGGCCGCGGGTTCGAGCTCTGGTCGAACCAGCCGGGCCTGCAATTCTATTCGGGGAATTTCCTCGACGGCACGTCGAGCGGGAAGGCGAAGAAGGTCTATCGCGAGGGCGATGCCATCGTGATGGAGCCGCAGATCTTCCCGGACACGCCCAACCAGCCCAAGTTCGGATCGGGCCGGCTCGAGCCCGGCCAGACCTATCGCAACATCATGACCTATCGCCTGACCACCGGTCAGCCGGCCAAGCGCTGAGGAGCTCGATGCCCATGAAACGCATATTCCTGATCCTCGCGGCGCTGCTCGTCGCGGTGCCTGCCCAGGCTCGCGAGCAATGGACCAAGGCCCAGGCGAACGCCTGGCACGAGAAGCAGCCCTGGCTGGTCGGCGCGAACTACACGCCGGCCAGCGCGATCAACCAGCTCGAGATGTGGCAGGGCGACACGTTCGATGCCGCGGCGATCGACAGGGAGCTCGGCTGGGCCCAGTCGATCGGCATGAACACGATGCGCGTGTTCCTGCACAATCTGCTCTGGGAGAATGATCCCGAGGGCCTCAAGAAGCGGATGAACCAGTTCCTGGAGATCGCCGCGCGGCACAAGATCAAGCCGCTGTTCGTGCTGTTCGACAGCTGCTGGGATCCCGACCCCAAGGCCGGCCCGCAGCATCCGCCGATCCCCGGCGTGCACAATTCGGGCTGGGTCCAGGCACCGGGCGCCGCGCGGCTGAAGGATGCGAGCCAGTACGGCAAGCTCGAAGCCTATGTGAAGGGCGTGGTCGGCGCGTTCGCCAAGGACGACCGCATCCTCGGCTGGGACGTGTGGAACGAGCCCAACAACGAGGGCGGCGGCAAGTACAAGCCGACCGCGGACAAGAAGGCCTATGTCGCCAAGCTGCTGCCCCAGGTCTTCGACTGGGCGCGCAGCGCGGATCCGACCCAGCCGCTCACCTCGGGCGTGTGGATCGGCGATCATTGGGACGACCTGACCAAGGTCGATGCCGTCGAGAAGACCCAGATCACCCAGTCGGACGTGATCAGCTTCCACGATTACAACTGGCCCGAGACCTTCGAGAAGCGGGCGAAGCAGATGCTCGGCTATGGCCGGCCGGTGTGGTGCACCGAATATATGGCGCGCGGCAACGGATCGACCTTCGACGGGTCGCTCCCGATCGCCAAGCGGCTGAACATCGCGATGTTCAACTGGGGCTTTGTCGACGGCAAGACGCAGACGCGGCTGCCCTGGGACAGCTGGAAGAAGCCCTATACCGCCGACGAGCCGACGATCTGGTTCCACGAGGTCTTCCGTGCCGACGGCAAGCCCTATCGCGAGGCCGAGACCGACCTGATCAGGCGGCTGAGCGCCGCGCCGAAGGGCGTGGTGCCGGCGGCGGGACGGTGATGCAGTCTGGAAAGTAACTACTCCCTCTCTCCGTCACCTGGCCTTGTGCCGGAGTGACGGGAGAGGGGCTCGAAGGGGCGATCGATCTAGCCCTTGGTCGTCTCGACATGCTCGATAAGGTCGAGCACGTCGCCGATCAGCGCGCGCATCGCGGTACGCGCGGCATCGGGATCGCGCGCTTCGATCGCATCGCGCACCGCGGCGTGATCGGCGACATTGGCGGTGCGCCCCTTGATGCGGTTGGTGAAGCGGATCGAGGTGCTGAGCGCGGTCGCGACCATGTCGCGGAACTGCGCGTAGAACGGGTTGCCCGAGGCCCGCAGGATGGCGACGTGAAACGCGATATCGGCGTCGAGCGTGTCGTCGTCGCCGCGTTCCGCCGCTTCCATCCGCGCCAGACCGGCGGAGATCTGGGCGAGGTCCCGCTCGTCCCCGAAGCGCGCGGCGAGCGCTGCCGCCTCGGGCTCGATCGCGACGCGGAGCTGGCTGAACTGCTTGAGCAGATCGACCGAGAATTGCCGCTCGAGCAGCCAGCGCAGCACGTCGGTATCGAAGAGATTCCAGGAAATCTGCGGCTGCACCACCGTGCCCTGGCGCGGCCGGGCGCTGAGCAGCCCCTTGGCGGTGAGCATCTTCACGGCCTCGCGCGTCACCGATCGGCTGACGCCATGCTGCTTGGCGAGCTCGGCCTCGGTCGGGAAGGCTTCGTTCTCGTAGCGCCCGGTGACGATCGCGCGACCCAGGCTGTCGAGCATGCCATAGGTGAGGTTGCGGCCGAGCAAGGAACGTGCCTCGTCCGCGCCGGGGTTGGGATGATTTGCCATGCCTCTCTAATGCCCCCTGTAGTCGGCAAACATGCCGTTACCCCCTAAATTAGCCGACCTACGGCGCTGGACAAGTCCAATAAATAAGATAAATGAACAAGACCGTCACGGAAGGCGGGCAGGGTAGGCGATCATACGCCTGCAGGGGAGCGGGCATGAGTCTGTCACAAATCGATCTGATCGTCGTCATCGTCTATGCCATCGGCATCTTCGGCCTAGCCCAATGGGTCAGCCGCGAGAAGGCGGGGCACGAGAAGGATTCGAGCGACTATTTCCTCGCGTCCAAGAATCTCCCCTGGTGGGCTATCGGCGCGTCGCTGATCGCGGCGAACATCTCGGCGGAGCAGATCGTCGGCATGTCCGGTTCGGGCTATGCGATCGGGCTGGCGATCGCCTCCTATGAATGGATGGCGGCGCTGACCCTGCTGATCGTCGGCAAATGGTTCCTGCCGATCTTCCTCGCCAACCAGATCTACACGATGCCGCAGTTCCTGGAGCAGCGCTTCGGGCCGACGATCCGCACCGTGATGGCGGTGTTCTGGCTGATCCTCTACGTCTTCGTGAACCTGACCTCGATCATCTGGCTGGGCTCGATCGCCGTCACGCAGGTGGCGGGGGTGAACCAGGACGTGGCGCTGATCGGGCTCGGCGCCTTCGCATTGCTCTACCAGATCCGCGGCGGACTGAAGGCGGTGGCGCTGACCGACATCGTCCAGGTCACGCTGCTGGTGCTCGGCGGACTCATCGTCGCCTATCTCGCGCTGAGCAAGATCGGCGGCGACGCAGGTGTGTTCGCCGGATTCGTCGAGCTGACGCGCCGCGTGCCCGGCCATTTCGACATGATCCTGTCGCCCGACAATCCGCACTACAAGGACCTGCCGGGCATCGCCGTGCTGGTGGGCGGCATGTGGATCGCCAACCTGAGCTATTGGGGCTTCAACCAGTATATCATCCAGCGCGCGCTGGCGGCGAAGAGCCTGGGCGAAGCGCAGAAGGGCGTGATCTTCGCCGGCTTCCTCAAGCTGCTGATGCCGGTGATCATCGTGCTGCCGGGCATCGCCGCAGTGGTGATCGCGCCGAACCTCGCCAAGCCGGACCAGGCCTATCCGACGATGATGGCGCTGCTGCCGACCGGGCTGCTCGGCCTGGTCTTCGCGGCGCTGATCGCGGCCATCATCGCGTCGACCGCATCCAAGATCAATTCGATCGCGACGATCTTCACGCTCGACATCTATGCCAAGCTGAAGGGCGTGCAGAGCCGCGCCGAGGATGCCGGCGGCAAGCAGGCGCATGAGCGCCAGCTCGTGCTGGTCGGCCGGATCGCGGCGGTGGTGGCGATCATCCTGGCGATGGCGACCGCACGGCCGCTGCTCGGCAGCCTCGACCAGGCATTCCAGTATATCCAGGAATTCTCGGGCTTCGTGACGCCGGGCATCACGGTGATCTTCCTGCTCGGCCTGTTCTGGCCGCGCGCGACCGAGGCAGGCGCGCTGACCGGAGCGGTCGCATCGGTGGTGCTGAGCTTCCTGTTCTGGTTCCCGGCCAAGTGGGGCGGGATCGAGGCGCTCAACGCGGTGCCGTTCATCAATCGCATGGGCATCGTGTTCCTGGCATCGCTGGCGCTGGCGGTGATCGTCTCGCTGGCCAAGCCGGCGCGGCGCGAGAGCAACCTGATCACGATGCAGGGCGTGTCGTTCCGCACGACGACCGGGTTCAACATCGCGGCGGTGATCATCGTGGTGATCCTGATCGCATTGTACGCGACCTGGTGGTGAGCTTCGGCGCATCCTTTCTCGCGGTCGACTGGGGGACGACCAATCGGCGCGTCTTCGTGATCGAGGACGGCCGTGTCTCGCACACCGAGCGCGACGACAGGGGCGTGACCGCGGTCAAGGATTTCGCCGGCGAGGCGGCGGGGATCCGCGCGCACTTCGGCGATCTGCCGATGCTCATGGCGGGGATGGTCGGCTCCAATATCGGCTGGCGGCCGGCGTCCTATGTCGCGGCGCCGGCGGGAATCGAGCAACTGTCCGACGGACTGCTGTGGATCGATACGCGGACGGCGATCGTGCCGGGGGTCTCGACATTGGCGGGCGGCCGGCCCGACGTGATGCGCGGCGAGGAAGTGCAGTTCGTCGGTGCGGTGGCGGCGGGGCTGGTGCCGCGGGACTCGTTGCTCGTGCAGCCCGGCACGCATTGCAAATGGGCGGAGATGGAGGACGGACGGATCGCCGGTTTCACCACCGCGATGACCGGCGAACTCTTCGCGCTGCTGCGGCAGCATGGGCTGCTCGCCGCACAGCTCGGTGGCGAGGTGACGCCGGGCGCGGCATTCCTTGCCGGCGTGGAGGAGGGGCGCTGCATGGACCTCGCCGCTTCGCTGTTCGGCATCCGCGCGGCCAAGATGCTGGGCCAGCGCGACGATAGCGACGCGGCATCCTATGCCAGCGGGCTGCTGATCGGCGGCGATGTCGCGGTGCGGCTGGGCCATGCCGGGCACGACACCGTCCATATCCTCGCCGACCCCGGGCTCGGCGGACTCTATGTCACGGCGATCGAGGCGCATGGCCGCCGCGCGCGGCTGGTCGACAGCCACGCCGCCTTCCTCGCCGGCATCCTCGCAATCGGAAAGAACATCGCATGAGCCATATCGCCGCCTTCGACGCCGCCTTCGCCAAATGCCCGCTGATCGCGATCCTGCGCGGGGTGAAGCCCAACGAGGTCGAGGATGTCGGCGAGGCGCTGGTCGCGGCCGGCTTCACGCTGATCGAGGTGCCGATGAACTCGCCCGATCCACTCGACAGCGTCGCGCGGCTGGCGAAACGCTTCGCGGGACGCGCCGAGATCGGTGCCGGCACGGTGCTGCGCACGGAGCAGGTCGCGGCGGTGCAGGCGGCGGGCGGCACGATGATCATCTCGCCCAACGCCAATCCGGGGGTGATCTCGGCGAGCGCGGCGGCGGGACTGGTCTCGCTGCCCGGCATCGCCACCCCGTCCGAGGCATTCGCGGCGCTCGACGCGGGCGCCACGGCGCTCAAGTTGTTTCCGGCCGAGGCGGCGACGCCCGCGGTGGTCAAGGCTATGCGCGCGGTGCTGCCCAAGGACGCACGCGTGCTCCCGGTCGGCGGGATCGCACCGGACAATATGCAGCCCTGGCGCGACGCCGGCGCAGCCGGCTTCGGGTTGGGTTCGGCGCTCTACAAGCCGGGCATGAGCGCGGCCGATGTCGGGGCGAATGCCCGCGCGTTCGTGGCGGCGCTCAGCGCAGGCTGACGCCCTTTCAGCGCAAGGCGGGGGCGGTCAGCGCCGCCTTGCGCTGCCGGCCGGGGCAGGCAATGCCGTTGCCGATCCAGCGGGTTTCGCGAAGATCGGGCTGCCGTCCTTGTCCCATTCGACGCGCTGGATCCGCGGCGAGCGCCTGGGCGTGCACTTCATGTCCGCGCCCGGATTGGCGTGATAGACGATCCAGGTCTCGCGATCGCCGGGCGTCGTGAAGAACCCGTTATGGCCCGGCGCATAGACGCTTTGATCCGGCGACTTCGCGATGACCGGATCGGGGGTCTTGGTCCATGCGCTCGCATCGAGCGGATCGCTGCCCGCCGGTGCGCTGAGCAGTCCGATCGCATAGTCGTCGGACCAGCACGCGCTGCCCGAATAGGTGAGATACAGCCCGCCGTTCGGGGCACGGAGGAATTCGGGGCCTTCCAATATCTGGCGGCCGCCCTGGCGTTCCCAGGCGCGGTCGGGCCGGGCGATGATCGTCTCCCCGCCCTGGAGTGTCCAGGGATTGGCCATGGTGACGATCGCGAGCACGCTGTCCGGCCCGACATAGGCCGAATAGGCGAAGTAGCGCTTGCCGGAATAGACGAAGGTCGTGCCGTCGATCCCGGTGTGCTCGGTCTTCAGCCTGCCGCGGTCGGTCCATTTCCCACGCGTCGGGTCGCTGCCGGCATTTTCGAGCACGAAGATGCCGCGATGGTCGTCGTCATCATGGCCGCTCGCTGCGGCGGTGTAATAGATGTACCATTTGCCACCGATCCGGTGCAGCTCCGGCGCCCAGATCGACTGGGCGTTCGGCCCTGCGGCGGGCGGGGTCCATACCGTGATCTCGGGCGCGTCCGCCAGGCGGGTCAGGTCCTGCGTCTTGCGGATCGCCAGCCGATTGCCCTGCGTGTTCATGTAGTAATAGGTGGTGCCGTCGCGGACGATCCACGGATCCGGACCCGATGGCAGCAGCGGATTGACGAAGCGTCCTGCGTCGATCGCGGTACCCGTACGGGTCTGCGCCGCCGCGTCCGGCGCTGCCGCGAGACAGCCCGAGAAGGCGGCGAGCAGAAGGATGGGGGCCCGGCTCATGGATTGGGGAACGCAGCGACGAGTGCGTCATATTGCTGGCGCGTGATGCCGATCATCGATCCGTGGCGCGTACCCGCCGGCATCTCGTAGCGGTTCCATTCGGGCACGCCGCTGTTTCCCGACACCTGATACCAGGGCCCGTGCAGGGTGGGCGCCATCGAAAGGCCGTAGCTCGTGCCGGCATACTGCTCGTAATAGAGCAGCCAGTCGGCACCGTTGGGCGCGCGGACCAGCGTCGGCGCCTCGCGGAAATTGGGGCTGAGCGACGCCCCGGGGAGCGGGTAGGGTCCGAGCAGGTTCGCGGCACAGCTCATCCGCACGGTCTTGCCGGTCGTCCAGTCATAGGAGGGATAGCGCTCGTCCTTGATGATGGCGCAATAGCCGCCCTTGTCGTCGGGCTGGATGATCGTGTCGATCGTGGCCATGTCCCAGGTGAACAGGCGGCGCGGCTTGGCGGCGAAGGTCTTGAGGTCCTTCGACTGGACATACAGCGTCCGCTGGCTCGCCCAGTAGCGCTCGGGATCCTCGCGCGTGCCCTCGACCGAGGGGGTGTGCCAGGTCAGCAGGAACTGCCCCGAGGGCTTGTCGAAATAGAGCTTGGGCGCGCCGATCCGCTGCAGGGCGTGCGGGTGATCGGGAATATCCTTGAGATCAGGCTGGTAGGTGCCGAACGGAGTCCAGCGGATCAGGTCGTCCGAGACCCAGAAACGGATCAGCGGATCGTCATCCCCCTTGTTGCCGACCAGGTAGAAGCGGCCGTCGCCGCCGCGCGCGATCGAGGCGTGGCCGTGATAGTCCTGCGAAACCGGCCGTCCGCCGTTGACCCTGGTCCAGTGCAGCCCGTCGAGGCTCACCGAATAATAGAGCACGCCGTAATGCTCTTTGGTCATGTGCGCGAAGAGATAGGCCTTGGCGGGATCGACATAGGGCGTGACCGGGCCGCCCGGCGCGACCTGGGCGACCGCGCCCTGCGCCAGAAGCCCCATCCCGATCGCGAGTCCAACACGTCGAGTCCATCGATAGGGCTTCATGATTCTCTCCTGCAGTTTGAAATCATATAAATAGGACAAAGTGGACTTGTCCAGTGCAGTGCCGCTCGGCTTACGCTACGGCGGCCGCGCATTTTCCCTTTGGCCTCGCAAGAAGACGATCGTGCCCGAGCGCCGGGCAAGCGCTATGCCACTGGCTTTCGTGGTATGACAAATAATACTTGTCTCATTTGACCGACGAATGTACCCGTCGCGCGCAACCGGATGTGAAAAGCCGCTGGTTCCATCGTTTTCAGGAGAGGTAGAATGATCTCGAGATTTTGCGTTCTGTCGTCCGTGTCGCTGCTCGCCCTTCTGGGTGCGACGCCGGCCATGGCGCAGGACCAGTCCCCCGCCGCAGCCGATGTGAGCGCGCAAGATCAGGGCGACGAGATCATCGTCACCGGCATTCGCGAGTCGCTGGCGAAGGCCGCGACGATCAAGCGCGATTCACCGAACGTGGTCGATTCGATCGTCGCGGACGATATCGGCAAGTTCCCCGACCGCACCGTCGCCGCCGCGCTGCAGCGCGTGCCGGGCGTCCAGGTCACGGTCGGCGACAATAACGAGATCGTGAACCCGATCGTTCGCGGCCTGCCCGACATCCTGACTACCCTGGACGGGCGCGAGATCTTCACCGGCGTCGGCCGCGGCTTCTCCTATCAGGACCTGCCCGCCGAAGCGCTGGCGGGCGCCGATGTCTACAAGTCGACCTCGGCCGATCTGATCGAAGGCGGCGTCGCGGGCCAGATCAACCTGCGGCTCCACAAGCCGTTCGACTTCAACGGCTTCACCGTGGCGGCCAATGGCCGCGCCATCTATACGAGCAACACCCAGGAGGTCAGCCCGGTCCTGGGACTGCTCGTGTCGGATCGCTTCGATACCGGCATCGGCGAGATGGGCTTGCTCGCCGACGTCTCCTATGCGCTCAACCATTTCAATCGCCCGATCGCGTTCAACTGCGACTTCCGCAGCGGCACCCAGGGGCCTCCGGGCGCGGCGGGCGTGATCGCGCCGACCTGCGTCGGCGGCCTCAACCAGGAGGGCGATTACGAGCGCAAACAGGCGAACGTCGCGTTCCAGTGGAAGCCCTCGCCCGAGCTCCAGATCTACGCCAACGGCCTGTACACCGCCTATGAGAACAAGTCGGCTTCGTTCTTCCTGATCGACGACGTCTTCGGCGGCACGTTCAGCAACGTCACGCCGACCGGCGAGTGCAAGGACTATGCGGTCAACAGCGCGGGCTTCTACGATCCCAACGGCACGGTCCAGCACCTGTGCACCGCGCAGTCCTTCACCTCCACCAACCATGGCGGCTTCACCAGCACCCAGGCGCACCATGACAAGACCATGGTCTATGTGATCTCGGGGGGCGCGAAATATGATTCCGGGCCGCTCTCGCTGGCGACCGACATCTCGTACCAGCGCTCGCGCGTCCGCAACCAGAACTTCATCCTGGACATCTTCAAGGCCGGCAACGGCATCACCACCAACGTCAACACCAATGTCGGCGGCGGCACGGTCTATACCGACACCGCCAACGGGCTGACCGATCCGGCCAATTTCGCTTTGTCGCCGCTCAACCAGGACAATATCCGGGACCGCGGCAAGGAGTTCGCGGCCAAGGTGGACGGCGTCTATCGGCTGGACAGCATCCTCGACAATATCCAGTTCGGCGCCCGCTTCGCCGATCATACCGCGACCCATGAGCAGTCGCTGGGCGGCACCTGCGGCACGGTCTGCGGCACGCTGATCTCCGACGTGCCGTTCCTGGGCGCCGGCTTCCTCACGCATGCGTCTGGCATTCCGACGGTGAACAACGGCTTCGGCGTGATCGTCCCCAATCAGGACCAGCTCCGCAATCCGGCGATCCAGGACCAGCTGCGCAAGCTTTACGGCCTGGGCGCGGGCTTCCCGGACTTCACCCCGGACCGCTCGTTCGATGCTGCCGAGAAGACCTATGCCGGCTATGTCCAGGCGGCGTACAAGGTGCCGTTCGGCGGGGCCGTCCAGCTCGATGGCCAGATCGGCCTCCGCTACACGCGGACCGATCGCTCGATCGCCGGCGCGTCCTTCGTGACGCCGGCGGCAACGCCGGGCAACCCGAACCCGGCACCCGTGCTTACCCCGTTCAGCGCGAAGACCAGCGACGACAACTTCCTGCCGAACGCGAGCGCCCGGCTCAAGTTCGGCGGCGGGCTGCAGGCGCGCTTCAACTATTCGCGCGCGATCGCCCGGCCGAGCTTCGGCGATCTCAACCCCGGCCTCAGCTATCTGATCTCGACCAACATCCTGATCCTTCCGGCAGGGTCGGGCGGCAACCCCGATCTGCGTCCGCAACAGTCGGACGCGTTCGACGCCACGCTGGAATATTATTTCTCGCGCAACGGCTTCATCGCGATCGGCGGCTATTACAAGAACATCAAGGACCGCGTGATCAGCCAGAGCCAGGTCGAGACGATCGACGGCTTCGACTACAACATCACGCGCCCGCGCAACGTCGGCAAGGTGTCGCTGAAGGGCGTCGAGGTCAGTGCCCAGACCTTCTTCGACTTCCTGCCCGGCGCGCTCAGCGGCTTCGGCGTGTTCGGCAACTACACCTATGCCGACAGCCAGGTGAAGACCCCGGGCGACCCGCTGTTCGGCCAGCAGCTCCAGGGCGTCTCGAAGCACAATTTCAACATCGGCGGACTGTACGAGAAGGCCGGCCTGACCGGGCGCGTCGTCTACACCTATCGCTCGGGTTATTATGACGAGAATTACGGCGGCACCAATGTCCGCCCCGTCGGCCAGACGCTCATCCTGAACCAGGTGCGCCCGAACGGCCGTCTCGACGCCAGCATCGGCTACGAGATCAGCAAGGGGATCACCCTGACGCTGGACGGCACCAACCTGACCCACGCCAAGTATCGCAGCTATTATGGCGATCCGTCCCTGCCGCGCGACATGCGCTTCGACGACGCCTCCTATTCGCTGGGCGTATCGGCACGGTTCTGATCGACACCCTCCTCGATGGGCCGGCGTCACCTCGGCCCATCGACCCTCAGCGGGCCCGCTTCACAGCGTGGCCCGCTTTTTCTTGCCCTGTCCGCGGATCCGTTTCAGTCCGCTGCGACCACATGCTGGCTCGGCGCAGGCCTGCGGGTGGTCCAGGTCACCAGGATCAGGGTCAGCGCGAGCCAGCCGCAGATCCAGAACAGCTCGAGCGAAGACAGCAGATAGGCTTGGTTGACCACCTGCTGCATCACCGATCCCGCCGCCTGTAACGGGCTCATCCCGCTCGCCTGGAGCTGGTCGATGGTCTGGCGATAGACCGGGGAATAGTCGGTTCCCACTTCGCTCAGCCGGGTCTGGTGCAGCGCCTCGCGCCGATCCCAATAGGTGGTGATGATCGAAGCGGCGAAGCTGCCCGCGGTGATCCGCGCGAAGTTCGAGATGCCGCTTGCCGAAGGTAGACGCTGGGGCGGCAGGCCGTCGAACGAGATGGTGATGAGCGGCACGAAGAACATGCTCATCGCCAATCCCTGCAGCAGCAGCGGGAACATCAGCGTCCAGAAGCTGGCGTCGGGCGTATATTGCGATCGCAGGAAATAGGATGCGGCGAACGCCAGGAACGCAGCGGTGGCGAGCCAGCGCGTGTCGACCTTCAGCCGCGCGACGATCGGCGTCGCCAGCACCGCCACGATTCCGCTCGGCGCGGCGACGAAGCCGGCCCAGGTCGCGGTATAGCCGAGATGCTCCTGCAGCCAGAGCGGCAGCAGCAGGTTGTTGGCGAAGAACAGCGCATAGCCAAGGCACAGCGCCAGCGTGCCGAACGCGAAGTTGCGGCGCTTAAACAGGCTCAGATCCACCGCCGGGCTGCCGTCGGTCATCTCCCAGATCACCCAGGCGGCGAAGCCGATCACCGCGCAGACGGTGAGCGCCACGATCAGCGGATTGTGGAACCAGTCGCGATCCTTGCCCAGGTCGAGCATGGTCTGGAAGCTGAACACCCAGAAGGCGAGCAGCATCAACCCGACGGTGTCGATCTTGAGCTTGCGCGTCGGCGTCTCGCGCTTCGCGAGCGAGCGCCAGCTGATCGCGGCGGCAATGATGCCCACCGGCACATTGATCAGGAAGATCCAGCCCCAGTGGTAATTGTCGGAGATAAAGCCGCCCAGCACCGGCCCCAGCACCGGCGCGGTCAGCGTGGTCATCGACCAGATGCTGAGCGCGGTGCCGCGCTTGTGGTCGGGGAAGATCGCGATCAGCAGCGCCTGGCTGCCAGGGATCATAGGTCCGGAGACCGCGCCCTGGAGGATGCGGAAGGCGATCAGCGAGGGCAGGTCCCACGCGATGCCGCACAGGAACGAGGCGATGGTGAACAGCACCACCGACGCCGTGAAGGTGCGCACCACGCCGAAGCGCTGCATCAGCCAGCCGGTAAGCGGCACCGTCACGCCGTTCGCCACCGCGAAGGACGTGATCACCCACGTCCCGTTGTCGGTCGATACGCCGAGATTGCCGGCGATCGTGGGCAGCGAGACGTTGGCGATCGTACCGTCGAGCACCTGCATGAAGGTGCCGAGTGCCAGCGCGACCGAAGTGACCGCCAGTGCGATGCCGGCCAGCGGCGCGGCCTGGCCGCCCGCCGGGCCGCTCACCGGCCGCGTCCCAGATTCTCGGCGATGATCTGACGGATGCGCGTTTCGATCGCGGGGCCACCGTCGAGGCTCTGCTGGACACCGCCGGCGGGCGGCGCGCTGCCGGCCACCATCGGGCCGGAGCGGTCGCTGGTATCGACCTGCACATCGACCGACAGGCCGACCCGAAGCGGGTTCTTCTTGAGCTCGGCGGGATCGAGCGCGATGCGCACCGGTACGCGCTGGACGATCTTGATCCAGTTACCCGAGGCGTTCTGCGGCGGCAGCAGCGAGAAGGCGTTGCCGCTGCCCGCGCCCAGGCCGAGCACCTTGCCGTGGAAGGTCACGGCGCTGCCATAGACGTCGGCATGGATGGTCGCGCGCTGGCCGACGCGCAGGTGCTGGAGCTGCGTCTCGCGGAAATTGGCGTCGATCCACAGGCTGTCGAGCGGCACGACCGCCATGAGCGGCGTGCCGGCGGCGACCTTCTGGCCGAGCTGGACGGTGCGCTGCGCCACCACGCCGGAAACGGGCGCGGCGATCTTCATATGGCTGCTGTTGATCGCGGCCTGGCGCAGATCGGCGATCGCAGCCAACACCTGCGGGTTTTCCGAGACCGTGGTGCCGGCAACGGTGCTCGCCGCCTGCGCCTGCTTGGCACGGGCGAGGTTGAGCGTGGCGCGCGCCGTGGTGACGGCATCGGCAGCGTGGCTCACCTCTTCGCCCGAGACGGCGCCGTCGGCAGCCGCGCCGCGGCGGCGGGAATAGTCGTTCTGTGCCTTGGACAGGTCGGCCTGGGCCTGGGCGATCTCCGCGCCGGCCTCGTCGACTTCGGCATGGTTCGAGCGCACCGCCCGCACCGCCCGGCCGAGTGCCGCCTCGGCGGCGGCGAGCTGGACGTCGGTGGAGGCGGGGTCGAGGTCGATCAGCGGCGCGCCCTGCGTCACCTGCTGGGTGTTGTCGGCATGGAGCGCCAGCACGGTGCCGCCGTCACGGGCCGTCACCGCGACGATGTTGCCGCCGACATAGGCATCGTCGGTCTGCTCGCTCGGCGGGGCGGTGAAGAGCATCACGCCATAGGCGATCGCGCCGATCAGGATCACCGCGCCCAGGATCAGGAAGCCGATCTTGCGCGCGCGTGACCTGGTCTGCGCGGGCGGGGGAGGCGGAGAGGGCGGCGCGGGCGGCGTTACCGTCTCGATCTCCACCTCGGCCTCCAGCGGTTCGGCCTTTTCCATCCGGTTCTTCCAGTCGACGGGCGTATTATCGGTCATGAGTGCGTGTCCGAGGCAGGGGCCGCGGCGGGCGGCAGGTTGGGATCGAAGCCGCCGCCCAGGGCGGCGATAAGTTGGATGCGGCGGTTGAGTGCGTCGGCCTGGAGCCCGACCAGCGCCTGCTCGGCCTCGAGCAGGCGAAAGCCGGACTCGATCGTGTCGAGCCGCGAGCCGAGGCCGGTCGAGACGCGCACGCCGTCGAGCCGCACGGTATCGCGCAATCCGGCGACGACGCGGCCCTGGTCGGCCAGGTCCTTGTCGGCCGAGCGGACCTGAGTCAGCGCATCGGCGGCGTCGCGTACCGCGCCGAGCACCGCGCCATCATAATCGGCAACTGCCCGGTCGAGATCGGCGGTGGCGCCGCGATATTGCGCCTTGAGCTTGCCGCCCTCGAAGATCGGCAGGTGGATCGCCGGTCCCGCGCCATAAGTGCGTGCGCCGGGATCGAAGAAATTGCCGAGGCCGAGCGCGGCGAAGCCGGCCAGTGCCTCGATATTGACGTTGGGCAGGAAATCGGTGCGCGCCACGCGGCGTCCCGCGGCGGCCGCATCGATCCGCGCCTGCCCCGCGAGCAGGTCCGGACGGCGACCGAGCAGGTCGGCGGGCAAGGCATCGGGCACCGTCGGCGGCCTGTCGAGCGCCAGCGCCGGGGCGGTGATCTGCGGATAGAAATCGGCACCGCGCCCGACCAGTGCGGCCAACGCATGGACCAGCAGGTCGTGCTGGGCGTCCGCCCGGGTCCGCGCCTGCTCCGCTTCGGCGAGAAGAGTCTCGGCCTGGCGCAGCTCGAACTGGCTCGCGAGCTGGTTCTTGATCCGCGACTGGACGTAGCGCAGCGCCTGCTGGCGGGTCTCGACGAAGCCGTTGGCGACCTGGATCAGCCGCTCCGACCGCGCCAGCCCGACATAGGCCTGGGCGATCGAGGTGGTGATCGCGAGCCGCGCTGCCGCCGCGTCGAGCCGCGCCGCCTGGGCATCGGCTCGCGCGCCGGCGACCAATGCCTTCTGGCGTCCGAACAGGTCGAGGTTCCAGCTGAGATTGGCCTGCAGCGTCGTGATCGGCCAGGCCGAGCCGGCATAGGGCGGCGGGTAGATATATTTCTCGGGGAAGCGCTGATAGGTCGACTGGCCATCGGCCGTGACCTGCGGGAGCTGGTCGGCGTGGCGCACGTCTACTGCCGCCTCGGCGGCGCGGACGCGGGCCAGCGCGCTTTCCAGTGTCGGGTTGCCAGCCAGGCCCATCGCCACCAGCCGGTCGAGCTGTGGATCGCCGAACGCGGTCCACCATTCGGCATCGATCGCCGGGGTCTGGGCGTCGAGCCCGAGCGCGGTCGGCTGCACCTGTGCCACCTGCGGCGGGTCGTGCGGCACGGTGGCACAGCCGGCGAGCAGCAGCGCGGTCAGCGCCGTGAGACCGATGGCGCGCTTCATTCCTCGATCTCCTTGTCCTCGGTCACGCCGCCGGCAACGCGCTCGGCGGCGGCGAGCAGCTTGATCAGCAGGTCCACCAGCATCCCTGCCTCGTCCTGCGTGAAGTCTGCGAGCACCTCGTTCCACACCGCGACGACGTTGACCTGGAGCTTCAGCACCACGTCCTTGCCGGCGGGGGTCGTCACGAGACGCACCACGCGCCGGTCTTCGGTGCAGCGATCGCGCTCCATCAGGCCGCGGGCCTCGAGCACGTCGATCATCCGGGTGGTGGCGCCGGTGGTGATGCCCAGTTCGCGCGACAGCTCGCCGGCATTGCCGACGACACCGTCGCGCACGACCTTCAGCGCGACCCATTGCTGGAAGCTCAGGTCGAGCCCGTCGAATTTCGATTCGACATAGGTCGCCATGATCTTGTCGAGCCGGCGCAGCAGGCGACCCGGCGCGCGGCTGGTCGCGCAATCTTCAAGGCTGAAAACGGCCATTCATCTCACCATGCAGTATCTGCGTAGGCAGATATAATTGCGCGGCTTGCTGTCAAGGGCATGGTGCGGAATTTAAGATGCCTAACGCAGATCTGCCCGATGTGGAGGGCTGACTCCTTGGGTTAGCCCAAGGGGTCAGGCCGGAACCGTTCGAACCTGTGTGGGAGCAGTGGCCGGCCGAGGCCTGGTCAGCACAGCCATTTGTGCACGGCGAGCGACAGGCTCGTCTCCGCATCGAGCGGTCCATCCTGCAACGCCTGCAGGTTCGCGCCGAGCTGTTCGCATGTGCGCATGCCCAGTGCGACCGTCGCAATGGCCGGATGCGACAGGCAAAAGCGCAGCGCCAAGGCGGGAATCGAGCTGTTGAGCGACGTGGCTGTGCAGGCGAGCCTTTCGATACGCTGCGATGTTTCGCGCCGGTGCGCGTCGTAGAAATATTCGGCGCGCCAATCGCCTCGCGGATAGTCTCGGGCCATGTCGGCGAGTGCTCCGAAGTAGAGCGGGGAGCGTGCGATCACCGCGACATCCCGTTCGATGCAGCGGGGAAGCAGCGCCGCGGCAGCGCCCTGATCGAAGATGTTGTACATCGCCTGGACCGCATCGACGGCGCCGCTGGCGACGGTTTCGAGCGCGGCGTCGACGTCATGATCGAAGAGCGATACCCCGCAGCCGGCGATCTTCCCCTCCTCGCGCAGGCGGGTCATCGTCTCGAACCAATCGCCTTCGCCCAGCCATTCGGGGCACCAGGCGTGGAGTTGCTGGAGCGCGAGGCGTTCGACGCCCAGCCTGGCGAGCAGGGCCTCGGTCTCGGCGCGGATATGGCTGCCGGGATAGGCCTGCTGCACCGGGACATGGGGAGAAGGGAGCGCGAAGGGCACGCGCGACGTGACCCGGGTGAAGACATGCACGCGATGCGTCGCGCGCTCGGACCGGAGGATTTCGCCGAGCAGATCGACCGCGTCACCATCGCCCGCGGCGACCTCGAAGGCGTTGACTCCGTGGTCGAGCGCCATTGCGACCATTGCGCGCGCTTCGGCGCGATCCGAACCGGGCGCCGCCAACCGGGCCGTGCCGATCGCGCATTCGGAGACCTGGAGTCCCATCCGTCCGAGGCGGCGATACCGCATCAGGGCGGGTCCGATACCGCCGTGATCACGACCTGCAGCCCCGGGGATTGCCGGTTCGCCCAGGACGCGCGGTGATAGGCACCGGCCCGCATCGGGGTTTCGATCCGGTGGATGCTGACCGCTCCGGGGGTAACTGCGACTTCCCGGGCGGGATCGAGCAGGAAGGGAAAGCGCCCCGACGCCATCGCCGCGACCTGCTCCGGACGATGCGCCCAGAGCGCCTCCACCGGTGCGCCGCTGCGCAGCACGCGCGCGTCGAGACGGCAGAGCAGGGGGTGCTCGCGGCGCATATAGGCGCGGTGGAGGGGCGCATCGATATTGTCGGCCGGCGTCAGGCGCATGCCGGCCGGTCTTCCCAGCGGCCATAACAGGCGGAAGGCGGCGGGTTCGTTGACGCGGTCGACATGCCAGACCAGGTCACCCGGCGCGAAATAGGTGCGGATCGTCACCGACGCCCGGTTGCCGACCAGTCCGCCGGCAAGGTCCGCGAGCGCGGCGATGTCCGCGGCGAGAAGCTCGCGCTCGCGAAGATAGGCGCCGGGGCCGAGAAGCTGGTCGGACACCATCGCCAATGCCGCATCCGGATCCAGCCGGTTGAAGTCGAGCTTGAAGCCCTGCGCGCGCAGCAATGTGCGGACGAAGTCGCGATAGGGGAGGTCGTCGAGTGGCGCGCGCGGTATCTCGATTGCTCCGAGCCCGGTCTGGTCGAGCGCATGGCGCGCAGCCGCGGCACCGTCCGCGAGCGATATGCGAGGTGGTCCGGTCGTCCCCATGTCTCCCGCTCCGGTCGCGCTCCGCCTAAGGACCGCCGGTAGTGAACGGGCCGTTCCGTACGGGAACGGCCCGTTTCGCGTCAGTTGCCGAACTGGACGCGGACGCCGCCCATGACGCGGCGGCCGCCATATTGCAGGCGCATGATCTTCGGCGTGCCGTCGGCGAAGTCCGTATAGCCGCCGGTCGAGACCGTCTGCGCCTCGCGCGTCATGTTACGGCCCTCGAGATAGACCTGGAAGTTGCGGGTGATGTTGTACGAGATCTTCGCGTCGATGAAGGTGCTCGAGTCATTGAACCGCGGAACGCCGGGATTGTAGCCGGGAGCGACCAGGCGGACATTGGTCCATTGCTCGCCCGGATAGTTGATGTCGGTGGTGTTGCCGCCGCACGGCGTGATGCAGGTGAAGCGCGACGTGCGGTACTGATAGGACACGCGCATGTTGAGCTTACCGTCGTCGTACCAGAGCGAGGCGTTGGCGTAGTATTTGGACTCGTCCGGCGGCAGCATCACATCGCCGGTCAGCGGATCCTGCTGCCCGCTGGTGACCGCCGAGCTGAGCACCGAGAGGTTGGCGTCGACACCGGTATATTTCAGGAACCAGGGCAGGAAGGTGTAGGCCGTCTTGACCGAGAACTCCCAGATGTCGCGCTTGTAGCCGGGGCCGTTGGCATAGGTCGGCACCAGGAACTCGACATCGGCGAGGGGCTCGCCGGTGACCGGATTCGTCTGGGTGCTTCCGGCGAAGGGCTTGCTGAGCACCGTCACGTTGATGGGGTTGCCGACCTTCACGTCGAGTTTGCCGTAGGTCACCGAGAAGAGCGTGTCGGCGTTCGGATACCATTCGAGGCTGGCGTTGTAGTTCCACGCGGTGAACGGTTTCAGCCCCGGATTGCCGACGCGGCCCGCCGGGCAGCCGGCCGGATCGTCGACCCCCGGATCGAGCACTTCGCGTTCGTCATAGGCGGTGCAGGTGCCGCTGGGTATCATGTTGTTCATGTTCGGCCAGGCCAGCGTCTTGCCGCCATAGAGCCGGAATACGACGCTGTTGTCGAAGCCCCAGAGATTGAGGTTCACGCTCGGCAGCCAGTCGTTGGTCGACGAGTCGATCGTCACCGGCTGCGAAAAATCGTAATTGACGATGCCTGCGGTGGCATCCGGGGTGGCCGGGTTGTAGGACGCTGTCGTTCGGACCACGCGGATCGTCTGCAGCCCCGATCCCTTGACCGTCCGGAAGACGCCGCGGACGCCCGCGTTGCCGTTGAAGACCATGCCCCAGGGCAGCTTCTGCTCGAAATCGACCATGCCGTAGACGTTCTTGATCGTCTCCTGGACGCGCGTGATCGGCTGGTCGTACATCTTGCCGTCGCTGCCCATGCAGGTCTTGAGGCAGTCGAAGTTCATGAACTGCGCTGCGCCCAACTGCTCGAACAGCTTGTCCGTGCGGATACCCTGCCAAGCCGGCGGCAAGGTTCCGCGATTGGGCAGGTCACCGAAATAGGCGGAGGTGGCGGGCTCGAGCGTGTTCTCGAAAAGGGCGCGCAGCTGATCCGGCGTCAGCGTGTCGACGCCCGAGCGGACATTGGCCGGATTGGTGCTGGGCACGAAACCGAAATTACACGAGAGACCGCCCGCTGCCGACGATCCGGCGGTCGGCTCGCAGGCACGATAGCTGCCGCGGACGATCGCGGTCGGCACGATCACGGCGGGGACATAGCCTGCCGCACCGAAGGTACCGACGGCGGGGCTGACGGTGTAGCCGCCATTGTTCCAGCGCTTGATGTCATTGGCTCGGTACATCGCGCCAACCTTGAAGCGCGTGATGAACGGGATCGCCTCCTGCGTCTTGTAGGCAAGGTCGAACTTGGCCGTCTTCTCCGTCGATTCACCCAGTGCCGGCGTGTACTGGATCGAAAAGCTCGGCGTGGTCCGCGGCATCTGCGCCACGAGATAGGCGGGGGTCGCCGGCCCGTTGGGACCCGCTACTACCGCCGCCTGGCCCGTGCAGGTGGCGGGATTGGTTCCGCCCGACACGCAGGGAGGCGTTGTGAGCTGCACGAAATTGGCCGGATTGCTCTCGTCATAGTTCGAAGGCAGTTCGACATCCCACAGGCCGTTCGGCTGCAGCGTCATCGTCGCGTCGCCATAGGCATAGGATCGCGAAGTGCGCATGTCGGCGCGGCTCGTGCTCGCCTTGGTATAGCCGCCCCACAGGTCGATCTCGAGATGATCGCCACGATATTCGGCGCCGACCTGGGCATATTTGGTCTTGGTGTCGATCGTGTTCTCGATCTGGTCGATGCCGACCGAATTGTTGGTCAGCGTCATCGCGGTGACGTTATGCGCGCTGTCGACCACGACGCTGCTGGGCACGACGTTGAGCACATTGCCCAAAGTGGCGTTGTTGGCGACGTTGTTGAAACCATAGACCGGGTCGAACAGATAATAGCCGGTCGGGGCGTTCGGGGAGACGGAGCGGACGCGCGGATAGCCGGTGGTCGTGTCGACAAAGGTGCCGGCGAGGTTCTGATTGAACAGCGAGACCGGCGTGCGGCTGCGGTTCTGATCATGGACCTTGCGGTTGGCGATGGTGCCCTTGGCGAAGACCGTCAGATTGTCGGTGACGCGATAATCGACCCGTGCATCGATCGAATAGCGTTTGTCCGTCTGCTCGTTCATGAAGTTGCGCATCAGCGACGGCGTGTAGTCGTTCCACTGATTGAGGCAGGTCTGCTGCTCGAGGATGCGCTGAGCGCGCACCGCCGTCGCCGCGGTGGCGGCGGCATTCGGGAATATCTGGAGGCACTGCGCCTTGCTCGTGGCGCCTGCCGCGAGGCCGACCAGCTCGCGCGGCGTGAGCGTCGTACCGTCGGGCGCGGTGCTGTTCGCGAAGGGGACGTCCGCGGCGTCGGTGCCGACCGTCGCGGGGTTGAACGAGAAGGTCTTCTCGGGCGAGTTGTCGAAATCGAACAGACGCGAATAGCCGCGATTGTTGCTGGTCGTGTTCTCGACGCCGTGGCCGTTGTTCTGGATCTTCGAATAAGTGCCGCTGACGATCACGCCCAGCCGGTCATCGAAGAACTTGCTTGCCGCGACGGCATTGAAATCCGGCGTCCAGTCCTTGCCGAGCGAATTCTGCCCGGCCCCGGCGCGGACCGAGAAATAGGGCTTCTTGAAGTCGAGGCCGGTGCGCGTCTTGATCTGGACGGTGCCGCCCAGCGAGCCCTCGGTCATGTCGGCGGTGGAGCCCTTTACCACGTCGACGCTCTTGACCAGCTCGGCGGGGAGCTCGCGCAGATCGGATCCGCGGCCGGTGGCGTTGGCGATCGCCAGCCCGTTGGTGCTCTGCACGCCGATGCCGTCGAGTTCGACGCGCGTGAGGTCCGGGCCGTTGCCGCGCACTGCGACGCCGTCGCCCTCGCCGAATTCGTTGCGCGACAGCGCGACGCCCGGGATGCGCGAAATTGCTTCGTTGACGTTGCGGTCGGGGAAGGAGCCGATGTCGTCGGCGACGATCGAGTCGGTCGCCGTCCGGGCGGTCTTCTTGCGATTGTTGGCCGATTGCTGGCTCGCGCGGGCGCCGACGACGACGATCGTCTCTTCCTGCACCGCTTCCTGTCCGTCATCCGGAACTGCCGTCGGTTCGGTGGTCGCGGGCGAGACCTGCGCCATCGCCTGCCCGCCGCAAGTCAACGCAAGTCCAAGAACCGCCCAGGAGGCCGTAGCACGCATGCGCGGGCGCAGTTTCAGTCGATCAGCCATTTTTCCCCTCTCCTCGATGCCCGGGCAGATTCGAGGCGGGACCGATGGTTGTCTTGTCCCCCGCCTCTAGGCGCCCCTGTCGAATTGCCGGCGCCTACCGGTCAATTCATCATGTGGAATGTTAGTCCACTTCGTAAAAACTAGCACAACAAAGGGAGGTTGCAACCCTGTGGTATGACAAATCGGCCTAGCCAATGTTCGGAAGTATTATAACATTGAAATTGCGTGAAAACTTGGCGTCGGCTCAAGCATTCACGAACGGCAAAGGGCGACCGGTCTGCCGGTTCTTTACTCCATATTTTGAACTGCTATCATGACATATGGAACGACATTAAGTCGAGAAAGAGGGGATGCGATGCGGCTGAGTCGCGGGATTGGCCATGCGCTGGCGCTTGGCGCAACGGGTGTTGCCGGCATCGATCCGAAGGGACTCAACGCAAATTTGCCGCCAGACGCTGCAGGTCAGCCCCACGGAATAGAAGTGGTGGCGAAGTGAGGCTGCGCGACGCGTGCCGCGCGGTGCTGGCGGCATTCTCGCTGCTGTGCGCGGGAACCGCGCTCGCCCAGCCGACCGAGCGCATGCCGCTCGACAAGGACTGGCGGCTGATGATCGGCGACAGCGCCGACGCCGCAGCGCCGGGATTCGACGACCGCGGCTGGAAGCCCGTCGATGTGCCGAACGACTGGGCGATCGCCGGCCCGTTCGATGAAAAGGCGCGGAGCACCGGATCGGGCGCGTGGCTGCCGACCGGTGTCGCCTGGTACCGCAAGCATTTCCGCCTGCCGGCGAGCGCGCGCGGACGGCGCGTGTTCGTCGAGTTCGACGGCGTGATGGAGCGATCGGGCGTGTGGATCAACGGCCGGCATGTCGGCCACCGGCCCAATGGCTATGCCAGCTTCCGCTATGAGCTGACGCCGTTCCTCGAAGCCGAAGGGGACAATGTCCTCGCGGTGCGCGCGGACACCTCGGCCCAGCCCGCGTCGCGCTGGTATGCGGGCGGCGGCATCTATCGCCATGTCCGCCTGGTGGTCAGCGGCGACGCGCATTTCGATCAATGGGGCATCGCGGTCCGGGCGTCGCAGGTGAGCCGTGCGGGCGCCGAAATCAGCATTCAAGCCTCGATCCGCAATCTCGCCGACCGGGCCAAGACCGGCAGGATCGCCGTGGCGATCGTCGCGCCGGACGGAAAGACCGTCGCACGCGGAGAGAGCACCACGACGGCGCTGGACGTGGGGCGCGCCACACCGCTCGAAGCACGCATGCGGGTGGCGGATCCCCGATTGTGGGGCCTCGACGATCCCGCGCTCTATCGCGCGGAGGTCACGTTGCTGTCCGATGGGGGAGAGTTGCTCGACCGGCAGGTCGAGCGCTTCGGCCTGCGCGACGCGCGGTTCGAGGCCGACACCGGCTTCTGGCTCAACGGCCGCAACATCAAATTGAAGGGCGTCGCGATCCACGCCGATGGCGGGGCCTTCGGCATGGCGGTGCCGCTCGCCGTCTACGAGCGGCGGCTGCGCGGGCTCAAGGCGCTCGGCGTCAATGCGATCCGCACCGCGCACCATCCTTTCTCGCCCGAATTCCTCGACCTGTGCGACCGGCTCGGGCTGGTCGTGATGGACGAGGCGTTCGACATGTGGACGGTCGCCAAGAACCCGCAGGACTATCACCTGTTCTTCACCGACTGGTCCTCGCTCGACGCGCGCGACTTCGCGCGGCGCGACCGCAACCATCCGAGCGTGGTGATCTGGTCGATCGGCAACGAGATCCACGATACGCCGTACCCGCTGGTCGCCAAGTCGATCATCGAGCGGCTGATGAAGATCTTCCACGAGGAGGATCCGACCCGGCCGGTGACGATGGCGCTGTTCCGCCCGAACACCACCGGCGACTATCAGAACGGCCTTGCCGACATGCTCGACGTGGTCGGCCAGAATTATCGCGAGCGCGAACTCGCCAAGGCGCATGCCGACAAGCCGAGCCGCAAGATCATCGGAACCGAGAACAGCAAGAACCGCGACTCCTGGCTGCCGGTGCGCGACAATCCCGCCTATGCCGGCATGTTCCTGTGGACCGGCGTCGATTATCTCGGCGAGGCCGATCGTGCGGGATGGCCGAGCATCAGCAATCCTTCGGGCCTGGTCGACCGCACCGATTTCGTTAAGCCGATCGGCTGGGAACGGGCGAGCTGGTGGGCCGAGACGCCGGTGGTCAAGATCGCCCGCCGCATCAACGAGAATGTCGACACCAGTGCTTTGCCGACAATGACCGGCGTGGCGATGCCGCAGCCCCGGGGTCCCGGGGCGCTGATGGACTGGAGCCCCGAGCGCCGCGACGCGCATCCCGAGACCGTCGAGGTCTACAGCAATGCGGCGGCGGTCGAGCTCTTCCTCAACGGCCGTTCGCTGGGCAGCAAGGCGCGCAATGCCGACGACAGCGCACGACGCTGGGCGGTCGGCTTCGAGCCCGGGACGGTCCGGGCGGTGGCCCGCGACGCCGCGGGACGCACGGTGGCGACCGACGAGCTGCGCACTTCCGGCGCGCCGGCGGCGATCCGGCTGGTCGCCGAGACGCCGGCGATCGGAAGCGACTTCGATTCGATCGGCTTCGTCCGTGTCGAAGTCGTCGATGCCAAGGGAGTCGTCGTGCCCAGCGCCACCAATCGCGTCCGCATCTCGATCGAGGGTGCGGCCGTGCTCGCCGCCTATGACAATGGCAGCCCGACCGACCACACCCTGTTCTCCGAAGCCGAGCGGCCGGTTCTGGCCGGGCGCGCGCTGGCGATGCTGCGCGGTACCGGGACGGGAGCCGTCCGCGTCCGCGCGACCGCGGCGGGACTCAAGCCGGCCAGCGTTTCGCTCTCGGTGCACCCATGAGCCGTTCCCGACACCTGGGCGCGCTGTTCGGGCTGCTGGCGACGACCGGCATGGCGATGCCCGCGGCGGCAATCGCCCAGACCGAGGCTGCGCCCGCGGCGGCGGTGCCGATCGCCCGCTTCGACCCGGCCACTGTGCCCGATCCGGCGCGGGTGCTCGACCTCCTCAACCATAGCGCAGCGGCGCAGATGGCGCAGTTGAAGGAAGCGCCGCTCTACGTTCCGCAGCGCAGCTTCCGCGGTCTATCGGCGAACTGGATCGCGGCGACATTCCTGATCGGGCTCGGCCGGCTGGCGCGCGTGTCGGACGAGACCGGCGCGCGGACCTATCTGCGCAGCGTCGCCGAACATTATAATTTCGGGCTGCTCGGCGCCTGGTCGCCGCGCAACATGCTCGATGCGGACAATATCGCGATCGGCGAGGTCTATCAGGAGCTCTATTCGCATAGCGGGGAGGCCGGCGAGATCGCGCCGCTCCGCGACCGGCTCGACTATAATCTTCCCCATCTGCAGCTCGAGCCCGCGCCGGACAAGCTCGTCTGGTGGTGGTGCGACGCATTGTTCATGGCACCGCCGGTGCTTGCCCGCATGGCCGCGCAGACCCATGACCACAGCTATCTCCAGGCGATGGACGCGCAATGGTGGCGCACCTACGACCGGCTCTGGTCGAGGGAGCACGGCCTGTTCTTCCGCGACGAGCGCTTCCGCACGGCCAAGACGAAGACCGGCAAGCCGGTCTTCTGGGGCCGCGGCAATGGTTGGGTCGTCGCGGGGTTGGCTCGGCTGCTCGACACGATGCCCGACAATTATCCGACCCGGCAGCGCTATGTCGGCGTCTTCCAGACGATGATGGCGAGCATCGCCAGGTTGCAGCGCGAGGACGGTCTATGGACGACCAACCTGCTCGACCCGACCGATCCGCCGGGGCCCGAGTCCAGCGGTTCGGCCTTCTACACCTATGCTATGGCTTGGGGGATCAACCACGGCCTGCTCGATCGCAACGCCTATCTTCCCCGCGTGACCAGGGCATGGGCAGGGCTCGCCGCGCTGATCCAGCCCGACGGCTTGCTCGGCTATGCGCAGCGCGCCGGTGATCAGCCCGCGCCTTCGCGCCCGGAGGATCATGCGCTGTACGGGACCGGCGCTCTGCTTCTCGCCGGGACCGAGGTGATGAACCTCGGCAAGCCAGTCGCGGCTCTGCCGCTTGCCGAGCCGAAAGCCGATCCGAAGGGGCCGATACGCGTCGCGATCGCGCTTCGGCCGCGGCCGGAGAATGGCACGCCGGAACAGATCGCCGGGTGGCAGCGCTCGATGGCCGAGCGCCAGGCGATGCTCGATCTCGGCTATGATCCCGCCGCCCAGGCCGCGCCTGCCGCCGCATCGTCGCCGCGCGCCGATGGCGTGACGATGCCCAAGATCTCCCTGCCGCTCGCGCCGCCGCCGGCGGCAGAGCAGCGGCCGCGCGCGAGCGTCAAGTTCGCGCCCTATCGCTTCGACGATATCCTCTGGGAGAATGACCGCACCGCGCACCGGATCTACGGTCCCGCGCTCGAGCGTGAGGAGCCGCCCTCGACCTCGGGGATCGACGCCTGGGGCAAGAATGTCGTCTGGCCGTTCATGGAGCGGCAGCTGCGCACCGGAAAGCAGCACGACTATCATGGCGAGGGAATCGACTTCTACAACGTCAATACCTTCCGCGGTGCGGGCGGGCTCGGCATCTGGGCGGACAACAAGCTGTGGGTGTCGCGCAACTGGGCGAAATATCGGATCCTCAAGGACGGACCGGAGGTCGCGGATTTCGAGGTCGACTACGCGCCCTGGCCCGTCGCGGTCGATCGCAAGGTGTGGGAGACGCGGCGCTTCACGCTGCCGCTCGGCACCAATTTCACGCGCATGGTCTCGACGATCGGCTCGGACAAACCGGAGCCGCTGCTGGTCGCCATCGGCATCTCGAAGCGCGCGACGTCGCAGGAGCCGGGCATCTTCCTGGCGGATCGCGCCAAGGGCCGTTTCAGCTTCTGGACACCCGAGGATCCTGACAAGGGGGCGATGGGGATCGGCCTGATGGTCGACCCCGCGATGATCGCCGAGGTGCGCCAGGACGCCGACAATTATCTGGTGATGCTGCGCGTTACTCCCGGCAAGCCCTTCGTCTATTATATGGGCGCTGCATGGAGCAAAGGGCTCGATTTCCACAATCGGGCCGAATGGGAAACCTATGTGCTGAACCAGCCGGCGGACTTCGCGTCGCCGCGTTGACTGTCGCGCGTCGTCCCGGCGCTAGAGGCCGTGGCGGCGTGCGAAGCGTTCGAACAGGCCCGGCCAGGGATGCTCCTTGCCGTCCTCGACCATAGGAAGGCCGTGGCCGCCCTTCTCGAAGATATGCAGCTCGGACGGGATCTTTGCCGACTGGAGTGCGGCGAACATCAGGAGACTGTTGGCGGGCGGCACGACGGGATCGTCGGCGGCGTGTGCGACGAAGCTCGGCGGCATGTCGGCGGGCAGGTCATTCTCGGCCGAATAGCGCAGCACACGCTCGGGGCTCGCATCCTTGCCCAGCAGTTCGCGCCGCGACTGACCGTGCGCGCCCGGTTCGCGCATCGTGATGACGGGGAAGAACAGGCCGGCGACGGTCGGCCGGGCCGACTGTTTGTCGGCTTCGTCGACCGGGGCATAGGTCTGCGATGCGAAGCGGCTCGCGGTTCGCGCGGCGACATGGCCGCCGGCCGAGAAGCCCGTCACCGCGACCCGGGCGGGATCGATCTTCCATCGCGAGGCGCCCGCGCGGATCAAGCGGATCGCGCGCTGCGCATCCTGGAGCGACACGTCCGGACCCGCCGCCCAGCCGTCATGCGGCAGGCGATAGAGGAGCTCGAATGCGGTGATGCCGCGCGCCGTGAACATGCGCGAGATGCTCGAGCCCTCGCGGCCGAGCGCGACGCGGGCGTAACCGCCGCCGGGGACGACCAGTACCGCCGCGCCGTTGGGATTCGCTGCGGGGATCACATTGAGCATCGGCGTCGCCACATGCGGCCAGGCGATGTCGTCTGCTGCGCCATTGGGCGAGCGTTTCACCACCTCGTCGCGCACATTCAGCCCTTCGCCGCCCGGCGGCGGGCCCGGCCAGATCGGAACGCGCTCGGTCACCAGGGGCACGGCGAGCGCAGGCAGGGGAGCGGAGGCGGCGACGGCGCCGGCGAGCAGGGTACGGCGATCGATCTTCATTTGAGCTCTCCCGGCGTGGCGGGCGCAGGCACCATACGGACGGGCAGGCCGCCCTTCACGTCCCGCAGCGTCACCAGCTTCACCTCTTCCAGCGCATCACCGGCGACCCCGTCCGAGGTGACGGCGAGCGCGATTATGTTGTGGCCGCGATGGTCGAGGATGCCCTCGGGCACCGGGAAGATACGCTGCGGGCCGACATGCGCGATGAACTGGCCCATGTTCCAGCCATTGACGAAGATCAGCACGCGATAGGCGGCGATGGGCGAGCGGGGCTTGCCCGTGTCGCCAAAGGCGATGCCGATGGTGGCGTCCTGCCCCTGGGGCACCGCGAGATCGAAGCTGGTGCGATACCAGGTCGTTCCTGCCCGGGTCTCGATCGCGGGCACGTTGGCTGCCTTCCAACTTCGATCGTCGAAGCCGGGGAGATGCCAGCCCATGCGCTCGCCATATTGGCCGCCATTGTTGGCGACGCCGCGCACCGGATCGGCGAGGTCCTCGCCACCCGCACGGCCCTGGATGCGCCATGCGATCGGGACCGCGAAGCTGGGGCCGGCGACCGGCTCGATCGACGCCGAAACCAGACCACGCGCCTCCTTGTGGAAGTCGTCGGCATCGAGGTCCCAGTTATGGCCGTTGTTGCGGACCATGACCGACAGGATGTGCTCGCCCGCCGCGCGCGCTAGTTCGGGAAGGTCGATGCTGAAGGCTCCGGCCGTGATCGGGCGCGGAAGGCCGCCCGGCAGCTCGTTCTGGCCGATCGACACGCCGTCGAGGAAGACTTGCGCCATTCCCGATCCGCCTGCGCCGTAATGGATCCGGAGGCGTTCGGCTTGCGCGCCGCCGGCGAAACGGCCGCGATACCAGACATCGCCCTCATGGAAGCCATAGGCGTCCATCAGCAGGTTGGGCTGGCCGTCGGGTCGCGCAGTGATGCTGGCATAGGCGCGGTTGTCGATCTTCAGCCAATTGGAATCATCAAACTTCGGATCCGCCTCGGGCGTGCCAGCGGCCATCCGCCAGCCGGTGAGAGACGGCAGCGCGAATTCGGCGGGGCCGGGCAGGGCGGCATTCGCGACCAGGCTTCCCGAGGCCGACCGTGTCGCCGCGATCTTCGCCCCGTTCCAGCTGAGCGCGCGCAGCTTCTCCGGTGCCCAGACTTCGAGCGGGCTCGCGTCCCGCGTGTCGCCGGTCAGGGCGAGCGTGGCGTCCTTGGCGGTGGCGCTGCGGACCAGCGCAGGGCCGCGGACGAGCGTCTCGCCTTGCCGCCAGAACTTCGTCCCCTCGGCCTCGTCGCCGATCAGCAGGAGCAGGTCGGGCCGGCCGCCGGCGGTAATGCGGACGCGGGTGAGGCCGTGATGTTCATAGGTGAGTTTCAGGTCGCCTTTGGCGGCATCGAAGCTGGCGGTGGCGCCGCCTTCGAGCACCGTAACGCGGGGTGCTCTCGCATAGCGCAGCACCGTCTCGCCGGCCTCGCCCGCACGGCCATAGACCAGCACCAGGTCATGGTTGTCCTGGCGGAGGGCGGCCTGGAGCTCGGAGGTCGAATAGACCAGCCGCTGGCCGCCCAGGTTCACGCCCGCGACCAGCCATTTCGCGTCGAAGCCGTCGAGCTGGAGCGGCAGCGCATAGCGGCCGTCGGGCAGATCGGCAGTGACCGTGAAACGGTCGTCGGTGCGGGCGTTCGACGGCTTGTGCGTCACCAGCAGGAAGCGGGCGTCGGTTTCCGGGCTCTTGTTGTGATAGACCTGGACCTTGTCGGACGAGACCTGCACCGGGCCGGCGGGCACCATGCCGGCAAGGTCCGGCACGCTCGCGATCAGCCCGGCGAGCTGCTTCAGCTCCTCGGCCTTGGAGCGTATCTCGCGCGTCTCGGAGATCGCCGCGCCATAATCATAGCTAGTGAACACCACCGGCGCGGGCAGCCAGCCCCAGCTGGTGCCGCCATAGCCCATATAGAAGCTCTGGATGAAGATGCCGTTGGCCAGGTTGGTGCCGTAGAAGACGCGCTGGAAGCGCTTGCCGCGCTGGATCGCATTGCATTCATAGCCGCCGTTCGACCCCCAATAATCGAACCAGCCGCCGCCGAACTCGGCGAGGAAGCCGGGCGTGTTGGGCGAGGCCGAGGCGCCGCCCTTCGCCCCGCCGGGGCCGTAATAGCCCCAGTCGGGCGCCGGAGATCCGCGCGTCGGCTTGCCCTCGACGGTGCAGGTGCCGCCGGGATAGCCGTCAAAGGCATAGAGGTCATTGGGACCCGCGACGGTTTTCTCGACCCTGGAATCCTCAGGCACCCAATAGCCGTTGCGGCCCTGATCGTTGTGGAAGATCGGCACGTTGATGCCGTCCGCCCGTGCCTTGGCGTAGAGATGGTCCATGTAACGGCGCTGGACCGGGGTGGTCAGCGCCAGCTCGTTCTCGATCTGGTGGAGGATGACGGTGCCCTTATGGCCCTTGCCGTCGCCGTTGATCTGGTGGCGCGCGATGATCGCGTTGATCCGCGTCAGCCACTCGTCCGACGCCGCGAGATATTCGGGATCGTCGGTGCGGGCGCGGGCGCGCTGGTTGACCAGCCAGCCCGGGAAGCCGCCGCGGGTCAGCTCGGCGTTCACATAGGGGCCGGCGCGGGTGATGACGTAGAGGCCTTCCTCCTCCGCCATGGTCAGCAGCCGATCGACGTCGCGGATGCCCGAGAAATCGTAGACGCCCTTTTTCGGGCTGTGGAAGCCCCAGTCGAAATAGACGGCGACGGTGTTGAAGCCGCTCGCCTTCATCTTCTGGAGTATGTCGCGCCAGAGATCGGGCGAAGGCAGGCGAAAGGCGTGCATCTCGCTCGACCAGATGATCATGCGCTTGCCGTCGATCATCAACGACCGCGCATCATAGGAGACGCGGCCGAAGGCCTTGGCCGGCGCGGCGAAATTGGCGGTCGGCTTCGCCTCCTGTGCGGCGGCGGGGGAGGCCAGGGCGCCTGCGGCGCCCAGCAGCATGGCATGGATCGTCTTCATATCAGCTCCCTGCGGGACGGACCGCGCTTTCGGCGATGCTCGGCAGGATCTGGCCTTCCTCGAGCCGGGGATGGGCAGGATCGAAGCTGCGCGTTTCGAGTTTCAGATGGGCGGCCAGTTCTGGGACCTGCGTCGCGACCTCGGCCGCCACCGCGCGGGCGAGGAACCAGGCGCCGGGATTGTTGTGGTGCGTGCGATCCTTGCCGCCTTCGTTGAACAAAGTGGCGGCGCGCGCCTCGCCAAGGGCTTCGTAGAGCGTGACGGTCCGTTCCTGCAGGTCGATCAGCGGGACATGCTCCTCGCGCGCCACTTTCCGGGCCGCCTCACCATAGGTTGCCAACGTCCGACGGACGCGCGCGCCGTCATAGTTGCGGCGCTCGGGCGAGGTCACCAGGACGGGGTGCGCGCCACGCCGCCGCGCCTCGGCGATATAGGTCCGGAGCCAGGCGGGGTAGGCGATCTCCGCATCGGCATAGGTCTGCGGCCAGTTCGCCTTCTGGTCGTTATGGCCGAACTGGATGAACAGCCAGTCGCCCGGCTTGATCAGCGAGAGCAGCTTGTCGAGCCGGAGCTCGGTCACGAAGGATTTGAGCGTCTCGCCCGATTCGGCGTGGTTGGCGATCGCGACGCCCGGACCGAACAGCGCGGGCAGCATCTGGCCCCAGCTCGCGGCTGGCTCGGAGCGCTGATCGGTCACGGTCGAATCGCCGGCCAGATAGACCGTCGGCACCTTCACAGGCTCGATATCGATCGAGGCGACATGCGGATCGCCGAGGAACTCGAGAGTCAGCTTCTCGTCCCAGCTGTAGCTGCCTTGCTCGCGGTCCTTGAGCCGCACCGCGCTTCCGCCCGGCGCGTTGGCGGGGGGTGGAGCGAGCTGCGCCGTGCGCACGTTCACGATGAAGCTCGTCGTGACATATTGGCCGGGCCTGGTGGTCAGGTCGCGCACCATCAACCGGCGGGACTCGGCCTTGATCGTCACCTGTCCGCCGAGCCGCACGGTCACGCGATAATTGCCTTCGGGTACGGCGGCAGAGAACAGGAATTCCTTGCCCCGCCGCTCGGGCTCATAGCCGAAGCCGCCCTTCGCATAGGGCTTGTCCGCCGCCACCGCGACGCGTCCCGCGACGGGCCGGGCGTTCGGCTCGAGATCGAAATGCAGCGGGGCCTGAGTCATCGCCATCTGGAAGGCGACTAGCAGCATGTCGCGTGTCCTCCAGCCGCCGCCGTCATCCCGGCGGAAGCCGGGATCCAGAGTCGCAAGCGGTGCGGCTCTTGGCTCTGGGCCCCGGCTTCCGCCGGGGTGACGATGCCGGGGATGACACGAAACGACGTCATTTCACGCCAAGATAATAGGAGGTGTGCGGCGGTTGGTTATAGGCGGTGTTCTGCCACGCCACGCCGAGGCGATACACCGGGTCGTGCATCAGCGTGACGATGCGCTCGGTGGTAGAGAAGGGCGTCTCGTAGATGCGCAGTTCGCGGCTGTCGGCGCTCGGCAGCACCAGCTCCTCGCGCCAGTCGCCGAGGATGTCGGCCGAGAGCGACGGGTTCGCCTTGGTGCCGTTGTTCGAGACCATGCCTTCGGGATCGAGCAAAACCTTCTCGCTCGAGGTCGTCCAGTCCCATTTGGTGATCTTCTTGCCGTCGAGCGGCTCGCGGAGACGGTCGCCGTCCCACCAGATGGCGAAATTGGCCGCGCGCGGATGCCCGCCGGGAATGACGTTGCCCTTGACGTCGTAGAGCTCGCGCGAGTTCGATGCCCAGGCCTCTTCGCCCGGATGGCGGGGGTCGATGTCCATGCTGACGCCGCGGCCGGTGTCCTTGTCGGCAGGTGTCGACCAGAGGATCGCCCCGGTCTTCGCATCAAGCATCGCCGCGCCGCGATTGCCGCTCATCCGCATCACTTCGTGGGCGCCGAACTTCTCGAGGCCGGGATGGTTCGGATCGAGATCGCCGAGATGCATCGTATCGCCATGGCCCAGCCCGGACGACCACAGGCCCTTGCCGTTGTCGTCGATCACCATCGATCCGTAGAAGACCTCGTCGCGGCCGTCGCCATCGACATCGGCGACCGAGAGCTGGTGGTTGCCGTTGCCGCCATATTTCTCGTTGCCCGGTGTCGCGCTGTCGAACAGCCAGCGCATGCTGAGCTTGCCGTCGCGATAGTCCCAGGCAGCGATCGTCGAGCGCGCATAATAGCCGCGCCCGAAGACCAGGCTCGGGCGATGCCCGTCGAGATAGGCGACGCCGGCCAGATAACGCTCCGAACGGTTGCCATAGCCGTCGCCCCAGGTCTCGGTCATCTGCTCCTGGGTGGGGGAATCGGTGCGCGGATCGCGCGGCGGCGCATAAGGCGCGGTCGCCAGCGCCTTGCCGGTCAGGCCGTCGAACACGGTCAGAAATTCGGGGCCCTTGAGGATGCGTCCCTGCAGGCGCGAGACCTGGCGGCCGTCGGGCGTGGTCGTGGATCCGGTGCGGTCCTTCGACGCGACTTCGCCGCCGTCGCTGCGCCAATCGGCGTTGGCGTCGCCGATCACCTTGCCTGCGCCGTCCACGGTGCCGTCGGCGGTCTTCATCGCGATCTCGGCGCGGCCGTCGCCGTCCAGGTCATAGACCATGAACTGAGTGTAGTGCGCGCCCGAACGGATGTTGCGGCCCAGATCGATCCGCCACAGCCGCTTGCCGTCCATCGTATAGGCGTCGATCAGCGTCTCGCCGGTATAGCCCGAAAAGGCATTGTCCTTGGCGATGCTGGGATACCATTTGACGATGAGCTCGTAGCGGCCGTCGCCGTCGAGATCGCCGACCGATGCGTCGTTGGCAGAATAACTGTACGTCTCGCCATCGGGAGCGGTGCGGTCGGCGGGCTTGTCGAGCGGGATCGAGAGATAGCCCGAGGCCCAGGTCGTGGCGGCCTGGCGCGGGCCGTTGCCGGTGGCGATCTCGTAGCGCGATGTGGCGCCGCCGTCCTTGTCATGGACGCTGGTCGCGCCGGTGCCGTTCACGCGGGCGATCGGCTTGCCGTCGCGATAGAGGGTGAAGCGCGTGCCCTTGGGATCGGTCGCGAGCAGCCGCCAGGAAACATGGTTGCCGCCATCCGCCGCGGGTACTGCCACCAGCCCGCGATCGAGCCGCTCGACCTGCCGGCCTGCAACCACCGGTGCCGCTTGCGCGATCGCCGGACTGCTTGCCGCGATGATAAGTGCCGCCAGCATCCTTCTCTCCCCTATCGTTTTGGGGAGGCTGCCCTCGCTTCAGGCGAGAGTCAATCGAGTTCCATTTAGTGGACCAGTGTTTTATATTTCGGTTTTATTTCCTGGAGCAAGCGGCGCGGGCGGTGAGGGACGCGAAGTCCGCCCGCCTGCGCCCGGCCCGCTATTTGAGTGTCAGGACCACCACCGATGCCGCGGGCAGGGTCGCGGTGAGCGTCCCGCCCGAGACGCTGGCGCCGGTGAACGGCACCGGCCGCACCTTGTCGGGTGCGTCGAAGCTGTTGTGTGCCTGGATGGCGCCGGTGAGCACGCGTCCTTCCACGCGGGTGGCGGACAAGCCGGCCAGCGCCGCGGTGACGGTTGCGGGGCGGTTGGGATCGACATTGACCAGCGCGACATGGACCGCGCCGGCGGTATCGCGCGCCGCGGTGGCGCTCACCGCCGGCACGTTCCACTGGTCGTTGGCGTACCAGGACGATTTGACCTCGATCGGCAGGAAGGTGGCGTCCTGGAAGGGAATGTACATCTCGAAGACGTGGTAGGTGGGCGTCAGCACCATCTTCGATCCGTCGGTCAGGATCATCGCCTGGAGCACGTTGATCATCTGCGCGATGTTCGCCATGCGGACGCGATCGGCGTGGCGGGTGAAGATGTTGATGTTGAGCGCGGCGACCACCGCGTCGCGCATCGTGTTCTGCTGGTAGAGGAAGCCCGCATTGGTGCCCGGCTCGACATCGTACCAGGTACCCCATTCGTCGACCGCGAGGTTCACCCGCTTCTTCGGATCATATTTGTCCATGATCGCCGAATGCTTGGTGATGAGCTCCTCCATCTGGAGCGTCTTGGACAAGGTGAGCGCATAGCCGGCCTCGTCGAAATCGGTCGCCGAGCCCTTCTTTCCCCAGCTGCCGGGGACCGTGTAGTAATGGACGCCGATGCCGTCGAAGGCCTTGCTCGCCTCGCGCATCATCACTTCGGTCCAGTTATAGTCGACCGAATTGGCGCCGCTCGCGATCTTGAGCGTCTTGGTCTCGTAGGGGACCTTGACGAAGGTGCCGTAGCGCCGCGTGAGATCGGCGGCATATTCGGGGCGCATGTTGCCGCCGCAGCCCCACAGCTCGTTGCCGAGGCCGAAATAGGGGAGCTTCCACGGCTGCTTGCGGCCGTTCTTCGCGCGAAGATCGGCCAGGCTGCCCGCGGGCGCGGTCATATATTCGACCCACTCGGCCATTTCCTGGGGCGTGCCGTTGCCGACATTGCCCGACACATAGGCCTCGGCGCCGATCAGCTCGGCGAAATCCATGAATTCGTGCGTGCCGAAGCTGTTCGGTTCGGTGACGCCGCCCCAATGGGTGTTGACCTTGACCGGACGCTGCTTGCGCGGGCCGATGCCCTCGCGCCAGTGATATTCGTCGGCGAAGCAGCCGCCGGGCCAGCGCACCACCGGCACGTGCAGCGCCTTCAGCGCCGCGACCACGTCGTTGCGATAGCCGCGCGTGTTGGGGATCTTGGAATCGGGTCCGACCCAGATGCCGCCATAGATTCCGGTGCCGAGATGCTCGGCGAACTGGCCGAAGATGCGGCGGTCGATCTTGGATCCCGGCTGGTCCCCGCGAATGGTAAGCGTCGCCCCGGGGACGGGCGCCTGCTGGGCGGCGGCGCCGGACGCGGCAAGGACGAAAGCGGCGGCCGACAGGAACATGCGCATCTCGAGATATATCCTCTGAGGTCGTGGAAGAAAAAAGGGCGGGACCCGGAAAAGGTCCCGCCCAAGGAGGCAACTCAGAACTGGAAGTTGACGCCGAACGTGAAGGTGCGTCCGATGCGGGTCTGGAACAGCGTGTCCTTGCGCTGGCTGTCGATGTAGAGATTGTTGCGCTCGTCGGTGAGGTTCTGGGCCTCGAGGATGAGCTTGATATTGTCGGTGAACGCGTAGGAAGCCGAAGCGTCGACGAACATGTTGGGCGAATTGCCCTGCAGGTCGCTGCCCGGGGATGCCGGGATGCCGCGAATATAGCGATCGCGATAGCTCGCCGTCCCGCGGATGCTGAACTTCTTGTCCTCGTAGAAGAACGTGCCGCTCGCGGTGTTCTTCGAGAGGCCGATCAGGTCGGCGGTGGTGGTCACCGTCGGCACGCCGTTCACGCTCGCCAGGACGTACTGGATGGTCGAGGTGACGTGCGTGTAGTTCGCGAGCGCGCCGAAATGGCTGAGGAAGCCGGGCAGGAAGTCGAACTGGACCTGCGCGTTGACCTCGATGCCCTCGAGCGGTCCGCCCGGCGTGTTCACCGGCTGGCCGATCGTAAAGATCTCGGTCGGCGCGGTGTTGGTGTTGGCGAGCAGCGCCTCGGGAAGGCCCAGCTGGTTGAACGGTATCTGGCTGGTGACGCGCTGGATGTACGTCTTGATGTCCTTCTTGAAATAGGCGACCGACAGCAGCGATCCCGGCCGGAAATACCATTCGAGCGCCACGTCGAAGGTGTTGGCGCGGATGGGATCGAGGAACGGGTTGTTGATGTTGCCCGTGCGCGTCGTCGCAGTGATGCCGCTGGTCGGTGCGAGCTGGCCCAGCTCGGGGCGCGACAGCACCTTGGCGGCCGAAAGACGCAGGATCAGGTTCTCGATCGGCTCGATCGCGACATTGCCCGAGGGCAGCCAGTCGTCATAACCGCGCAGCACCTGGGCGTACTGGCCGCGCACGCCGGTCGGCGTCGAACTCGCCGGCGTCGCCGCCACCGAGATATAGCCCGCCGCCAGCATGTCGGTGCGGACATAGCGTACGCCGACATCGCCGCGCAGCTTCACCGGCAACGCGTCCTCGGTGTTGAAGGTGGCCATCACATAGGCGCTCTTGACCTCCTCGCGGATCCGCGAGGCGCCGGCGCCGCATTCGGTGCGGCAGAAGCGCACTGCGTCATAGTCGAACGTCTGGTCCCATTTATCCGGGTCGATCGCCGCCCAGCTCGCCGGCGCGCCGCGGCCGAACAATTGGTCGAGCCCGGTGATCTGGCGGGTGATGCTGGCAAGGTTGGTGCCGGCCGGCAGCGCGCGGACGATCGTGTCGGCGGTATAGGGGCTCGAAACATAGGCGTTATAGTCGCTGCGGCGATACTGGACGCCCGTCTTGAGCTTGAGCCCCTGGTCGATATCCCAGTCGGTGTTGACCTCGGCGGTCAGGTTGTCGGTCTGGTTCTTCGAGGGCTTGCCCTGGAAGCTGAAGCCGCCGAGCACGGTACCGTCGGCAAGCCCCGGCGCGTAGCTGAAGTTCGCGGGATTGGCGACGTCGAAGCCGAAGCCGATGACCGGCGTGCTGCCGCCGTCGCGGAAATCGATCGAGAAATTGTCGACGTCGATCGCATCCATGAAGGTCTGGAAGCGCTTCGGACCCCACCACACCGACTGGTTGATGCCGAAGAAGAGCGAAAGCTCGAAGCTGTCGGTCAGGCGGTGGCGGACGTTGAGATTGCCCTGCTTGAAGTCCGAGATGTAGTGGTCGACCAGGCCTTCCGAACGCACGTCGACACCGTCGAACACGCCGTAGACGAGCGATCCCTTGTCATCGAACTGGATGTCGCGAACCGAGGTCATCGGCTGGCCGTTATTGGTCGCGCTGCGGCCGAACGAGATGCCGGCGATATAATTGTCGCGACGCTCGACATCGTAGCGCGAATAGAGCGCGTCGACGCTGATATCGGTGTCATCGTCCGGCGAAAACTGGATCGTCAGCGTGCCGCCGATACGCGTCGTATCCTGCTCCGAGTTCACATAGCGCGGAAGGCGGGGCAGGAAGGCTCCGCTGCCGGGCGTGTTGGGCAGGTCGGCTCGGCGCAGATTGGCAACGGCGTTGTAGGCCGCCAGCGTACTGGTGCGTGGGTTGCCGGTGCTGCACAGCGTGGCGGTGGCCCCCTTGGTGCCGACCGCAGGGCTCAGCGGCGTATAGCCGATCGGGGTGCAGAAGGGCTGGATCACCGCGGGGCCGGCGCCGTCCGGGTCGAGGCCGTTGGTGTTGGCGGAGAGGATGTCAACCGCCGAATAGCCCACTTCGCGGATGTTGCGACGCTGATAGGCGACCGAGGCGAGAATGCCCCAGCTGTCGCCAAACTTCTTCGAGACCAGCAGCGAGGCGCGTGGATCGACCTGCTTGCTGATCGTGTTGTAGACGCCGCGCGCCGTGGCCGAGAGGACGAAGTCCCTGTCATAATCGAGCGGCTTGGGCGCCTTCAGATCGACGGTGGCGCCGAGCGAGCCCTCTTCCACGTCCGCTGATGTGGTCTTGCGCACCGCGAGCGAGGAGAAGATTTCGGTCGGGAAGACGTTGAAGTCGAAGCTGCGGCCTGAATTGCCCGCACCATAGATGTCCGATGACCCGGTCTGCGCCGTGCCCTCCATCCCGTTGATGCGGACGCGGGTAAAGCCGGAGCCCAGGCCGCGCACCGCGATGTTGCGCCCTTCGCCGCCGTCACCGCGCGAGAGCGCCACGCCGGGTATGCGCTGCATCGATTCGGCGAGGTTGCTGTCGGGAAACTTGCCGATGTCCTCGGCCACGATCGAGTCGATGGCCGCGGTTTCGTTGCGCTTCTGGGCGAGTGCGCTGTTGAGCGAGGCGCGGAAACCCTGGACGACGATCTCGTCTCCCTGGGTAGTGCTCTCCGGTGCGCTGGTATCGCCGCTGGGCACGTCCTGTGCCTGGGCGGGCGCAGTGAAGGCCATTGCCGCGGCAATAGCGACGGCAGAGCTTCCGAGTCGTAGCGCGCCACCGGTGCGCGAGCATAGTCCTTGCATTGGTCCCCTCCTTGTTGATCTCCTTGGCCAGCTTTGCGCGGGCTCTGTCATTTGTTCTGATTATTATCGACACGCATGAGGCGACTGTTATCGCCGAATTTTTATATATTTTTCATATGGATAAGGCGATGCAAACGCACGCGGTCAAACATCACGCGGACTGCTGAAAGCTCATTGGCCTGACCAATTGATGGCTTGGCGACAAGCTTGTCAGACGCGCGGTGAGATTGGCTTGACCAAATGTGCCATGTATCGCACCATGCAACCATAATATGGAACGTTAGAGGATGTCCTGGTGAAAATCAACGGTCTGCGCGTGATCGCCGCCTCCACCTCCCAGTGAACCGCCTCGAGGACCCGACCCTGTTCAACGGGTGACACTCCGGAAAAGGACCGTTCATGCGCATTGCCCGATTGTCGCCTTTACTCCTCTCCATTGCGGTTCTGCCGATTCCGGCAGTGGCGCAGGACGCCTCGACCGTGACGCGATCGGACCGCGCCACGTTCAATCTCAACCCGGACTGGCGCACTGCGACCGGCGAGGCGGCGGGAGCGGAGCGGGCCGATTTCGACGACCGGGCATGGCGCACGGTCACGCTGCCGAACGCCTTCAACGAGAAGGAGGCCTTTGCGCGCGACATCAAGAAGCTCTCCACCGGCATCACCTGGTATCGCAAGCGGATCACGCTTCCGGCCAGGCCCGCGGACGGCAAGGCATTCCTGGAATTCGAGGGTGCCCGCCAGGCCGCCGAGGTCTGGGTCAATGGCCGTTCGGTGGCGCTTTCCGAAACCGGCTCGACGGCGTTCGGCGCGGACATCACCGCGGCGCTGAAGCCGGGGGAAAACCTGATCGCGGTGCGCGTCGACAATGACTGGAAGTACAAGGAACGCGCGACGGGCAGCGGCTTCCAGTGGAACAACGACAATTTCAACGTGAACTATGGCGGAATCACCAAGAATGTCCGCCTACACCTGACCGGCCCAGTCTACCAGACGCTGCCGCTCTATTCGGGGCTCGGCACCACCGGCCAATATGTCTGGGCCGGCGATTTCGATCTGCCTCGCAGTGCCGCCACGATCCATGCCGAGACCGAAGTGCGCAACGACGGCGCCGCGCCCCGGCGGATCGGCTACCGGGTCGAGATACGCGACCGCGCGGACAAGCTCGTCGCGACCTTCGCGGGCGATACTGTCGAGGTCGCCCCAGGCGAGACGCGTACGCTGGCGGCCGAGCACCGCATGGCGGGACTCCACTTCTGGAGCTGGGGCTATGGCTATCTCTATCGGGTGACGACCAGCCTGGTCGACGGGGGCAAGGTGATCGACAGCGTCGACACCCGTACCGGTTTCCGCCAGACGCGGTTCGCCGACGGCATGGTCATGCTCAACGGCCGGGCGATCCAGATGCACGGCTATGCCCAGCGCACGTCCAACGAATGGCCCGCGGTGGGCGTCTCGGTTCCGCCCTGGATCAACGACTTCTCGAACGCACTGATGGTCGAGAGCGGCGGCAATCTGGTGCGCTGGATGCACATTGCGCCCTCGAAGCAGGACGTGGAATCGGCGGACCGGGTCGGGCTGATCCAGGCGATGCCCGCAGGCGACGCCGAGAGCGACACGAATGGCCGGCGCTGGGAACAGCGCAAGGAAGTCATGCGCGACGCGATCATCTACAACCGCAACAACCCCTCGATCCTGTTCTTCGAAGGCGGGAACGAGAATATCAGCGAGGCGCACATGGCCGAACTGAAGGCGATCCGCGACCGCTACGATCCGCATGGCGGCCGCGCGATCGGTTCGCGCGAGATGCTCGACAGCAAGGTCGCCGAATATGGCGGCGAGATGCTTTACATCAACAAGAGCGCGGGCAAGCCGTTATGGGCGATGGAATATTCGCGCGACGAGGCGGCGCGCCTCTACCAGGACGAATTCACCCCGCCGTTCCACAAGGATTCGCCCGACTATAACCGCAACCAGGACAGCCACGCGATCGAGGACGTGAAGCGCTGGTGGGACTATTACCGCGTCCGCCCCGGCACCGGGCGGCGGGTGAGCGCGGGCGGCGTGAACATCATCTTCTCGGATTCGAACACCCATTATCGCGGCGACAATAATTACCGCCGTTCGGGCGAGGTGGATGCCGTGCGGCTGCCGAAGGAGGGGTTCTTCGCGCACCAGGTGATGTGGAGTGACTGGGTCGACAGCGTGACGCCAGCCACACGCATCATCGGCCATTGGAATTATCCGGCCGGCACCGTGAAGGACGTGAGCGTCGTTTCCAACGGCGAAGCGGTCGAGCTGTTTCTCAACGGCCGGTCGCTCGGCAAGGGCGTGCGGAGCAGCGGCTTCCTGTTCGGCTGGAAGGAGGTGCATTGGGCGCCGGGCACGCTGAAGGCCGTCGCCACGCACAAGGGCGGCAAGCGCAGCGAATTCACGGTCGCAACCACCGGCGCGCCGGTCGCTCTCCGGCTGAAACCGCATGTCTCGCCGCGCGGCTTCGTGATGGACGGTGCGGACATCGCTTTGGTCGATGTCGAGGTGGTCGATGCGCAGGGGCGGCGCGTGCCGACGTCGAACGACAGGGTCCATTTCACGCTCGACGGGCCGGCCGAATGGCGTGGCGGGATCGCGCAGGGGGATTCGTCGGGCAAGGCCCGTGCGGAAATCCCCGCGGGAGGGGCGGAACCTACCAAGCCGGCAGGTCCCGACCAGACCACCCAGTACGCCGGCGCCGCGCGCGAGGAGGACAATTACATCCTGTCGCGCGACCTGCCGGTGGAAGGCGGCGTCAACCGCGTGCTGCTGCGGGCGGGCACACAGCGCGGCACGGTGAGGCTGACGGCGAGCGCGGCCGGGCTCAAGGGCGCAACATTGACGATACCGGCGGTGCTGCCGAGCCCCGTGCGCGGCGGACTCTCGACGGATTTTCCGGAGGCGCATCAGCCTGGGTTGCTCGTACGGGGGCCGACGCCTGCCGGGCCGAGCTATCGCGCGACGCGTATCTCAGCGGTGCCTGTCGCCATCACTGCAGGCTCGAACCAGGACGAAGCCGCGCGCAGCACCGACGACAACGAGCTCTCGCGCTGGACCAGCGATGGGAAACCGGAAAATGCCTGGATCGAATATCGCTTCGATGCGCCGGTGACGCTCAGCGAGATCGACCTGAAGCTGGTCGGCTGGCGGTCGCGCAGCTACCCGCTTCGCGTCATGCTCGATGGGAAGGCGGTCTGGGAAGGCACGACCGAGCGGCAGCTGGGTTATGCCAACCTCGCGTTCGCGCCGGCGCGGGGCAGGGTGCTGCGGATCCAGCAGACCGGCGCGGTCGAGGATCGCGACGCCTTCGGCAAGGTGATCGAGCTCGATACCGCACGCAAGGCGGGCGATACCGGTGCGGATTCGGTGCCGCCGGGATGGCGCCTCGGCATCGTCGAGGCAGACTTCAACGGCCCCGCGAAATAGGCTGCAGACGAGAGGATATCAGCGAATGCGGCATCTCGTCCGGCTTGCGGCATGGCTCCTCTGCCTGACGGGCATGTCGTTTTCCGCGACGGCATCGGCGCAGCCGCTGGTGCTGTTCGACGGGCAGCATCTGGCCGGCATTGTCCATGATCGCGAGCGCTCTGCCACGCTGGCCGGCGAATTGCTGAGACGCGATCTTGCCGGGGTGACCGGCCGGGCGCCGCTGGTGACCCCCGATCTCGCACGCTGCACCCGCCTCTGCATTGTTGTCGGCGCGCATGATTCCGACCTGGTGCGCGCGGTTGCCGCGGATACCGGTGTCGAGCTTTCCGCCCTGCGCGGCCAGTGGGAGCGCTATGTCCGCGTGGCGCTGCGCTCGAAGCGCGACCCGTCGCGGCGCTACCTGCTGATCGCCGGATCGGACCGGCGCGGCACGATCTGGGGGACGATCGATCTCAGCCGCGAGATCGGCGTTTCTGCCTGGGAATGGTGGGCCGATGTCGCGCCGCGTCGTGTCGAGCGGCTGGCGGTCGATGGCGGGCAACGCATGCCGGATGCTCCCTCGGTCCAGTATCGCGGTATCTTCCTCAACGACGAGGATTGGGCGCTCCAGCCCTGGGCGGCGAAGACCTACGAGCCCGAGACCGGGGATATCGGACCCAAGACCTATGCGCGCATCTTCGAGCTGATGTGGCGCCTGAAGGCCAATCTGATCTGGCCGGCGATGCACGATTCGACCAAGCCCTTCTATCAGATCCCGGGCAATGCCGAGGTGGCGCGAGACTATGCGATCGTGGTCGGCACCTCGCATGCCGAGCCGATGATGCGCAACAATGTGCGCGAATGGGATGAGAAGACGCGCGGCCCGTTCAACTTCTTCACCAATCGCGATGCGATGATCGCCTATTGGCGCGAGCGCGCCGAGCAGGTGAAGGGCTTCGAGAACCTCTATTCGATCGGGCTGCGCGGCAGGCACGATTCCGCCATGGAAGGTGCCACGACATCCGAGATGGCGCGCGATGCGATGGCGCAGGCGATGGCGGTGCAACGCGGCCTGCTAAGTGCCGCGCAGAAACGTCCCGCCGCTGAGGTGCCGCAGGCGTTGACGCTCTACAAGGAAGTGCTCGATGTCTATGCGGCCGGCCTCGAGGTGCCGGACGACGTCACGCTGATCTGGCCCGACGATAATTACGGCTATCTCAGCCAGCTTCCCGACCCGCGCGAGCGGGCGCGCCGCGGCGGATCGGGCATCTATTACCACATCTCCTATTGGGGACGGCCGCACGACTATCTGTGGCTGGCGACGACGCATCCCGCGCTGGTCCGCGAGCAGCTCGATCGCGCCTGGCAGATGCACGCGCGCAAGATCTGGGTGGTCAATGTCGGCGACATCAAGCCGGGCGAGTATCTCACGCAATATTTCCTCGATCTCGCCTTCGACCATCGAACGTCCGAGCAGTCCGCGAACGCGCATCTCGAGGCCTGGGTGGCGCGGCAATTCGGCGACGGCGATGCACGGGCGATCGCCGGCATCCTTGCGGATTATTATGACCTCGCCTTCGAACGGAAGCCCGAGTTCATGGGCTTCAGCCAGACCGAGCCGACGCGCCCGATCCGTGTCGGCGACTATGTGCGAAGCGGCGGCGGCGAGGCGCAGGCGCGGATCGACCGCTATGCCGATCTGAAGCGCCGGGCCGAGGCGATCGCCGCGCGCACGCCGGCCGATCGCAAGGACGCCTTCTTCCAGCTCGTTCTCTATCCGGTCCGTAGCGCCGCCAATATCAACGCACGCAACCTGAAGCTCGGCCTTGCGGCGCTCTATGCGCGGCAGGGGCGCGCCAATGTAAACGCCTATGCCGAGCAGGCGCGTGCGGCGCATGCGGCGATCGTCGCGGACACGGCGACGTACAACAGCCTGAATGGCGGCAAGTGGCGCGGGATGATGGACATGGCGCCGCGGCGGCTGCCCGTGTTCGACGAGCCCGCCTATCCCCGGGTTGCGGTCCAACCAAGGCCGGGTTGCACGGTGGATTCGAGCGAGCTGGTCTTCGTGACCGGCCGGCCTGCTGGCCATGCCGTGACGATCTACAGCAACGGCCAGGCCATGGATTGGTCGCTCGGCGGAGCGAAAGGCCTGTCCTTCGAGGCCATCCGGGGCCGGCTCGATGCCGAGAACGGCTTCGAGCAGCGCGTGCGGGTTGATTTCGACGGGCGTTCAGTTGCTGATGCGGGGGCGGTCGCGTGCGGCGGGCGGACGATCCGGCTCACGGCAACTATCCCGCCTGCTCCGAACATCGATGCGCCCGTGGAGATGAACCGGATCATTTCACTGGCCGCCGCGGAGGCGCCGCTCGGGGAAGGTGCCGCCTGGGAACGCATTCCGGGGCTGGGCTCGCGCGGCGCGGCATTGCGTTCGCGGTTGGGCCTGGCTTCGGTGAGACCTGGCGATGCCGGCAAGCCGATCTCGCTTCGCTTCCGCACGGGCGACGAGGCGGACGCCGAACTGCGTGTCGTGGCGTTGCCCGCACATCCGCTCGGCTCCGCGCAAGGGCTCAGGCTGGGCGTGCAGGTGGACGATGGCGCGATCCAGATCCTCGACTTCGAGACGCACGGGCGCAGCGAAGCGTGGAAGCAGAACGTCCTTTCCAACAGCGCGGTTCGCAGCATCGAGCTTCCACGGCTCATCGCCGGCGCGCACCAGGTGCGGCTCTACGCGCTGGATCCGGGCTTTCTGCTGGATCGCGTCGACGTCCGACTCGACGGCGCGCCCGACTATTATGGTGCGCCGCCTGATCGCTGAGGCACAGCGCGCCTCAGCTGGCCGGCGGCAATTCTCCGACCTGGGCGCCAAACCCGATCATGTCGGCCATCAGTTTCGACGCACGCTCGGGATCGCGCTGGCGGATGGCGTCCAGCAATTCGGCGTGCCTTGCCACTGCCTCGGTCTGCAGCGCCTTTTTCTCGAGCGGAAGCAGCAGGGTTGCGCATACCAGCGCGGTTTCGATGACGGACGAAAAAGAGCCGAGCACGAAATTGCCGGAAGCCGTCGCCACCGCACGGTGAAACCGCAAGTCCGCCCGCGCAAATAGCGTGCGGTCATCGACTGCGTTCTCCATGAGGCGAACGCTTTCGGCCATCTCCGCAATTTCGGCAGGCGACGCCCGCATCGCGGCCAGGCGCGCAGCAAAAGGCTCGACGGCCATTCGCGCCTCTCTCAGCGACTGCAGCAGGTTCGCATCCAGACCGACGGAAACGCGCCAGGCGAGCACCTCTGCGTCGAAATAATTCCAGTTCTGGGCAGGGCGCACCAACGTCCCCACGCGGGTCTTTGAAATCACAAGACCCTTTGCGGTAAGGACCCTGACGGCCTCGCGCAGGACCGTTCGGGAAACGCCGAACCGTTCGCGAAGGTCATCTTCCCGCGGAATATTCTCACCAGGGCCTATGCGGCCGCTGAGGATATCGAGGCCGAGCGCCCGCGCCACCCGGTCCGTGACCGAGCCCGAAACATCCGACAAACCCAGCGTCGAAGTGATGTCTTCGACAGATATTGCGCCGCCACGCCCCTTCACAGCGCAGCCGCCAAACGCTGCCGGACAATGCCGGCGTGCCGCTGGAAGCACTGCGGCTCAGAATAATTCGCCAAAGACCCTACTCCCCAAATCTTTTTTTGAAACCACATCGCCCTGGCAAGACGGCAATGCGCTTCTCCCCCTTAGCTACCTAGCGAGATTGCACTAAGGCGATAGCCACTGTCGAGCATGGGCCCCGACCGTCGTCCGGTCGAGAGCCCGCGCGGCGCCAAGAAGCTGGGATATGGTCCCACACCGGGCATTTATTGAAACAGGAGATTTTCCCGGGGTCCGGCAGTGTCCTTGCGCAACAGCGCAATAATCTCGGCGCCCGCGAGCAACACCGGTCCATAGCCATGCGCCGCCCTGACGTGGCGCGGGCGATGATAATAAAAGGCCGGATCGAAGGCCATGCCGGTGCCGACGCAGACATCCTCGACCTCGCCGGCCGCGTTGACCTTGGTCGTCACGGCGTTCCACGCGAGCACGGCGACCGGGGCGTAGACGCGGTGATCGAGCCAGCCGCGGTTGACCGCCCGGGCGAGCGCATAGGCATACATCGCGGTGGCGGAGGTCTCGAGATAGCTGTCGGGCCGGTCGAGCAGCTGGTGCCAGAGGCCCGTGCCCGACTGAAGCCTGGCGAGCCCGGCGGCATGGGCACGCAACTGCTCGAGGAGGGCGGGTCGGCCGGGATGGTCCGCCGGCAGCACTTCGAGCAGTTCGATCGTCGCCACGATCGCCCAGCCATTCGCCCGTCCCCAGAAAAAGGCTGGATGGGGATCCATGCCGTCGACCCAGCCGTGCCGGTAGAGCCCTGTCTCGGCCACGAACATGCGTTTCGAGAATTGCAGCACCTGGCGAACGGCGTCGTCGAAATAGCGGCGCTCGCCGGTCAGCGCCCCCATCTGCGCGAGCGCCGGCACGCTCATGTAGAGATCGTCGAGCCACAGGGTGTTCGGCATCGGCACCTGCCGGGCGAGCGTGCCGTCGGACAGGCGGAACTGCCGGTTGGCGATCCAGTCGAGATAGATGTCGATCTGCGCACGGCCTTGCGTGACCACCCCGGCACGTTGCGCCTTGATCAGCGCTGCCGCCATCGCACCTGAATCGTCGAGCCTGCCGGGCGCCAGCATCTGGCGAACCGGCGTCTGGTCCGCAGCCGTTTTCTGCCGGCGATAGCGGTTCGCCACCTCCACCACCGTGCCGAGACGATCCGTGACATAGCGCGTATAGCGCGGGTCGCCGGTCACCTCGCCGGCGAGAAGCGCGCCCGAATAGGTGACCCCCCATTCATAGCTGGTGAGACGATAGGCCGAGCGGAAACGGTTGCCCGGCGCCAGTTCGCCGCTGCGGGGCTGCTCCTTATCGGAGGCGTCAACCAGCGCAGTCGGCGTCTCGCGATCGATATAGCCCAAGACGCGATCCATCACCGCCTTGACTGCAGCTTCCGAGGGCCGGCCATAGGGAACCGAATAGGCAGGCTTGAGCCGGGTCGGTGCGTCGGCGACATCGGTCACGGGATCGCGATGCATGCCGCCGGAGGGCCCGGCGAGCTGTGCCTCGGCGGCGGGCGGCAGCGCCAGCGATAGCGAGAACGTCAAAGGCAGTACGGCAATCCGGATTGCGGCGCGCGGCATCTTCCCCTCCATCGGTCGTCGGTTATCCGACTGATTCTATTCAATACGTTCGAGCGTGACCGGGCCGAGCAAGCCGGACGGCGCCGGGGCGATCTTGTCCTGATCCTGGTCCTGGAAACGTTCGCCATAGCGCAGCGTCAGCAGGCGCCGGTCGGGGAGGGGACGGCCGGCCAGCGCATTGAGCGCCCCGTTCATCACCGTCACCTCTATGCGGTTCTCGCCCGGGTGGAGGAGGCTCGTGACGTCGATCCGCCACGGCGCGGTCCAGAGCGTGCCGGCCGGCTTGCCGTTGACGCGCAGCAACGCCGCTTCGCGGACCGGTGGCGCCAGCGCGGCGCGCGGGCGGCTCTCGGTCGTCTGTACGGGAAGCGGGGTACCCTTGCCGAAATCGAGCACCAGCCTTGCGCCGCCGGCGAAGGCGACAGGCGCCAACGTCAGCGCGCGCGCATAGGTCATGGCACCCGAATAATGGAGGAGAGCGGGATCGTCGGTCCAGGAACGGCCTGCGTCCAGCCCCGGCACCGGTCGCGCGTCTGCCAGGCGCACGCTCCAGCCGGAGGCGAGATCAGCAAGTCGTGCGGCCTGGTCGGTGCGCGCCGGCGCGAGGAGCGGGAGGTTGCGTGCGAAGACCAGCAGCTTCGACTGATAGGGTGCGAGGCGGATCGCGATCGTGCCTGCTCCGGCGGCGCTGCGCTCGCTCGTGACCGGGTCCCACCATTGGCCGGGGCGTTCGCCTCCGGCGAAGCGCGCGCTGGTCTCGATCGGCGTCGCGCCGGTATTGGCGAGGAAATAGAGGTCACCGTCCACCAGTCGCCGGTGAACGAAGCCCAGCGCCGGGTCGGGTCGGTCGAGCGCCATCGCCGGCACCGTCGTCGCGCGGAGCGCCTCGGTGAGCCGCGCCGGGTCGACGATGCGCGCATGCGCGCCTTTGCCGAACAGCTGCGTGGAGATCGCTACCACCTCGCGCGTGGCTGCGGCGCCGTCGAACAGACCGCCGCCGCGGGAGGGCGGTGCGCCCGTCGCGATCAGGATCCCCCCGCGTGCGACCCAGTCCGCGATCGCGCGATAGGCGGCTGGATCGATCCGCGTCAGCCGGGGAAGGATCAGCACCTTCTGGCGCAGCTTCCCCGAAGCTACGGCCTGCGCGTCGATGAAGTCGAAATCGGCGCCGGCATCGAGCACCTGCTTGACCAGTTCGGGGCCGAGCAGATCGGACATCTGCCGGTTCACCGAGGCGTTGTCCGGCCGCATCGCGGCGAAGCCATCCTCGGTCGGCAGATAGATGGCGACGCTCCCGTCCGGGCTGCCCATACGCAGCGCCGCGCTCACGCGCTGGAGGTAGCCGGTCACTGCCGGCATCGCCGGATACCAGGGGTTGTGATCGTTGAACGCGCCGGCGGCGTAGAAGGCCCAGCCCGGCTCAGCGATGCCTGGCGGCGTATAGGGCCAGCCATGGCCGATGATCTGGGTCACGCCCTGGAGGAAGTGGCGATCCGCCTCCACCTTCATGTCGAGCGGCGTGGCCGCCCAGGCGGGCGAGTGGAGCCAGGTCCAGGTCTCGGACGACACCACCGGGCGGCCGTAGAGATGCGCGGCCGATGCGGCCCAACGCGTGCTGGTGAAGTTGCGCCAGTCCGCCCCTTCGCCCTCGGGCAGTGCGACGAGCGCATTGCTGGAGAGCGTGACCGGCGGCACGCCATAAACCTGTGCGCGGAAACGCGTGCCATGCTTGCGGGCCCAGCCATCGATCGGCGTGAGGTAGCGCGCGTCGACCAGCTCGGTCAGCGTGCGCGCCCAGTCGTAACGGATGGCGTCGCCCTCCGACCCGTCTGCGAACAGCGCAGGCAGGCGATCGACCAGGTCATAGCCGCGCCGGCGGCGGAACTGCTCGGCGAAATCGTCGGTCCAACTCGATCCATAGGCCTCGAGGCTGTCCGAGAACATCGCATAGGGCGGCGGTGCGCCGGCAAAGGCCGAGAGCAGCCGGTCGCCGATCGCGTGCAGGTGATTGTCCACCGCCGCTTCGCTCATATGGTCGAGCACAAAGCCCTCGGCGCCGACCGCCGCGCGCTTCACCTGCTGTCCGGTGTAGCCGGCAACGAACAGCAGCGCGGTCCGTGCGCCCGGCGATGCCGGCAGGGCCAGCCGCTCCCCATTCTCAAGCGGAACGCGCTTGCCTTCGACAAAGACCGCTACGGGCTTCTCGCCCGGGCCGAGGCGGGGCAGCGGTACGCTTCCGGCGCCGGCCGGCACTGGAATGCGCGTCATCCGCAGCTCGGACGCCGCCTGTGTCACCGGGATATGCGGCCCGCCGAACGGCCAGCCACTGCCGATCGTCACGTCGATCCGCATCTTCGCGCTGCGCGCGGTCGCGCCGGCATGGCGCAGCCGGGCAAGGAAGTCGTCCGACGGATAGGGCAGGTTGCGCAGCCCTGCCGGCGCGTCGTCGGGCGAGAGGGCGTAGGTGGGCTGTACCTCGAACCCGCCAAAGCCGCCGGCCTTCATCGCGGCGATCTCGCGATCGATCTCGGCATCGGTCACGGCCGGGCCGAACCACCACCAGCGCACCATCGGCCGGCTGTCGTCCGGCGGCGTCTGGAATGTCTGCCAAAGGCTGGCGCCAGTGTCGCGGGTTTCCTGTGCGCGGGAAATGGTGGCGGGTGCCGCCGCGGCCAACAGCAGCGCGGCAAATGCGAGCGTGCGCCTCACAGCCCGGTGATCCCGCTGGAGCCGCTCAGCGCCGGCTTCGCCGCCAGCCTCGTGCGGGTGAAGCGCCAGTCACGCGCATCTGCGATCGCGCCGCCGTCCGGCGCGTCGATCGCGATATCGTCGAGGCGGAAATGGTCGAGCGTCGCCTTCGGATAGGCGGCGACGTCGAAGGCGCGCTGGGTGTCGACCGCGCGGATGCAGCTGATCAGGACGTTCTCCAGCTTGGGCAGCCCACGATCGGGCGGCACCGGCGTGGCGAGCACGCGCCACAGTGCCGGCGGGTCGGCGATCTCGGGTGGAATGCTGGCATAGCTGTAGCTCGGGTTCCAGTTGAGATCGATGCGGACCGCCGTCTTAATGCCACGCATGTCGATATCGTCGATGACGATGTCGCGGATCAGCCCGCCCCGCGTATGCGCCGACTTGAACAATATGCCCGACGGCGTTGGTGCCAGCACGCGCAGCCGCTCGACCCGGATGTTGCGGAACCCGCCCGCCGTCTCGCTGCCGAAGGTGATGCCGGCGGCCGCGTCGCGGATCGTGCAGTCGCGGATCAGCACGTCGGTGCTGGGGCGGTTGACGCGCTGTCCGTCGGCGTCGCGGCCGGCCTTGAGGCACAGCGCGTCGTCGTTGCAGGCGATGTCCGCGCGTTCGACCCGGACCCGCGTCGAGCTGTCGATATCGATGCCGTCGGTCGAGGGGCCGCGTCCGTCCTCATTGTTGCGGATGGTGACGTCGGAGATGGTGATGTCGCGCGAATAGCAGACATGCACGGTCCAGAAGCCCGAGCGGCGCAGCATCAGGCCGCCGCCGACCGAGGCCTTGCTCGCCTCGTAGAGCTGGATCAGTCTTGGGCGGCGGCAATCATAGTCGGCCGCCCAGCGCAGGCCGCGCGGCTCATAGCTTTCGCGCAGCGCGTGATAGGCGTCCCACCATATCTTGCCGTCGCCGTCGATCACGCCTTCGCCGGTGATATGCGCGTCCTGCTCGCGATAGATGTTGACGAGCGCGGCCGGCCATATCGTCTCGATCCCCGCGACGCGGGTCGACAGCATCGGATAGTCGGCAAGGTCGCGCGAGCCGAGGAGCGTCACGCCGCCGTCAAGCTGGAGCGTCACCCCGCTCTTCACGAACAACGCGCCGGTGCGATAGGTGCCGGGGGGCAGCGTCACGCGCCCGCCTGCCTTTGCTGCCGCATCGATCGCGGCCTGGATGGCGTGGGTCGCGAGCGTCTGCCCATCGCCGACTGCGCCGAACCGGCCTGCATCGACCCGCGTTTCCGCGAAGGCGGGGCGGGGCGCGAACAGTGTCGCCATTCCTGCAAGAATTGCGCGCCGACCCGGAGATGTTGCCCGAGTTCCAGAAGCCAGCAAGATCATCGACCTCTCCGAACACGCGAATCTCGATCGCCCCGTTGCGACGATCATGATGGCGTTTCAAAAATGCGCAACATACAATGTGGAATGACGGTTCACGATCTGGTCTTGCGGCGCCGCAGATAAGAGGGGATGGCCTTCATCGAAAGGCCCGGACATTTGCGGAAGGTGCGGGCGCAAGCTATGTTGCCCAGACTAGACTAGCGTTCGGCCTGAATATCCAGGTCGGAAAGAAAGGTCGGAGGGATTGTTGCAGGAACAGGCGCGACCCAAATTACGGCCGCGCATCCATGGGACCACCGCCAACACCATCGGCGTCGCAATCTTATCTGGTGCCTATCCGCCTGGATACGCATTCCTCGGCGAAATTAAGCAAGCAGAGCAGCTCGGCATTTCGCGCACCGCCTATCGCGAGGCGGTGCGCATTCTGGCTGCCAAGGGATTGGTCGACAGCCGGCCCAAGGCAGGCACGCGCGTCAATCCGCGCAGCATGTGGAACCTGCTGGATCCCGATGTGCTGGCCTGGACCTTCGAAGGCGAACCGAGCGAGGAGTTCATCCACGACCTGTTCGAGCTGCGCGGCGTGATCGAGCCCGCTGCCGTCGCCTTTGCCGCGCGCCGGCGCGAGAAGCGGCATCTGGATGCGATGCGTGTCGCGCTCGACGAGATGCGGGCCTTCGGCCTTGCGACCGTCGAAGGACAGGCCGCCGACCAGCGCTTTCACCGTGCGATTCTGGACGCAACCGGAAACGAGACAATCAGCGCGCTAGCGACCTCGGTCGGCGCCGCGGTGAGCTGGACGACGAAGTTCAAGCAGCGCAATCGAGCACTGCCTCGGGATCCCGTGCCGGATCACGAGCGCGTGTATGAGGCAGTCCGCAAATCGGATGCCGGCGCCGCGCGCAACGCGATGAACGATCTGCTCGAGCTGGCCCTTCAGGACATGGGGATTTCCGGCCTGGGATCGCCCGCGCGGCGGCGCAGGATCGCGCGGGCTACGACTATATCCTGATCGTGGAAGTCTCTGAAGCAGGTTGATCGGCCCGGCAGCGCTCAAGGCTCGAGTCTGTGTCCGTCTGCATGAACCGCAAACGCCGATAAAGCCACCGGCGCGGGCGCTTCGGTGACGCTGTTCATCGTCTTCATGCAGTCCATCGTGTTGCGCCGGCGGATGAAGATTGGCGGAATAACTCAGACGTCATTGACTCAAATACTCCTACAATTTTACTCTCCTCGGCGGAGGTGCGAATGGGCGAGCCGAATCGATCGACGGTGACGATCCGCGACGTCGCCGCCCATGCGGGCGTGTCACGCATGACCGTGTCGCGCGTCATCAACGCGTCCACCAGCGTCACGCCCGAGACGCGCCGGCGCATCGAAGCCTCGATCGCGGCGACGGGCTATCGGCCCGATCCGGTGGCACGACAACTCGCACTCTATGGAAAACGGCAGGGCGTTTCCCATGCGGAACGCCGCATCGGCATCGTCTACCCGGCCGATACCGCGGCACCGCTGGGCGAATTGCTGGCAGCGAGCATGGACTGTGCTGACCGGGCGGGCGCTCGGCTGATTCCGATTCCGCTCGGCGCGCGCCGCGATCACGACCGGCTGGCAATGGCGCTGGACCGAGCCGCAGTCGACGGCCTGCTGCTGCTTCCGGGAGCGGATGCAATGGCAGACGAGATCGGCGAGGGCGTGCCGGCGGTGGCTATCGATCCCATGGAAGTGCGGGGCGGCGTGACCGCGATCCGCACCGACGATCTCGGCACCGCGCACCAGATGACCGAAGAATTATGGGGGCTCGGGCATCGACGGATCGGCCTTCTCGCCGCCGCCTTCGGGCGGGAAAGCGAAAAGGCCCGTGAATGGGGTACCCTGCGTGCGCTCGGCCGGTGCGGCGCCGCCGCGCTGGTCGAACGAAGCGCGGCGCGGGGCCTGCAAGCGGCGCGCGTCGCTGCACTGACATTGCTGGACGCGCCTGGTCGCGCAACGGCGATCGTCGCCGTCAATGAGGAACTGGCGATTGCCTGCCTTGGCGCGGCCAGCGAGCTCGGCATCGCGGTCCCGCGTGACCTGACGATCTGCAGCTTCGGGGACGCGACCGGGCACGCGACGGGCGAGATCGTGCGCGCGATGGTGCCTGCGGCGGAGATGTGCCGAACGGCTTTCAGGCTCCTCAAGGAGCAGATCGATTGTCGCGACACCGGTCAGTCGTGGCCTGCGGTCACCCAAATTCTCATGCTGCGGACTTTGGACCCAGATCGGCTCGGCGAGCCGAGAGCGCACAATCCGATGCATGCGATCGCGGCCGCGGAACACTCAGGGCTCCTGGCGCGGGGCAATCCCTATTCCGTCATCGCGTTGCCCGGCTAAGGAGCCGCGCTGCACCCCCATGGCGGCGAAGCGAGTCGACGGTCCCTCATTTTCCTTTCGGTGTTACGCCCCGCACCGTGACCGTGGCGCTTTCCAGGCTGTCTGACGCTATGTGCACGATGATGTTGCCCGGCTTGCCGGGCTTGGCACGTATGATCAGCAGGGCGAGCCCGTTGAACGCGTTGCGCTCGGTCGAGTGGAAGGGCTCGAAGTTCGTGGCGTCGCCATTGTCGGTGGCGACGATCTCGCCCGGTCCCTCAATCGTAAAGCGCAGCCGGTTGTCGGCGCGAGGCACCGTCAGGCCGTCCTTGTCGGCAACCCGCACCGAGATGAAGGACAGGTCGGTGCCGTCGGCGCGGATCGTCGCACGGTCCGCGGTGGCATCCAGTTTCGCGACGGCTCCGGCGGTCCTGGTCACCGCGGTCGCCCATTCCTTGGCGTCCTTGTACGCCACGACCTTCAGCTCGCCGGGCTCATAGGTCACATAGTCCCAGCGGAAACGATATTCGAAGGGCGCGCGCTTCTTGCGGCCCTGCGACTTGCCGTTGACGAACAGTTCGGCTTCGTCGCCCGAGGAGAAGACATGCACCGGCGTGACCTGGCCCTCGCGGCCCGGCCAGGTCCAGTGCGGCAGGATGTGCGCCATCGGCAGGTCCGGCCGCCAGCGCGCCTGGTAGAGATAGTAGCGGTCCTTCGGGAAGCCGGCGAGATCGACGATGCCCGAATAAGAGCTGCGCGACGTGTAATAGGGCGTGGGCTCGCCGAGATAATCGAATCCGCTCCATACGAATTCGCCGGCATTATAGGGTGCCTGGTCGTTGGCCGCGAAGACGCGGTCCGCCGACGAGCCGAAGTCCGCCGCGAACAATTCATAGCTGCTCACCTGGTGCGTCGCCGGATCGCCGCCGACGCCCGGTCGCACCGGCCCGCTGATCGTGCCGGGGACGGGGAACTGATACTCGCCGCGGCTGCTGAGCGCGGAGGCGCTCTCGCTGCTGAAGATCATCTTGTCCGGGAAGCGCGCGCGATAGGCGGGGAACTGGCTCGGCATGCTGCGCACGCCCGTGCCCTGGTAATTGAGGGCGATGACGTCGACGGTGGTGGCGAGCGGCATGTCCGCCTTGGCGAAGTTCATCGCGGTCATGGTCGGGCGGGTCGTATCCTCCTCACGGAGGATCGTCACGAGTTGCTTCGAGACCGCGGCGCCTTCCTCACCGGTATATTGCTCGCCGACTTCGTTGCCGACGCTCCAGAGTATGACCGACGGATTGTTGCGGTCGCGTCGAAGCATCGCGCGCAGATCCTGCTCATGCCACTCGGGGAAGATCAGGTGGAAATCGAGCGGGGTCTTCTTCGACTTCCAGGAATCGAAGACCTCGTCGATCACGAGGAAACCCATCCGATCGGTCAGCTCGAGCAATTCGGGCGCGGGCGGATTGTGACTCATGCGGATGGCGTTGGTGCCCATCTCGCGCAATATCTCGAGCTGGCGCTCGGCCGCGCGGATGCTGAATGCTGCGCCCAATGCGCCGAGATCATGGTGATTGTTGACGCCGCGGAGCGGGACGCGTTCGCCGTTGACGATCACGCCCTTGTCCGGGTCATATTGGATCGAGCGGATGCCGAAGCGGGTCTCGTAACGGTCGACCAGCCTGCCGCCCTGGGTGACGCTGGTTTCCGCAACATAGCGGTTGGGCTGCTGCGTGGGGGGAGGACCCCAGAGGCGCGGATTGGCGAGCATGGTCGAGCCCTTCAGCTCGACGCTGCCGCCAGCGGGTATGGTCTGGCGCTGCGGCAGGATCGTCGCGACCACTTTGCCGGAGCGATTGCCGTCGGCGTCGAGCGCATAGATGCGGCTCGTGACCTCGACCGACGCGGGAGCTTTCAACGCATTGTCGAGCGAGACCTGGAGATCGATCGTCGCCGATGCCGCCGAAACCTTGGGCGTGGCGACATGCGTGCCCCATTGGCCGACATGCACTGGATTGGTCTTGGTCAGCCAGACGTTGCGATAAAGGCCGCCGCCGGGATACCAACGCGACGATTCCGGCGGATTGTCGAGACGGATCGCGAGCTGGTTGGTACCGCCGGGCACCAGATAGGGCGTCAGGTCGACGCGCCAGCTATTATAGCCATAGGGCCAGCCACCGACGAGGTGGCCGTTGAGCCACACCGCCGAATAGGACATCGCGCCGTCGACATCGAGGAACACTGATTTGCCCGCGTCGCCTGCGGGAATGTCGAGTTTCTTGCGGTACCAGCCGATGCCCCAGCTGGGCAGGCGGCCCATGCCCCCATGCGGGCCATCGGTGATGAAGGGGCCGCTGATCGCCCAGTCATGAGGCAAGGTGACCTTGTTCCAGCCACTGTCGTCGAACCCCGGCTGGACGATCGGCATCTCGCCGCCAGGATCGCCTGCCGGCCGGGCATAGCGGCGCGCGGGATCGCGGATAAAGGCATTGCCGGTGGGGAGGATCCAGGGCTTGAGCACCGGGTGTTGGGCCGTGCTGGCCTTGTCTGCTTCCTCGGGCCGGGCATCGCCAGCCTTGCCGTCCTCGCTCGCCTTCAGTTCCGGACGGATATCGTAGAGCAGGATATCGGGTGCACCCGCCGGATCGCCCTTGGTGAAACGCCAGTCGGTGTCGAGCAGGATATGGTCGCGCGGCGCGCGGTGCGTCTGCCCCGCGGCGGCCATCGGATGGAGCGCCAGCGCGAAGCTCAGTCCGGTGCCGATCGCCGCAATGCCTGTGCGCGCGTCGCTGCACTTCGGTCCGAAACCCTTCAGCATCCGAATTTCCTTCCAGAGAGGGCCCAGTCGAGCGCACCGGAGATCAGCTTGAGATGGAGCGGCTCGGAATAGGTTTCGGCCTTGTGCCCCAGCGCCGAGTAGAAGACGCGGCTCCCCTCGACGCAGCGGGTCCAGATGATCGGGTGGCGGGCGCCCATGCGCTGGTTGGGCACTGGCTCGTAACTGCTCTCGTCCAGCCAGGCGAGGATATGGGTGCGGTGCCCGACGGGAATGCGATTGAAGGAATACCATTCCTCTTCGCGCTGCCATTCGACTGGCAGGCCGCGCAGGGCGGGGTGGTTGGCGTCGGCCAGATGGATCGTGCCCTGCTGGAACTGCTTCGGGCGCGCGGTGTGGCCGATGAACTGCGCGCCGATCAGCGTGCGGACATACCATTGCCAGTCATAGTCATGGTCGCCGCCGGAACCGTGCAGCGCGACCAGTCCGTTGCGGTGCCGGAGCCAGCCGCGGAACGCCGCGCGCTGGGCCTCGGTGAAGACGTTGCCGCTGATGCTGTTGAGCACGACGAGGTCGAAGTTGCGGAGCTGCTCGGGATTGAACACCGCTGCGTTCTCGGTGACGAACCCATCCCAGCCCTTGTCCGCGACGATACGGGCTAGCGCGGCATTTGCGGCCTTGATCTGCGGATCGTCGCGGAAGCCGTTTGTCTTTGAGAAGATCAGCACGCGGTGCGGGCGGGTGAGGGCCGGCAATGTCGGCGGCGTCTGGTCCATCACCGGCTCGGGCCAATATTGCGGCGTCTTCACATAGGGCGTCGCCGAGGGGGCGGGGGGAGGCGTTTCGGGCCAGGATGTCGCGCAACCCGCGGTCGTCGAGAGGAGCGCCAGGGCCAGGAACGCGTGGGGATGGCGCAAATTCTCTCTCCTTGTCCCTGCGGGCACCTAGCGGCCGACCTTGACCTCGACGACCGCTACCGATTTTGCGGGCAAGGTCAGCATCAGCGTGCCGCCGCGCGCCTCGGCCGCGATCGGCTTCGGCGAAACCGCGGCGGGCGCGGCGAAGCTGTTGACCGCATCGACCTTCGCGGCGGTCAGCACCTCGCCCGACGCGGACAGCGCGCGAACGCCGGGGAGCTCCGCCACGATTCTGGCGGGACGGTTCGGATCGACATTGGTGAGGGCCAACCAGAGCTTGCCGGCCTTGTCGCGCGCGGCGACGACATCGATGCGCGGGATCGAGATCTTGCCATGCGTGTAGGTGCCCGCATCGAATTTCACCGGGATGAAGCTGGCGTCCTGGAAGGGCACGTACAGGCGGTAGACGTGATAGGTGGGCGTCAGCACCATCTTCGGCCCGTCGGTCAGCACCATTGCCTGCAGCACGTTCGCCATCTGCGCGATGTTGGTCAGATGGATGCGATCGGCGTGGCGCATGAAGATGTTGAGATTGAGCGAGGCGAGGATCGCGTCGCGCAGCGAGTTCTGCTGCTGCAGGAAACCGGGGTGCGAGCCGGGCGTGGGCGCCAGCCAGGCGCCCCATTCGTCGACGACCAGCGTCAGTTTCTTCTCGGGATCGTAGCGATCCATGATCGCGGTCTGCTTGGCGATCAGCGTATCCATCCGCAGCGTCTCGCCGAGCAGCGTGGCATAGTCGTCCTCGCCGAAGCCGGTGCTCGGCAGGTGCGGGGGCCAGCCGCCGACCGTGTAGTTGTGGAGCGAGACTCCCTCGATGTCCCAGGACCAGACCTTGACCTTCCAGGCCTTCATCACCGCTTCGGTATAGTCGCTGTCGAGGCTGTCCCAGCCGACCGCGATCCGTTGCATCGCGTCCGTGCCGGACTGCGCCGGATTGAGGTTGCGCGTGTAGTGGGCGAAGCGCTTCATCTCCTCGACATAGTGATCGGCCGACATCGCGCCGCCGCAGCCCCAATTCTCGTTGCCGAGGCCGAGATACTTGATCTTGTACGGTGAGGGATGGCCATTGGCGGCGCGCTCCTGCGCGAGCGTGGTCGGCTTGTCGGCGGTCATATATTCGAGCCAGTCCGCCGCTTCCTCGGGCGTGCCGGAACCGATATTGACCGAGAGATAGGCCTCCGCGCCGATCTGATCGAGGAAGTCCATGAACTCGTGCGTGCCGAAGCTGTTCGGCTCGATCACGCCGCCCCAGCTGGCGTTGAGCGTCGAGGGCCGCTTGTCGCCGGGACCGATGCCCTTTCGCCAATGATATTCGTCGGCGAAGCAGCCGCCGGGCCAGCGCACATTGGGGACGCGGATCGCCCGAAGCGCCTGGACGACGTCGCTACGGATGCCGCGGACATTGGGAATGGGCGAATCCTTGCCGACCCAGACGCCGCCATAGATGCCGGTGCCGAGATGTTCGGCGAACTGCCCGAAGATGTCGCGATCGATCCGGGGCCCCGGCGCATCCGCCTGGATCGTCACGGTCGTTGTCGGATCGGCTTGCTGGGCCTGGGCCATGGGTGTGCCGGCCAGTGCAAAAGGGGCGAGCAGGGCCGCGGCGCGCGTGAATGACAAGCTGCCCATCGGGTCTCTCCGTTCCGGTTCCGGGGCCGGCCCGGAAAACTCGGCCGGCGCGTGGGCGCCGGCCGATTGGGTACCAACTATGGCCGCGCTTCGCAGCGGGCCATAGCGTCTTGCGATCAGAAGCGGCCGCGCAGGCCGAACATCACCACGCGTCCGGGATTGAACACATAATAGGGTGCGTTGGTGAACTGGAAATAGGTCCGCTGGCTGGCCTTGGTCAGGTTCTGAACGTCGAGCGTCAGCTCGGGCAGATGCTTGGTGCCAAGGATCTCGTTCAGGTCGAACGACGAGCTGAAATCCCATTGCTGATAGTCGTCGTTGAACAGGGCCGCGGCGGTGATGCCGTTCTGGTTGGTGCCCGAGGACACGCTGCCCTGGTTGAACGTCGTCGACATCCGCAGCGAGACGCCGTGATTCTCGTAATAGGCCGAGATATTGTAGGTCACCGGCGAGACACCGGTGGCGACGGCGGGCGCCGCACCCGAGCCGGTCTGGCTGATCAGCGTCAGGTTCGCGTTGAAGCCGAAGCCCTTCACACCGAGATAGCGGTCGAGCAGGAAATCGAGCGGCTGGACCCAGTTCATCTCGAGGCCGTTGACCTTCAGCGTGCCGCTGGCGTTGACCTGCTGGGTCAGTACTACGGTCGCGCTGTTCGGGCCGCCGCGTGCGTCGATCGCGGCCTGCTGGGTCGGGTTCAGCGTGCTGTAGGTCACGCCATATTGCGCCAGCGCGGCGAAGGGCACGGTGACGTTGCCGTTGACCGTGAAGCCGGTGACGGCCTTACGGAACGCGGCGAAGCCGATATAGCCTTCCGCGCCGGTATAATATTCGACGCCCAGATCGATATTGTCGGAAATGTAGGGATCGAGCGACGGATTGCCGACCGAGCCGATGTCCGCCGACGGGCTGCCGAACGAGAGACCTGGCAGCATGTTGCTGGGATTGGGCCGGGTCATGGTGCGCGACACCGCGGCGCGGACAACGGTGTTGTCGCCGATATGGAACGCCGCCGAGGCCGAAGGCAGGAAATTGGTATAGTCGTTGTCCGTGTACACGAAGTTCACGACGTTGGGGTACAGCCCGCCGTCGAGCGGGGTCGGCGCGGGCAGGGGCCCTGCGCCATCGGGATCCGCCGGCGTATTGCGCGGATCGGGCAGGGAAACGCGACCGCCGATGGTCTGCAGCGTCTTCACCCAGCGCACGCCTGCGTTGAACTGGATGCTGTTGCTGCCGACGGGCAGGTTGCCGTTGACTTCGGCATATCCGCCGATCGTGCGCTCGCGGACATAGCCGCCGCTGGCGCCGGTGTTGGCGCCGCTCGATTCTGGCGCGGTGTCGTGGAAATAGTCGTAGTTCGACGCCTGCTTGAACTTGTTCCAGTCGACGGTGACGAAGCCGTCGGGGCCGGGCAGCAAGAGGCTCTGCAGCGGGGCGCCGTTGGGGATCAGCGACCCGGCATAGGTGACCGGACCCGTCTGGCCGGCGGTGAAGTTGGTGCCGTAGCCCGGATAGGTCGGATAGCCGGCGCCCGGGGTTGCGGTGTTCAGGCCGTTGCACGGCGGCTGCGAGTTCGGGCCGGGCAGGAAGACGCTGGGATTGTTGCCGCAGACCGCATTCTGCCAGGCTTGGCTGTTGTCATAGCCGCGGATGGTCCGCGAGACATCGTCATATGCCCCGCCGACCTGCAGGTTGAGCCTGTCGCTGCCCCAGGTCAGGTCGCCGCGAACGCCCTTGGTATAGGTCGTGCGCCGCTCGTCCTGGATGTTCAGGCGGCCGCCCGGCCAGCCGAAATTAGCCGGATTGTTCAGGTCGACATTGCTGGTGATGCTGGGGAAATCGCCGCCCGTATTGTCGTAGGTGACGGTCAGCCCCGAATTGGCGAGCGTGATCGGCAGCACGGTCGGCGATTCCCGATGGAACTGGCTCTTCGTGTAGTTGGCGTTCACCGCCAGCTTCAGATTGTCGGTCGCCGTCCACTCGATGCCGGGGTTGACGCCCCAATATTGCAGGCTCTCGAAATAGGGGCGGTATTCCAGGAAGAACTGCGAATTGTAGAAGGTCCCCTTGGTGACGGTGCAGCCATTGGTGCAATCGTCGCGGTCATATTGGGTGTTGACCGGGATGATCGCGCCGTTGCGGCCGACCCAGTCCATGTCGATCCGCTGCATATTGTTGCGCTTCCGCGCGAACATGCCGTCGATATAGGCGTGGATCGTATCGCCCTTATATTCGAGGCTGCCGATGAAGTTCAGCCGCTCCTTGTAGCCATATTCATCGGTCTCGCGGCCGAGGCGCGGAATGATGCCGTTGTCGAGCTGGGTGATGTTGGCGCCCGGATTGAGGGCGAGCAGCAGTGCCTGGTCGATCGTCGCGCCGGCCGCGACGCCGGGAATATTGGCGTTGGACGGCACCGTGCCGGGGATCGTATAGTTGCCGCCGCCGGTGTTGTTGCGGGTCGCGGAGTTGCTCTGGGTGGCGCTCAGATTGGCGTTGGTCCAGCCCACACTCTCGAAGCCGACGGTGCGGATTTCGTTGTGCTGGCCCGAGACGCCGAGCAGCACGCCGAAATCGCCCATCGTGGTGCTGGCGAGGAGCGTGCCGCGATAGCCGTATCGGTCGGAGTTGGTGTTCTTGATGCCCTGGCCGGTATAGGTGATGTGCGTGCCGGGATTGTCGAACGGGCGCGCGCTGCGCATGTTGACGGTGCCCGCGGCGCCGCCCTCGAGACGGTCGGCATTCGGGCTCTTCTGCACTTCCAGCTTGGTGAACAGCTCGGTCGGGAAGAGATCGAGATCGACCTCGCGATTGGTGCTCTGCTGACCGTCGCCGCCGGTCGAAGCGACCGCGATCGGCGCGTTGTTCAACAGCACGCGCGTGAAGTTGGTGCCCAGGCCGCGAATGGTGACCTGCAGGCCCTCGCCGGTGATGTCGCGACTGATCGTGACGCCGGGGATGCGATTGAACGACTCGGCGATGTTGGTGTCGGGGAACTTGCCGATATCCTCGGCGAAGATCGAGTCGGTGAAGCCGGTTGCGTCGCGCTTCGCGTTGGTCGAGCTCTGCAGCGATTTCCGATAGCCGGAAACGATGATCTCGTCATTTTCCGGCGCCTGCGTGGACGCGTCGTCCTGCGGCACATTCTGGGCGGGCGCGCTCTGCGGAGCAGCATCCTGGTGCGGCGCGTCGTCCGCCTTCGCGACAAGGTCCGGCTCGGCAACGGTGCCTGCAGCCTGTGCAACACAAACCGGCCAAGCTGCCGACGACAGCAAGAGAGCTGCCAAAATGACCCTGCGGGCCACAGACGAACGTGTAACGGTATCGATCATTCGATCCCCTCCCAATTTTAGGATGCCACGTTCACCGGGCATCTCATTCCACGCCTTTGGTAGCGCTAACGGAATGCCTAAAATGTATGAGTAGTTGAGTCAATATAGTCTGAGTTGACAATTCGGAGGATTGGACCGCACCCGGTGGTGCGCGCAGGCTACATGCTTTCGGAACCGGCGGCTGCTCCCGAGCTGGTCGGCAGAAGGTCACATTCCGCCGGGCAGCTTCGCGCTCAAAGGCGACGGGTCATTATCGCCGCGGCGGCAAAGCGGAGAGCGCCGCGATCACAGCGGTTGGCCATCCTTGTCGATCAGCTCGACCCGGTAGGAGCAGCCATAGAATGTCTTGCCCGGATGGGTCGTGGCATTCGAGACATTGCGCCCGATGATCGTATGCATGCCGAAACTCTCGCCGGCTGCCGGAGGTTCGGTTCGGTCGACGAGTATCTTTTCGCCCAGGAATTTGCGGGCTTTGGCGACCGCCTCGATCTCCTCGCGCGTCGCCTTGCCCGATGCAGCCATGGCTTCGAGCAAGGGAGCCGGATCCAGCGCATTTTCGATCTTCTGCTCCTGCGCGATTGCGGTTGGGTCGGCGAGATCGAGAATGGCGAGAACGCCGCTGGATGTGAACGCGATGCGGCGTGTGGTGTAATGGCCTGCCACCGTGATCGGAGCGGGCAGCGTATATTCGTTCAGGAAGGGATTATTGGTATCGATCCGGACCCAGCGGCGCTTGTTGGCGATCTTCTCTTCGCCGTTGAGGGCCAGGGCAAAGCCAGTATAAGCGGACGCGTCGAGACGGCACTCAATGGCATCTACAACGTCTGTGTTATTGGGATCGACGGGGTCTTCGGTGGCTTGCAGCGGCGCCAGCGGTACGCAGGCGACCAGCGCCGCAAGGACAAATCCCGATTTCAACTGTTGGCCCTCTGACTGTCCGCTTACTGCTCACCGTCTTCCAAAAGCCGCCATTCCGCAATCCGCCATTCTCCACCTCGGGCTCAAAATCACCTCTGCGAGGGCGCAAGCTGCACCCGGAGCTTGCGGAGCAGGTGCGCCAGTTCCGCAAGCTCGGCAGGCTCGAGCCCGGCGACCGCCTGATCGGCCTGCGCGAAATGAGAGGCGATCGCGGCCTCGATCAATTGCACGCCTTGCGTGGTCAGCGTCGCGATCGGCGGTCGCCGTCGTCCGGGTTGCGGGAAATCAACCCGCGCTGCTCCAGCCTATTGAGGCACGCCGTCATCGCGCCGGAGGTGAGGAGCACGGATTTTCTGAGCGCGGTGGGGCTCAACCGATAGGGCGCACCGGATCGCCGCAACGTGGCCAGATGCGCTTCCATCCCGAGATCGTCGCCCGCGCCGTGCTCTCTTCGGTCGAGCCGCTGAACAATGGGTTCGACATGCCGTCGCACATCTTCGCCGCGCTCCAGCGCATCGCCTATGACGCTGATCGCGATACCGGCCTGGCGCCCTGGCTCCCCAAGGGTGGGATGACGGAAGCGGTGCGGGCGCTGCAGCGGCGCATCGCCGCCGGGCCGATCCGGGTGAGCGTCCGCGACGATGCCGGCAAGACGCAGACGGTCGTGCTCGGCGCGGAAGACCTGCAGCTCGCCCTGCTCGCGCATACCGACGAGGCCGAGCACTGGCCGGCCTTCATCCTGTCGCTCTACTACGGGCATTGCGACGCATGGGGGCGCCAGACGATCGAAGACCGGAGCGCAGGCCCGGTCAAGCTGATCGGCCCGCTCGCCGACTCCAGCCTGGGTGTCTCGACCGACCGCGAGCACCAGATGCGGACCGATCCCGCGGTGGATCTGCTGGGCAGCTGGAATTTCGAGTCGAACCTCGTATCGGCGCCCGACTGGCCGACGCCGGACATGGGCGACGCAGTGCGGTTGCCGCGTGACCTCGATTCCTATCGTCTTCGTCTATGGCGACTGGGACACCTCGACTCCGGTGGAGAATACGCTCGGCCTGCTACCTTATTTCCCCAACGGCCATGCCATCCGTGCACCGCGCCGGGCATGACGGCACCTTCTACCAATTACGGGAGAGCCCCGCTGCCAAGCAGGCGATCTATGATTTCCTGCGGACGGACGAGACGCGCGGCCTGCCCACCGATGCGACGCTGGCCGCTCCCAAATTCGAAATGCCTGCCTTCGCGCCACCGAAACCATGAAATCGGTCCAAATTCGAACGAATTGAGTCGGTCGCAGAGCCTGGCCGGTGCGTCTCTTTGGTATGCGGCAGCTATCCAAATCCTCGCCAGCGAGGGGCTTTCCTAAGGGCGACTCCGATAGTCCATCGGGCCTCGGGATTTTACTAGGGCGGGAAAATAATGTCCTGGCGGGAAGACTTTGCTTCCGGCGAGTGCAGTTTCGGGTTCGATTGCCGGGATTTACACCGTGCCTTGCGCTGCGCCTCTCAGGCGATAGGGAGCGCTGGACAGGGCTGCCCGCGCATAGCTATCAGCGCCGCATGGGTGTTATCGCAACGATCATGAACACGGCCACTGGCCAGCCGATCCAGAAAATGAGCTTTGGTCGTATGCCCAAGCCATGGGTCAGCTTCACGCTTCAAACCGGCGAGATGGTGACCGCCGATCGCGTCGAGGTGGGCAAGCCGGCGCCGGGCAAATTCATTGTGCCTGTTTCCGTTTGGGTGACACCTCGCGCTGACCGGCCCGCCTAGGACGGGGCCGGTCGCGATAGATCGATTGGCCGGTTATTCCGCGGCCACCTCCTCGGGGGTATCGGTTGAAGACTGATCGTTGGCGGCAGGGCTTGCGAGCAACGCCACGCCTTTCTCCGACAGCAGCATACCGATCAATGCCTGTAGCGTGCCACCGCCCTCGCCGCGATCTCCGCCTCCGGTGTTGATCTGCACCCTGGGCACGATGTCGACCTTGGAAGTCTCCAGTGCTTCGGCGAGCCGCTCGATCACCTGACGGGTCAGCTGATATTGCGCGCCGCCGGATGCCGCGGCCTGCTTCTCGATGGTTTCAGCAGTTGCCAGGCCGGTCTTTGTGATCCGGTCCGCTTCTGCCCCGGCAAGCGCGACCACCTTGGCCGCTTCGCCCTCGCCGACGATGCGAATGCGATCGGACTCGGCCTTGGCGAGGGTACGCGTTTGCTCCGCGTCCTGCGCGGCGCGCTTCACCGCGGCCTTGCCCTGGTTCTCCTGGACGGTGATCGAAAGCTCGGATTCGGTGATCGCCGTTTGCTGATGCGCGCGCGCCTGCGCCTCGCGGAGATCCTTTTCTCCCTCTGCGGCGATCTTCTGCTTGTGATAGGTCGTCACCTGTTCCTCGGCGACCTGGCGCTCGCGCAACTGCTGCAGCACCTTCTCGATCTGGTCGTTCCCCGCGGCCGCGCGTGGCGTACCGATCAGCACCTCCTGCAGTTCGAGATTGTACCCGGTGAACTTGGCGCGCATTTCGTCGCCCGCCTGCTCCTGGATGTCGGAGCGTTCCTGCAGCAATTCGATCAGCGTCTTCTTCTGCGCGACGTTCTTGAAATAGGCCGAGACCATCGGGTCGAGCGTCTGCTCGACCAGCTTCCTGATGTCGCCGAAGCGCTGAATGACCAGCGGCGCCTTGCGATAGTCGATATGTACGACCACCGAGAGCGGCAGCGTCGGTTCGAATGCATCCTTGGTGATCAGCGACACTTCGGAGAGATTCTCGTCGAGCTTGTGCTGCCCGGTCATATCCTGATCCCATTTCAGGATGAAGTTGGTGGTCGGAACGACGATGATTTTGCCGGCATAGGTGTTGAAGGCATATTTGCCCGGCAGCAGCGGATCGCTCCACACGCCGCGCGTGCCGCGGTCGACCAACTCGCCATGGCGATAGTCGTCGCCGGACGTATCCGCGCCGCTGTCGCCGGTATAGCTGATCACCACGCCCACATGGCCGACATCGATGACGGTCTTCGCCACCATTTCGACGGTGGCGAACAGGCGGTTGATGAAATAGCTGCCCTCGACCAGCACCTGGAGCTGCCGTCCGCGGCGTCCGCCGGCCGCGATGAACTTTTCGGGATCCTGGAAGCTGTTGTGGAACGTCGCCGTATCGGACTGATCGGTGCCGACTTCCGGGGCGATGATCTGGTCGGCGGTAAGGGCCGGACCGTCATGCACCGTGACCACGCCAATCTGGTCGGACGAGTCCCGGATGACGACGGCTTCGAATCCCGCGCGCTCCTCGATTACAGTCTGCATGTTGGTGAACAGCGCGAAATCGTTCGCCTCGAGCATCAGCCCATAGATATGCTCGCGCGTTATGATCACGAACTGGGCGAGGTTGAGCGCATAGGTCCCCTCACGCAGCACCGTCCGCTGCGGGCCCTTTTGTCCGCCATCTTCAAGGAAGCGACGGACCTCGACGAAATCCGCCGTGCGCAAGTTGCTCGCCAAGGTCTGGGTCGGGCCGAGCGCCTCACCGTCGCGCGCGAAAATATAGCCGACCTGACCCTGCGGGATGGTGACCAACGGTTGCGAATGGACGCGGTACTGGAAGGGAACGAAGAAGTGGTAGCCGCCACGCAGCACTTCGGGCTGATAGCCGGCCTCGCCGCGCAGAGCGATAAGACCACCGGGGATGGAGCCGTTACGGCTCCAGAGCTTCTCGACGATCGCAACACGGTTGTTGCCGACATAGCGAACGCAGCGGGAGATGATGAAAAGACAAGCGACGACGAGGGCCACGACGGCCGAAGCGCCGAGCACATACATTTGTGTCATCTGTGAAAGGTGTCCTTGGGACCTTTAGAAGAGCGCACGATCAGCGCCCTACGATTATTTACGCCTGTTCAAATGTCTCCACCAGCGAAATCGGATGGCCCGTAACGCATTTCGAGATAGCGGGAGACGGCCCGCGCATCCCCTTCGTCGAGACGACTTCGCTCGGCAATCAGCGCGGCGAGGGCATCATCGATGCGGTCCAGCGACGTGGCGGTAAGCTCCATGATGGCCTCGCGCCGCTCGACCGGCGCGCTTGCGAGTGCCGCGCCCGACGTCCGTACGATTTCCGCAAGGTCCACGGCCAACGCCTGGAAGTGCGGGTCGGCGGGATCCCATCTGCGACCCCGGATCGCTTCGAGCGCGAGCGCGGCACGCCCTCCGAATGCCCGCCGTCCATCGTTGAGGGTGCGCGCGAGCGCCTGCTCCGACTCCTTGGCCGCGAAGCGTGGGTCGGCGGCCATCCGTTTTCGGCGTCGCGCCTGCAAGACCGGCTCGATTGCCTTTGTCACGATCACCGACACAATCGCGAGCGAACCGTAACCCGCAGCGAACCAGCCGCTAAAACTGATGGCGCCCTGCGCGACCGCCGCCGAGGAGGCGCCTGCCATTGCTTTCAGCAGGCATGTGATTGCCAGCGAGATCACATAGGCCGGCACCAGGAAGTGAAAATATGCGCCCGCAACGATCCGCCAGGACCGGATTTTGGGATCGCTGCCGTTGTCCCGAACGCCCATCTTGCTGGTCATGCTTCGATTTTGCCACGCTCCGGGCAAGTCGGCCAATGCCCATTATTCGCGATTGCCGCAGGCCCGCTCGCGAACGTCCGCCGACCTGCGGTGGCTTCAATCGGCTCAGAACAACTTCAGCTCAACGAGTCTGACCGCGAACCCGGCCGGTTGGCGAATAAGCAGTTTCAACTTGCTGGATTGAACGGGAGTCCAGCGGGCGTTGGTGATGCCGTTCGCCAAAGGTTGTTCCATGTTGGCCGGCAGGTCGCGCCAGCCATTCGGCGTCATCGTCTGGAACCGATAGGCGCTGGGAGCCGCGAACCGGTGTCCGTCTGCAAAGAAGGCAAGTTCCGCGCGCTCGACCTGGTGCGATTTGCCGAGGTCGATCGTGAACCATTGCTCTGTGGGCGACGGCGCCGACGACCAGCCATTGGCGATCTCGGGATAGAACCAGATGCGCCCGTCGATAGTGTCGTGCAGCGCCTCCGGATCGGCATTGCTGGAGGCATCGGCGCGCGGAAATTCGCCGCGGACGAGTTGCACGGCCTGGTTGACCGGCCGGACGATAGGTTCGGGCGCGATACGAGTGAGGGGAACGGTAAGGCGCCCCAGAGTCGGCCGGTGTGCAATCAACTTGCCGTCGACTTCGATCGACAGACCAGCGGTTCCGAAGCGGCGTCCCCCTGCATCCCAGGTCACCGACACGAGATGCCCATGATAGGGGACATCCTGCACCCGGAACCAGCGCAGCGCCTTCGCGTCGGGCAGCAGCGGGTTCACCTCCAGCATATCGTCCGCCCGCGGGCGTATACCGACAAGGCCCGACAGGATGAGGTCGATATAGCCCGAATGGAAATAATGGTGGCTGCGCGCCAAGCCGACGATCGGGCGCCCGGTGTCGGGATGATAATCCTCTTCGAGGTCCAATCGGCCGGCCTGAAAGTGCATCGCGGTATATTGCCGCAACAGCCGTAGATAGTCGCCGCGCGTGATTACCGACTGGTGGTAGTCGTTCAGCAGATTGGCCAGAGCGAGAAGCACCTGCGTCGTCTGGAAGGGCCAGACCGGGCCGTTCCACTGGCACTCGGGCGCTGTCCCTTCATAGCGGTATTGGCGCATATAATATTCGTAGCTGGGTCCCACGGTTCGCAGCCCCGCAGCGCCGGCGAACTCGGCTGGGGACAGCAGGTGCTTCCACGCCGCGGCATAGCGCGGATCGTCATCGGGCAGGTCGAACGTCCAGGGGAGATAGCCGACCAGCTCGCGACCACGGATCGGCTCCCAATATTTCACATGCTCGTTGCTGACCTTGTAGCGATCGACGAAGTGCTCGAAACGCGGCTGCCACAAGGCCTGCTGGACGCGGTCCTTCAGCGCGGCGGCGCGCGCCTCGAACTCAGTCGCCATCGCCCCGTCCCCGGCGAGCGTGGCGAGGCGGGCCAGCGCGCGCGCATTGGCGAACATGTAGGCGTTGATCGAAGGGCGGAACGCATCGCCGCCGCGAAACCCGTCCTTGCCGCCCGAGGCATCGATCGACGAGATCGTGTATTCGGTCGCGTCGAGCAGCGGCTCGATCCAGTAGAGGCCCTTGCTCCAGTCGAACCGCTCGTCCCATGCCCGGTACACATGCCGCATGGCGGAGAGGTGGCGGATCGCCTCGCTCCGGTCGCCATCGACCAGGAAGCGGCCATAGACCGCGTCGGCCATATAGTCGGAGAAATGGCGGTCGTTGCCGCCCTGGTACATATAGTCAGCATAGTCCGCGGCGTAGCGCCGGTCGCGCAGCCAGCGTGTCTCGCCCAGATGAAATCCGCTCGCATCGTTGAGCGTGGCGAAGGGCTCGCGCTGCCAGGATACATCGTCGAGGAACTCGGTCGTGACATAGCCTTGCGCGCCCAGGTCGCGCTGGTGGGCCCGCACGACCGACCAGCGATAATAATAGACCGCGTCGATGGCCGGATCGGCGGATTCGAAGAATGGGATGTTGTCGCGATACCAGGCGGCGTCGTTGCCGAAGCGCGCGGTGGCGATCCGGGCGGTGCCCGGCTTGGATGAAGCGGCCGCACTGGGTGCGGCGATAGTCGCAAGCGCGAGGGCAAGTGCCGCTCCGACCATATGGGCGATGTTCCGCATCGCCTATAGCCGCAGCTCGCCGTTGCGCGCGGGCGCACCGAAGTCGGGCGTGCCGTCCTTGCGGTAGCGGATCGGCTGGACGCGGGTGTGACGATTGGGGTCGAACAGCGGGTCGCCCTTGATGTCGCGATAGTCGCGCGCGTGATAGACGAGCATGTCGCGCCCATGCTCGTCGACGGTGAAGCTGTTGTGCCCCGGTCCCCAGACATTGTTGGCCGGCGAGGATGCGAATACCGGAACCGGCGACTTGGACCAGACGGCAGGGTCCATGATGTCGGCATCGGCGCGCGCGGTCAGCATTCCCATGCAATAGCGGGCGTCGGTGGCACTCGCCGAATAGGTCAGGAACACGCGGCCGTGGCGCTCCAGGAAGGCCGGCGCCTCGTTGACCTTGAAGCCCCGGATCTCCCAATCAAGCGTCGGCACGGAGAGGCGTGCCGGCTTGGCGGCCAAGGTCAGCGGCGTGGCCAGCGGGGCGAGATAGAGGTTCGAGTTGGTCTCGATCCCCGGCTCACGCTGCGCCCAGCACAGATAGCGCGTGCCGCGGTGCAGGAAGCTGGTCGAATCCAGGTTGAAGCTGTCCCACGGCGTCTCGAGCTGGCCGAGCACGGACCACCGCCCCGCCATCGGATCCCGGCTGTCACACACCAGTGCGTAGGTGCGGATGCGGAACACGTCTTCGCCGCCGCCGCTGGGACCAGCGGCGAAATACAGGATCCAGCGCCCGTCGATCCGATGCAGCTCGGGCGCCCAGATGAACCCGGACATCGGGCCGGTGGCGAGGTGGCGCCACAGCACCTGCTCGTGCGCCGTCGCCAGTCCGGCGATCGTGCGCGCGCGGCGCAGCACGACGCGATCATATTCGGGCACCGATCCGGTCATGTAATATTGGCCGTCGGTATGCCGGAAGACCTGCGCATCGGCGCGCTGGCGGACGAGCGGGTTGACGATGCCGGGCACGGTCCGCCGCTGTGCCATTGCGGGGCTCGCGGCCAGCGCCGCGGCGCCTGCCACGAACAGGCGGCGTGAAAGATCCTGCATCGCGGCTTCCCTCCTCATTGCCCCTGGGCGACCGGCCAGCCGTCCGCGCCCCAGCGCAGGGGCACGATACGCAGCGTGGGCGCGCCTTTGTTTTCGCGATCATAGGCATGGTAGACGACATAGTCGGTGCCGTCGGCGTCGCGGAAATGGCCGGGATGGCCGGGGCCGCGGAAGCGCTGGCGCTCCTGGAGATCGGCGCGGAGCAGGATGGTGCCGCCGCCCGCGAGCATCGAGCTGCCGTCCTTGCCGCGATACGGGCCCTCCGCCGTCTTCGACCGGGCAATCACGGTATAGTAGGTGCTGTTCACGCCCTTGCAGCAATAGTCGTAGGAGGCGAGCAGCCAGTAATAGCCGCCATGCGCGAAGATGTAGGGCGCCTCGACGATCGACGGCGCTCCGGCGGGCACCGGGCGCGAGGCGAGGGCACGGGGCCGGGCGCCCGGTTTCAGGAGCTTGCCGGTGCGCGGGTCGAGCTCGAAGAGCTTGAGGCCGGTCCAGAAGCTGCCGAGCGAGAGCCAGTGCCGGCCATTCCTGTCGGCGAAGAAGGCGGGATCGATCGCATTATAATCGTTCGAGGGGGTCGACAGGACGACGAGCCCCTCGTCGCGCCAGCCATAGCCCGGCGCGGTGGGATCGAGTGTAGGGCTGGTCGCGAGTCCGATCGCCGAACGGTTCGATCCGAAGGTCGAGACGGCATAATAGAGACGGTAGCGGCCGTTCACATAGGTGATGTCGGGCGCCCAGATGTTCTTGGCGCCGGGGACCGCCTCGGTCGCCCAATCGGGTATCCGGTCAAACGGCGGCGCGCCCTTTTCCCAATCCACCAGATCGCGGGAGATGCGCGACGCGATGATCCCCTGACTGCCCGGGCCGAGCCCCGTCGAGAAGACGTGATAGGTGGCGCCCTCGCGAATGATGACGGGATCGTGGACCGGCGTCAGGTCTCCGCGCAACTGCGCGTTGAGACTGTTGTCCACTTGGTCGACGGTTGCCGTCTGTGCCGAAGCGATGGCCGGCGCGAGTGCGGTAACCGCAATGGCAAACGCAAGCTTCATCGCCATTGCTCGCCCTCCTTGACCCCGGGCTGCACGCACTAAGGCACTGCGCAACCGCGATTCGTCTGCCGCGCTGGCACCATCTAGCCCGCTTCTGCTTCGCGCGGCAATATCTGTATAATATATCTGATAAATAAGTATTGCCTGACAAGAAGGCTCGCCTTATCAAACAAGTAACCGCGCGACACGACGCGGTTTAAACAAGGGGAGAGGATCATGAGGGCGAAGGCACTTTTGTGCGGATCTGCGGCGACTCTGGCTTTGGCTTTGGCTGGACTATCCCCCGCGATCGCGCAGACCCAGGGGCAGGACCTGCCCAAGCCGACTACTGCTTCCGATCAGAAGACCGATCCGGCGACGCCGCAGTCGGTGGAGGAAACTACCCAGGACGATGCGATCGTAGTCACCGGCCTTCGACGTAGCCTTGAGACGGCGCAGGCGATCAAGAAGAATTCGGACGGCATCGTCGACGCGATCGTCGCCGAGGATATCGGCAAACTGCCCGACACCTTCGCATCGTCCGCGCTGCAGCGCGTCGCGGGCGTGACGGTCACGCGCGGCGGCGGCGAGTCTGCGGGCGTCACGGTGCGCGGCCTGCCCGACCTGACCACCACCTATAACGGTCGCCAGATCTTCACCGCCGAGGGTCGCTACGTCCAGATCCAGGACTTTCCCGCCGGCACGGTCGCGGCGCTGGAGGTGTACAAGTCGGGCACCGCGAACCAGATCGAGGGCGGCATCGCCGGCTCCATCAACGTGCGCGGGCGCAAGCCGTTCGACTTTGACGGTTTCGAACTGTCGGGCTCGCTCAACGGCGTGCTTTCGCAGCAGTCCGAAAAGATCGCCCCGAACGGCAACCTGCTGATCAGCGACCGCTGGGACACCGGCATCGGTGAAATGGGGGCGCTGCTCAACGTGAGCTATGTCGGGATCAACTTCCTCGATTCTACGCGCGAACAGTCGCTAGTGATCGCCACCACCGACGCGGGCAACGCGCCCGGCGTGCAGCCGGGGCTGCGCTTCCCCGACGCACAGGGCATCTACCAGGGCTATGGCGATCGCTGGCGCCCGTCGGCCAATGCCGCCTTCCAGTGGAAGCCGACGCCCGAACTCGAAATCTATGCCGACGGGCTTTTCCAGGGTTTCCGCTCGAAGGATTACAACCGCTGGATGTTCATCCCGATCTTCGGTGCCCTCAATCTGTCGAACGTGACGGTGATCCCGGGCACCAACCAGATCCAGAGCGCGACGGTCAGCGGTGCCGCGAATCCCGATGGCTGGACGGGCTCGTTCAACGGCAAGACCGACACCTACCAGGCCGGTGGCGGCGCGATCTGGAAGAAGGATCGGCTGCAGATCTCGGCCGACCTGGCCTATACCGACAGCCAATACACTGCGAACAACGTCAACGTCGATTACTCGGTCACGAGCCCGTCGGTGCGCAATGTCGTGTTCGAGGCTTCGAAGGATGGCGGCCCGACGCAGACCTTCGTCAATTTCGACATCACCAATCCCGCCAATTTCCTCAGCCGTGGTCTTTGGCAGGAACTGACGGTGGTGAATGGCAAGGACTGGCAGGCGCGTGCCGACCTGTCCTACGATCTCGACGTCGGCCCCCTGAAACGGTTGCAGTTCGGCGTGCGTTACGGCGATCGCAAGGCCGGACGCGACTACGGCAACTGGTACGCAAATGGTCAAGGGGTAGGCGTCCCGATGACCTCGCTTCCCGGGGCTGTCGTCAAGACCAGCCTGCCGGGCTTCACGTACAACGAAGAGATGCCCAACGTCTTCTATGCCGCGATCACACGCGACAGCATCCGCGACAATCTGGTCGCGCTACGGTCCTTCTTTGGAGCGCCTGCGGGGACGCCCGCCTTTTTCCCGTCCGACAATTTCCGTGCCAACGAGAAATCCTATGCCGCCTATGGGCAGTTGAAATACGGCTTCGACTTAGGCTCCACCGTCATCGACGGCCTTGTCGGCCTGCGCGCGATCAAGACAAAGACGCGTATCGACGGCTTCTCGCGCGTCGAGGGTACTGGCGGCGCGGTCACCTTCCCGGCTATCACCGCCGAGAGCGAATACACCGATTATTTGCCGAACGTCAGCACGCGGATCGCCTTCAGCAACAAGCTGCAGCTGCGCCTCGCTTATACCCAGACGCGCACCCGGCCGAATTTCTTCGATCTTCGTCCGAACACCTCGCTGGGTCAGCCGGTGATAATCACGGATCCGGTCGATCCCTGTTTCGACCCCACTGTTACGACCCCTCAATGCGTGGAACGGCGGCGCCGCGGCGGTTCGGCCGGCAATCCCGACCTGAAGCCGCTCACGGCGGACAATTACGATGCGAGCTTCGAATATTACTTCTCGCGGACGGGCTCGTTCACCCTGGCGGTCTTCCGGCACGACGCCGAAGGGTTCCTAGCGACGGTTGCAGATCGCTCGGCCCCTGGCCTGCGTATCGATCGGCCGGTGAACCTGGGCAAGACCCGGTTGCAGGGCGCCGAGGTGTCGTTCACCAGCTTCCTCGACATCGACGGGCTGCCGGAATGGGCGAAGGGCTTCGGTATCCAGGCCAACGGTACCTATATCGACGCCAAGGGCGATCTTCAGCCGAACTTCGCGGCGACGTACAACAACGAGCAGCAAGCGTTTCCGGGCGTGTCGAAATGGGCGGGCAACATCATTGCCCTGTACGAGCGGCCGCAATTCTCGGCACGCGTCGCCTATAATTATCGGTCCAAGTTCGTGAACTATTACAGCCTCGAGCCGCTCGATCCGATCGCGCACGCAGTCACCGAGAAGGGCCGCGGCCAGCTCGACCTGTCAACATCGATCACGCCCGTTCCAAACGTCACAATTGCGTTTGACGTGGTCAACGTGCTCGGCAACCCGCTGCAGCGCTATCGCCAGTACAACACCGGCGACAGCTATACGCGGCAGGTGATCTACCTCGAGCGTGCTTACTCGCTCGGCGTTCGGTTCCGCTTCTGAACCGCGGGGTGGCGACATGATGTGTGCCTCGGTCGCCACCCTTGATCCTCGCCGTAGCGCGGGCCCAAGGACGTGGGCCCGCCGGCCGGTGAGGTGCGGGCTGGTGATCGCTGCTGCGCTGCTGCCCGTGGCAGCGCAGGCCCAGCCGGTGGCGTCGGTGTTCGCCGGCGCCGATCCTTCGGTATTGGCGGCCGACGGACGATATTGGATCTATCCGACCGATGCGGGGGACGGCGACAAGCTGTACGCCTGGTCCTCGCCCGACCTCGCGGCCTGGCAAAAGGGGCCAGCGCTGCTGACCCAGAAGGCGGTACGCTGGGTCGGCGACGACAAGGCGCCGCGGCACTACCTGTGGGCGCCCCACATGACCGCGGCCAACGGCAAATATTATCTCTATTATTCGCTGGGCCCCCAGGACCCCACACCCAGCCGGCTGGGTGTCGCGATATGCGACACATCCGCCGGCCCTTGCGCCGACAGCGGCAAGCCGCTCGTCACGGGCGGAAATGGCTTCGAGGCGATCGACCCGATGGTGTTCGTCGATCCGAAGACCGGGACGCCCTATCTCTATGCCGGGGGCAGCGCCGGCGCGACGCTGCGCGTTTGGGTGCTGGCGCCCGACATGATCACGCTGGATCACGAAGTGAAGGTGGATCAGCCGCCGAACTTCACCGAGGGCGTGTTCATGCACGAGCGAAACGGCGTCTATTACCTGTCCTATTCGGCCGGCAGGTGGAACAGTTCCGGCTACCAGGTCCATTACGCGATGGCGCTCTCGCCCACCGGGCCCTGGCGCTATGTGGGCCCGCTGCTGGTGAGCGACGAGAAGTACAAGGGCCCGGGGCACCACAGCTTCTTCCAGGATCCCAAGGACGGGCAATGGTACATCGTCTACCATCGCTGGGAGGGCGAGAAGGGCGACGGCCCCTATCGCGGCAACCGGCGCATCGCGATCCAGAAGCTGGAATATCGCGCGGACGGCGCGATCCTGCCGATCAGGATGAACTGATCGGGGGCGATACCCCGGTTCTCGAAATCGTCGGTCAGGTTGCGCACGCCGTCGATCGAAGGCGGGCATAGGGGCGTTCAGATCCCAGATTCTGCTCGCGCAGCAGCCGGTCGATAGTTCGCCCGGGCGTTCCAGAGGGCCTTTGCCACGGCGCAAATGGAAGGATGATTTCCGCCAGAGCTTCGGCCAGCACGAGCAATTTGTCCGCATCGTAATTTCCGGTCGCCAGCGCCGCTTTGAGCGAGGCGCCGAGCGCTTCCTTTGCGACGCAACTGCGGCCAGTGAATACGCGCAGGCAGACGCCATATCCGCCGCTCAGCCAGGATTCCCATTCTTCCTGCGCGGCGCGACGGGCCGCACTCATGTCGAGCGCGCCTTGGACAAAGCAGCCGGGAAAGGCGAGCTCCGCACCATCGGTCTCGCCCAACGCGCCTAAGAAGCTATCACTGAAGTCTCGTTCGAGGCGCATCGCCGCGGTGGCATCGCTGGCTCCGGCTCGCGTGGCGAGAAGGGCACGGCGCAGCCCCCAGGCTGCGCCCGGTGAATACCAGGCAGGCCCATCCGGTGCCGATTGATTGAACCTGTCGAGCGCGCTCCACCAACCGGCCTGGCCAAGAATATAGATTGGGCCGGGTGCGCATCTTGCGGCTATCAGCGCTTCGATTCGATCGACTGGCGCGCCGACCGCCTCGGCGAGTTCGTCCAATTTCCAGAAGTGGCTCTCGACATAGGCGAGGTCGGCTTCGATGGTCATCGGATCTCCTCTTTTCTGCTGACCGGACGGCGATCAGCGGCGCGAATATCGCTCCTTCGAGATGGATGTTACGGCGGTGGCCAAAGTATCGAGTGGCCATGCGCGCGCGCCTGCGAAAGGCGGGGATGGTGCCGGTTGCAGGAATCGAACCCGCGACCTTCGGTTTACAAAACCGCTGCTCTACCAGCTGAGCTAAACCGGCGTGGCGGTTCCCATGGCTCAGGGAACGCCGAAGGTCCAGCCCTCGGTGCGGGCAAGTTCGGGCGTCAGGCCCGCGGGTGCCCATAGTTCGGGCCGGTCCGCCCCGACGCGCAGCCAGGCGGCGCTCAGCATCGCATCGGTGGCGTGATCGTCGTAGCGGGCGAGCGGCGCATGGCGCTCCGATCCGAAGGTGGAGAGCATGAGGTCGAGGGTCTCGGCGTCGCGAATCTTGGAAATGCCCTTGCGCATGCCCGCCAGGCGCGGGGCGAGCGACGTGTAGATCTCGACCAGGACCGGACCTTCTATCGGCACCGGATCGAAGGGCCAGACCGGAATCCTGCCCTGGAGCCGGTGGAGCACCCGCATCCCGCTCAGGCTCGACTTGCCGACCTGTGCCGCGCCGACAAGGTTCAGGTTGCTATAGGGATTGAGGCCCTGACCGCGCTGCGCGACCTCGGTGATGCGCAGCCGGCCGCCGCCTTCGCCGAAGCGATCGCCCTTGCGGCCGCCATGGCGCCGGAAATGCCGCGATGCGTCCGGGTGGTCGACGAAGGTGGAGACGCCGAGATGCGGATCGCCCGCGCACAGCCGATCGACCAGCGCCCAGAGCGCGCGGGCATCGCGGGGGCTCGCAGGCCAGTCGGGGAAATAGGCGCCGCGATCGGCGAAGGGGAGCGCAGGCCCGAGATCGAGCCCGATCAGGGCACGGGTGCCCTGGTCCGCCAGCGCGAGGAGATAGGCGAGGATGTCCTGGCGCGACCAGTTGCGGTCGATCAGTTCGGGCGCGGCGGTGCCGGCGCGCGCATGGGCGACGGCGAGGCCCTTTGGGCGCTCGACGGCCTGGCCGGACCAGTCGATCGCGATGAAATCGGTGAAGCTCAGGGGCGCTCGCCTCCACGCTGGGCGCGCTGCGCCTGCGAGGCGCGATCCCACCAGGCGCGTTCGATCAGCAGCTTCAGGCGCTCGGGATCGGCCCTGTCGCCGTTGACCAGCACCGTCGGCCAGCCGGCATATTGCGGCGTCTGCCAGAAGGTCTCGGGATCGGTTTCCTTGAGCACCACGATCTCCTCGCGGGTGGCGCGGAGCACATAGGTCCCGGGTGCACGGCCCTGCGAGACGATCTGCCGGCCGCGGACCTGCGGCGATACCGAGCCCTTCGCGCCGGCGCCCATCGTCACGCCTGGGAGCGAGAGCGCGTGGGCGACCGCCTCGTCCCAGCCGAAGCTCAAGGCCGTTCCGCCATCCCCGCCGCGATGCGCTGGGGCTTCTTGGCGCGATCCCACCAGGCGCGCTGGATGTAGAGCTCGATCCGCTCACGCGCGTCGGTGCCGTAGCGGACCAGCAGCATCGGGTAGTTGCGGTAGTGATCGGTCTGCCAGAAGGTCTCGGGATCGGTCTCGAACAGGATCTCCTTCTCCGGCATCGTGACCATCAGCGCGAAGCTGCCCTTCTCGCGACCGGGGGACATGAACCCCTTGGCGTTGATCTTGGGACAGGGCGTGCCCCACCACGACGCCATCTCGACCTCAGGCAACGAGCAGGCATAGGCGACGGCGTCTTCCCAGTCGTTCATGATTGCTCTCGATCGCTGAAACCGAAGCCTGCCGACCAGGCGTCGCGATCGATTTCGTATCGATCGATCAGGAACCCGCCGGGGTCATCGCGAAAACCGGGAAGGGCGAGCTTGCGGGCAATAGCCGCTTGGGCCTCCGCGGCAGCGCTGTACACTCCGATGAGTTTGCTGTCGGTTTCGCCATTCCGCGCCTCGCGGGAATGCCAGAGCAGGAAAACCTCGGTCATTCGCCGACCTCGCGGCGCTTCCCTCGCATCTCGTCCCACCAGGCCATGCGCTCGGCGATGCGCTTCTCATGGCCGCGCTCGGTGGGCGCGTAGAAGGTCTGGGGGGCCATTTCCTCGGGCCAGTAATTGTCGCCCGAGAAGCCGCCCTCGGCATCATGGTCGTAATTGTAGCCCTTGCCGTAGCCGATGTCCTTCATCAGCCTGGTCGGCGCGTTGAGGATGTTCTGCGGGGGCATCAGCGAACCGGTTTCCTTCGCCGCCCGCCACGCCGCCTTCTGCGCCGTATAGGCTGCGTTCGATTTGGGAGCGGTGGCGAGGTAGAGACAGGCTTGCGCGATCGCCAGCTCGCCTTCGGGGGAGCCGAGAAACTCGTAGGTGTCCTTGGCCGCGAGACATTGGGTGAGCGCGTTCGGATCGGCGAGGCCGATATCCTCGACCGCGGCGCGGGTCAGGCGGCGCAGCACGTAGAGCGGCTCTTCGCCGGCGGTCAGCATGCGCGCGAGATAGTAGAGCGCGGCCTGGGGATCGCTGCCGCGGATCGACTTATGGAGCGCGGAGATGAGGTTGTAATGGCCCTCGCGATCCTTGTCGTAGACCGCGACGCGGCGCTGGAGGAAGTCGCCCAGCGCGGCGGGATCGAGGGGCTCCGGGAAGCTGACCGAGAACAGCGTCTCCGCCTGGTTGAGGAGGAAGCGGCCGTCGCCATCGGCGCTGGCGACCAGCGCGTCACGGGCTTCCGGCGTGAGGGGGAGGGGGCGCTCCTCGAGCTCCTCGGCGCGGTCGAGCAGCCTGGTCAGCGCCTTGTGGTCGAGACGGTGGAGGATCAGGACCTGGGCGCGGCTGAGCAAGGCGGCGTTGAGCTCGAACGAAGGGTTCTCGGTCGTCGCGCCGACCAGGGTGACCGTGCCGTTCTCGACATAGGGCAGGAAGCCGTCCTGCTGGGCGCGGTTGAAGCGGTGGATCTCGTCCACGAAGAGCAGGGTCCTGCGGCCCAGCCGGGCATATTCGCGGGCCTCGGCAAAGACCTTTTTGAGGTCCGCAACCCCAGAGAAAACCGCGGAAATCGCGACGAAGCGCAGGCCCACCGCATCGGCCAGCAGCCGGGCGATCGTGGTCTTGCCGGTGCCGGGCGGACCCCAGAGGATGATCGAGCTGAGCTTGCCCGCGGCGACCATGCGGCCGATCGCGCCCTCGGGGCCGGTGAGGTGCTCCTGGCCGACCACATCCTCGAGGCGGCGCGGGCGCAGGCGATCGGCGAGGGGGCCGCCGTCGGGCGCCTCGGCGGCGGGGCTGGGCTGGGGGTCTGCGGCGAAGAGGTCGGCCATCGGGGCCTAGATAGGACTTCACGCCCTTGTTCGCAAAAGTCGCGCGGAAGGGGCTTGCACAAGTTATCTCAAGATATATCTTAGACGCATCAAGACTCAGACAGGAGCGAACGCACATGCGTTTTCATTTTCACAATCATCACGGCGCCGACGAGCGCCATTGCGGTCCGCGCCATCGCCACGGTCGCCGCAGCTGGGGGCCGTTCGAAGTCGAATGGACCTATGGACGCGAAGGCGGCCGCGGCCGGCGGATGTTCGACGGGAGCGAGCTGCGGCTCATCCTCCTCAAGCTGATCGAGGAGCAGCCGCGCCACGGCTACGACCTGATCCGCGAGATCGAGGAGCGCTCGGGCGGCGCCTATGCGCCCAGCCCCGGCGTGGTCTATCCGACGCTGACGCTGCTCGGCGACATGGAGCTGATCGAGGAGCAGAAGACCGAGGGCGCCAAGAAGCAGTTCGGCATCACCACCGCCGGCCAGGCCCACCTGACCGAGCGCGAGGCCGAAGTGGAGGCGCTGTTCGCGCGGCTCGCCGAGATGGGCGACCGCCAGGCACGCACCAGCGGCGGCCCGATTCGACGGGCGATGCACAATTTACGATCGGTGTTGCAGGAGCGTCTTTCTTCCGCGGAAGTTAACAGCGACACCCTGCACGAGGTCGCGGCCATCCTCGACGAGGCCGCGCAGAAGATCGAGCGGCTCTGAGGCGCAGGTGCCCAGACTCGAGGTTTTGCGGCGCCGGCTCGGGATCGTGCCGGCGCCCGACAAGGAGAAGAAGGCCATGACGATCACCACCGCGAGTGCCTCGGCGCATGTGCAAACTTCGCAGGCCAGCAAATATCTCCAGCAGCTGTGCAAGCACTGGGAGCACAATCTCCAGGTCGAGTTCACCCCCGAGCACGGGACGGTGATCTTCCCCAAGGACGCGCGCGGCGCCGACCATCCCGGCGACGCGGTGGTGACGTTCAACGCCGTCGAGGACGGGCTGGACGTCCGGATCGACGCGAGCTCGGAAGAGCAGCTCGAGGGGTTGAAGGGCGCGGTCGCGCGCCATGTCGACCGGTTCGCGTTCCGCGAGGGCGCGCTCGCCTATAACTGGAAGTGAGCGCGGGGCCGGGACGTCAGTCCTGGCCCCTCGCATAGTCGATCAGGTTGTCGCGCAATTCCGCGACGGCGTTCTGCACCAGTGCGAACTTCTCCGGCGAGAAGCCGGTGGCGGCGACCAGCGTCTTCTGCGCCCCCTTTTCCCGCAGGCGCCGGCCGGCATCGGTCAGGCTGACCAGCACCTGGCGCTCGTCGGCGAGATCGCGCCGGCGGCTCAGATAGCCCAGTTCCTCGAGCTTCTTGAGGATCGGCGTGAGCGTGTTCGATTCGAGGAACAGCTTCTCGCCCAGGCTCTTCACCGTCTGATTGTCCTCCTCCCACAGCGCAACGATCGCGATCCACTGAGTGTAGGTGACGCCGAGCTCCTCGAGGATCGACTTGTACGCGCGGCCATAGGCGAGGTTGGCCGAATAGATCGCGAAGCACAGGAAATCGGCGAGCTTCGCGTCCTCGGCGGGCGCGGCGACAGCGGGCGGTGGGATATCGGCATTCACGGCGGATCTCATTCTCTGTGGGGCAAGGTGCTCGCTTATATATATCGCATCCGATTTAATCGGAAAGGGGTTGACTTCGATTCCGGCGGGACTATTTGAATCGCATCCGAGTTAATCGGACACGATTCAAATCAAGGAACCTGTCATGAGCAACATCGATACCGTCCTCTATACCGGCCGCACCCACACCACCGGGGGGCGCGACGGCGCCGCGCGCAGCGAAGACGCCCGTCTCGACATCAAGCTTTCGCCTCCCGGTTCGCAGGGCGCGGGCACCAATCCCGAGCAGCTCTTCGCCGCCGGCTGGTCGGCCTGCTTCATCGGCGCGATGGGCATCGCGGCACGATCGCTGAAGATCGCGCTGCCGGCCGATACGGCGGTGGATGCCGAGGTCGACCTGGGCACCGGCGAAGGAGGCTATTTCCTCCAGGCCCGGCTGAACGTGAGCCTGCCCGGCCTCGACCGCGAGACGGCCCGTGCGCTCACCGACGCTGCGCACCAGACCTGCCCCTATTCGAAGGCGACGCGCGGCAACATCGACGTCGAGATCAACCTGATCTGATCCCCCGGCCAGGCCGGGGCGGGCGCGGCGCCGGGCCCGCCTGTTAATTGTTAGCGCGCGCCGCGGGCTCCCGTTCGAAGGGCACCCCCATGACCGAACTACTGCCTCCGATGCCCTCCGCGGCGCCCCATCATTTTCATTCGATCACGCTGATCGGCGCGGCCGTCGCCGGCGTGGCGACCTTCGCCACCCTGGCGGTGATGCTGCCCGCGCCGGCCATGTTCCTCGGCTGGGTGGGGTACAGTCTTGGCGGACCGAACCTGCGCGATGCGGTGCCGAACCTGGTCTCGTTCCTGCTCGGCCTGGCGTTCGGCGTCGGCACCGGACTGGCGATCGCCTTGCTCACGCCCGCGCTGGGCGCCGCCGCCACCCCGGTGGCGATTGCAGGCGTGGTGATCCTGGTGCTGAGCCTGCGCACGCTGGCGCCGTTCAACAATCCGCTCGCCTATTTCCTGGGACTGATCAGTTTCTTCGCATCGGGGATGATGCCGTCGCTCGCGACCTTCGGGATACTCGCGATCGCCGGGACGATCGGTGCGCTGGCCGCCGCGATCTCGGACCATCTCCAGGCGCGCGTTCCGGCGGTTTCCACAGCGGCGTGAGTTGCGCTAGCGATCCGTTCCGCTGAGCGCGACCAGCGCGGCGCGGACCAGCAGCCGGCGGACGCCGAAGCTGGCCGCCCGCGTCCGCTCTCCGAAACGGATCGCGAAGCCCTCGCGCCAGATCCGGGTCGCCACGACCCGGATCTCGTCGCGGTTCGGGCGCCGGGTTTCGCAGATGCAGGCCGTGATCGCCGGATAATGCCAGACTAGCGACGGGGAGGGAGGCGTAGGGACCATCAGTTCGGAAGGCCTGGCTCGGCCAGACCGGCCGCGCGATGCCTTCGCCAGGCGCGGCCCTCCAGCCAGAGCGGGATCGCGGCGGCAACCGCATAGGCCAGCGCCATATGGAGGAACTGGCTGTCCGGCAGATTGCCGGTCACGCCGAGCCCGGCCAGGATCAGGATGACGGCAGGCGCCCATTCGGGATGTCGGAGCGGCGTGAAGACCTGCCAGAGCAGCCAGCACAGGGCGGCGGCAGCAGCGAGACCACCGACGACCAGAGCGATCGATGTGATCATGACAAGGATCGTGTGCATGAAGCCGACTCCTCTGTATGAAATATATCGCAGAGCGATATATATTGCAAGGGCGGCCCCGGCGTTCAGCCGAGCTGGTCGAGCAATTCGATCAGCATCGGGCGCAAGCGCTTGATCTCCTCGCGATGGGTTGCCGAGAGCTGCCCGAGCAGCGCCTCGGCCTTGGGGGTCAGGGCGAGCAGGGCCTGGCGCCGGTCGTCCGGCGAAGGCTTGCGCGTGACGAGGTCCAGCGTCTCGAGCCGGTCGATCAGCCCCGTCGCGCTGTGCGGCTTCAGGATCAGGCGATCGGCGACATAGCCGACGCTGACCGGGGCGCCCGCCGCGCCGCGTATCGCGAGCAGGGCCTGATGCTGCTGCGGCGTGAGGCCGCACTCGGCCGCGCGCCCTTCGCTGAAGGCGAGGAACTCGCGGAGCGCATGGCGGAACCTCGCCAGCGCGACATAGTCCTCATCGGTCAATTCTTCCGGGGCGGCCATGGGCACGCATTCCTTCCATTGAATAATATCGTATTGCGATATACCTGCCCGATCCTTCCCGTTCAGGCGAGTAGTTCATGCCGTCCCATATCGCATATCGTTCCAAATCCCGGCCGCTTGCCGATCACAGCGCGGACTGGCGCCTGGTGCCGCTCGCCGGCGCGGCGATCGTCATCGGGGCCGGCGCGGCGTGCGGCGCCTGGGCGCTCATAAAACTGATCGCCGTTGCCACCAATCTCTTCTGGTTCGGACGATTCTCGGCCGCGCCCGCAGAGATCGTCGACGCGAAGGTGGGGCTGGCGATCGTGGCGATCCCGGTGGTCGGCAGCCTGATCATCGGGCTGATGGCGCGCTTCGGCTCGGAGAAGATCAGGGGGCACGGCATTCCCGAGGCGATCGAGGCCATCCTGTACGGCGAGAGCCGGCTGTCGCTCAAGGTCGCGATCCTGAAGCCCCTGTCCTCGGCGATATCGATCGGCAGCGGCGGGCCGTTCGGCGCCGAGGGCCCGATCATCATGACCGGCGGCGCGATCGGATCGCTGTTCGCCCAATGCTTCAGGCTGAGCGCAGCCGAGCGCAAGACGCTGCTGGTCGCCGGTGCCGCGGCGGGCATGACCGGGATCTTCGGAACACCGCTGGCCGCGATCCTGCTCGCGATCGAGGTCCTGTTGTTCGAGTGGAAGCCGCGCAGCTTCGTGCCGGTGGTGGTAGCGGTGCTGGTGTCGCTGGGGCTGAGGCCGTTCCTGCTTGGGCCGGGACCACTCTTCCCCTTTGCCGCGGTGCCGCTGGCCGGATGGGAGACGAACGGGCTGGCGCTGGGCGTGGGCGTGATCGTCGGGGTCGAGGCGACGATCCTGTCCTCGCTGCTGTACCGCGTCGAGGATGCGTTCCACCGGCTGCCGGTGCACTGGATGTGGTGGCCGGCGATCGGCGCGGTCGTGGTCGGGCTGGGCGGGCTGATCGACGCGCATGTGCTCGGCGCCGGATATTCGAACATCCAGGCGCTGCTCGACGGTTCGCTGCCGGTGCGGGTGGTCGTGGCGCTGCTGGTCGTCAAGGCGGTGGTCTGGCTGGTCGCGCTGGGATCGGGCACCTCGGGCGGGGTTCTCGCACCGCTGCTCATCCTGGGCGGCGCGCTGGGCGTGCTGCTCGGCCAGTTCCTGCCGGGGCCGATCGGCTTCTGGGCGATGATCGGCATGGCGGGGATCATGAGCGGCGCGATGCGGGCGCCGCTGACCGGCGCGCTGTTCGCGGTCGAGCTTACCGGACATTTCGACGCGCTTCCGGCGACGGTCGCGGCGTCCGCCGGGGCCTATGGCATCAGCGTGCTGATCATGCGGCGATCGATCCTGACCGAAAAGATCGCGCGGCGCGGGCGGCACATCCTCCAGGAATATACCGTCGATCCGCTGGACTTCATGCAGGCGGGGCAGTTGATGACGCCCGATCCCGACACGCTGCCGGGTGACATGCCGATCCGGGCGGCGGTAGCCTTCTTCACCGATTGCGCGACGCATCGGAGCTATCCGGTGATCGATGGCGAGGGGCGGCTGCTCGGTCTGGTGTCGCGGTCCGACGCGCTGCGCTGGCAGGTCGAGGGCGCGCAGTACGACGCGCCGCTGGCGGAGGTGGTGTCCGATCCGCTACAGCCCTTCGCCTATGGCCGGTCGCCGATCGGCGAGGTCGCGGATTTGATGGTGGAGACCGGCATCGGGCGGATCCCGATCGTCGACGAAGAGACCGAGAAGGTTATCGGCATCCTGTCGCGGCACGATCTGCTCAAGGTCCGCAGCGCCCGGAAGCGCGCGGAGTTCGATCGGTCCTAATCGAGGCAAGGAGGGGCGGCGCGTGGATACGGAACCCGGGATCCTTCGCGAAGAGATCGGCCGCTACCGATGCGTCGGCGACGACGAGACCCCGCTGGTCGCGATCGAATATCGGCTGATCGCAATGGCCGGGGAAGGCGGCAAGCAACGGCGTCGCCCGGGCGCGCGGTGGCTGGAACTGGCGACCGGCGAGGCGCTGCGCATCGTCGACGCGCGGACCTTCGAACTCGTGGCGAGCGGCGAGATCATCCGGCGCCTCGATTGAGCTCGGCATCGAAAGGGGGTGAACCGGGCGGCCGGCTCTTGCTCCGCACCGCCCGGCTCACCGGCATCCGCCGCCCTCTCCTTGGGGACAAGGTCGAGGTGCGGCGGCGCCAGCTGGTCAGCTAAAGGCAATCCGCATGCGGCGGCGCCGGCGCAGCACCGCGCCGCCCGCGCCGAAGCCGGCGATGAGCATGCCCCATGCGGCCGGCTCGGGCACGCCGGCGGCCAGCGTCGCGTTCTCGGGGGCGAAATCGCTGATCTGGTTGTTGTTGCCCGTGCCCAGCCGCGGCCAGAGGTTGAAGCCATATTGCCCCGGCACGAAGCCGGTGCTCGGCAGCAGCGAAAGCGGCACCTGCACCGTCAGGATGTTGCCCGCGATCGCGATCCAGCTCGGATTGAGCACGGTCGCGCCGATGTTGCCGGTGCCGTCCTCGCGCACGGCGATCGCCTGGTTGAAGATGACGTTGGGCTGGCCGAGCGCGGCGAAGGGATGAATCGGGCCGGTGCCGGTGTTGACGCCGAAGATGTAGGTGCCGCCGGTCTCGGCCTTGATCGTGCCGGCGAAGGTGGCGCCGAGCGTGAAGAGCTGCGCGACGGAATCGTAGCTGACCGAGAAACTGGTGACGTCGAGATCGGCCGCGTGCGGCCCGGCATAGGTAGGCAGGAAATCGCCGACCGGATCGGTCACGCTGGCCGTCTGGGCGGCAGCGGGCGATACGGCGAGGGCAAGGGGGGCAAGCGTCAGCGCGATGAGAATCTTACGCATGGGTGTCTCCCGTCAGGTTGCGATAGCGGCGCCGCCCCGAGCGACGCCGTGCTAGGTGCCCCGGCAGCGGAAAGGGGGGTGACACACTGCCAGGACACCCGCAGCGTTAGTGACGCGCCGGCGAAACTAGGTTCAAAACGGGTTAACCGGTTTTTTAGGGGCTCGGCGTCGAGGGCTCAGCGGGCGCCGCGGCGCGCCATCACTTCGAGATAGGTGTCGAGCACCGCCTGGTTGACGGTATCCCACACATAGGCCTGCGCCTTGGCATGGCCGGCCGCGCCTGCGGACTTGCGCAGGCCCGGATCCTGGACGAGGCGGGCGATCGCGTCGGCATAGGCATTCACGTCGCGCGGCGGGACGAGGAAGCCGTTCACCCCGTCCTCGACCAGGTCCATCGCGCCGGTCGCGTTCGCGGCGACGACGGGCACGCCGCAGGCCATCGCCTCCAGCGTGACATTGCCGAAGGTCTCGGTGACCGAGGGGTTGAACAGCACGTCCATCGACGCGACGGCCTGGCCCAGCGCCTCGCCGCGCTGGAAGCCGGCAAAGGCCGCTTCGGGCACGCGATCGGCGAACCAGCCGCGCGCCGGGCCGTCGCCGATGACGAGCACGCGGTGCGGGACGTTGCGCGCGGTGAGCGCGTTGCAGACGTCGGCGAAGATATCGAGACCCTTCTCCAGCACGAGCCGGCCGAGAAAGCCGATCGCGAACTCGTCATCGTCGATGCCGAGCGAGCGGCGCCATTCGTTGCCGCGCATCTGCGGGTTGAAGCGGTCATGGTTCACGCCGCGCGACCAGATGCGGATCGGCGTCTTGACGCCCCAGGAACGGATCAGATCGGCGGTGGAATTGCCGGGGGTCACGACCTCGTCGACCCGATTGTAGAAGCGGGTCAGGCCCTTGATGATCAGCGGCGCGAGAAAGCCGAGATGATAATAGCTGGGATAGGTCTCGAACCGGGTGTGGAGCGAGGCGACGGTGGCGATATCGCGCTTGCGCGCCCATGTCACCGCCCGGTGGCAGAGGATCTCCGGCGCCGAGGCGTGGACGAGATTGGGGGCGAAGTCTTCGAGGTCGCGGCGGATGCTGGCGGGCAGGTTGACCGCGAACTTATATTCGGCGCGGCCGCCCGGGACCGGAAGCGAGGGCACGCTGACCAGATCGCCGGCGGGCTCGAAGGCCGGCGTGCTGGTGGTCGGCGAATAGACGCGGACCTGCACGCCCTGGCGCAGCAGATAATCGACGAGCAGATTCAGCGCCTGGTTCGCACCATCGCGAACATAGTTGTAATTGCCGCTGAAGAGCGCGACGCGAAGGTCGGACGGTTGCATTGCGCGCGGCGATAGCGGGCGAGGGGGTAGGGAGCAACCTTAGCGCGAAAGTCGGCGAAGCGGCGAAACCGTATCCGACCGTTGCGGGTATGCCGCCTGCCCGGCATGATCCGCACATGAAAGTGCTTCAACCTGCCGTCTTTCTTGCCCTTTGCCTGTCGGGCGCCCCCGTTTCAGCTTGGGCTGACTGTTCCACAAGCGGTATCGGGACCGTAGGCGAGCTCCGGTCCATTCTGAGCCGTAGAGCCGTAGAGGCTATTGATATTGCATCGGTTTCGCGCGGCGACGCAGATGTGCGCCTCGGGCAGTTGGTCGTGCGGACGGGAACTTTTTCGCTTGGGAGTGGCGATGTCGGCAGGCCCCTGGGCACCGGTGTTTCCGGCATCCGTGCCCTCGCTCGGGAAATGAAAGCCGACTCATTCCGCTTCCTTGGCTGGGACTATATCCCCACCCCGATCGCGGATTCATGTACGATGCAGAAGGTGGAAGTCGAGTTCATCGATACGGGCGGCAAACGCCTATATCCCGTCACCTTCACTTTCAGGGATGGACGTATCGTCGACGCGGCCGGTTGGTCGCGCTCGTTCGAAAGCGGTTCCATCGCGAATGCCCGCCATTGACGCCATCGGTTGTTCCCTTTTCGTTTCACTTCAGCTAGCGTCGACCCATGGCGAAACCTCAGAAGCGTTATGTCTGCCAGGCCTGCGGGTCGGTATCGTCCAAATGGGCAGGGCAGTGCGCCGATTGCGGGGACTGGAACACGCTGGTCGAGGATGCCGGCGGCGTGGTGACGCCGTTCCAGGCGCGGCACAATCTCCAGTCGGGCGGGCGGGCGATCCAGCTCAGCGGGTTGAACAGCAACATTGCGCTGCCCGAACGGATGGCGACCGGGATCGCCGAGCTCGACCGGGCGCTGGGCGGCGGCTTCGTCGAAGGCTCCGCGACGCTGATCGGCGGCGATCCCGGGATCGGCAAGTCGACCCTGCTGCTCCAGGCGGCGGCGAAGATCGCCACGCGCGGGCTCGCGGTCGCCTATGTCTCGGGCGAGGAGGCGGCGGACCAGGTGCGGCTGCGCGCACGGCGGCTCGGGCTGGGCAATGCGCCGGTGCAGCTCGCCGCGGCGACTTCGGTGCGCGACATCCTCACCACGCTGGGGGAAGGCGCGCCGCCGGCACTGCTGGTGATCGATTCGATCCAGACGATGCATTCCGACCTGATCGAGGGCGCGCCGGGCACGGTGAGCCAGGTGCGCGCGTCGGCGGGCGAGCTGATCCGCTTCGCCAAGGAGCGCGGCACGGCGGTGGTGCTGGTCGGGCACGTCACCAAGGACGGCAGCATCGCGGGGCCGCGCGTGCTCGAGCATATGGTCGACACCGTGCTGGCGTTCGAGGGCGAGCGCAGCCACCAGTATCGCATCCTGCGCGCGGTGAAGAACCGCTTCGGCGGGACCGACGAGATCGGCGTTTTCGCGATGGAGACCGAGGGGCTTTCGGAAGTCTCCAACCCTTCGTCGCTGTTCCTCACCCAGCGCGACGAGAGCGTGACCGGGACGATCGTGTTCCCCGCGCTGGAAGGGACGCGCCCGGTGCTGGTCGAGGTGCAGGCGCTGACGGTGCGGCTGGCGAGCGGGGCGACGCCGCGGCGCGCGGTGGTCGGCTGGGATTCGGCGCGACTGTCGATGGTGCTGGCGGTGCTGGAGGCCCGGTGCGGGCTCAGCTTCTCGTCGTGCGAGGTCTATCTGAACATCGCCGGCGGATATCGGGTGCAGGACCCTGCGGCGGACCTGGCGGTGGCGGCGGCACTGGTCTCGGCGCTGGCCGAACGGCCGATGCCGGCGGATGCGGTGGCGTTCGGCGAGATCGCGCTGTCAGGCGAGGTGCGGCCGGTGGCGCATGGGGCGCTGCGGTGCCGCGAGGCGGGGAAGCTGGGCTTCGCGCGCGCGCTGGCGCCGGTGACCCAGGGGAAGGACAAGGGCGGGCTGGAGATCGCCGGGTTCAAGACGCTCGGCGCGTTCGTGGATCATCTGCTGGGGCGGTAGGATTGGTTTCCCGTCATCCCCGCGAAAGCGGGGATCCAGAGCCTCGTAGCGCGTCGTTTGTGACCCTGGGTCCCCGCTTTCGCGGGGATGACGGTTCGGGGCAGGTGACCGCCCGTACGGGTACTAGAACAGCAGCTTGCCGCCCACGATCGCCAGCGTAACCGCGAGGATCGGCTGCAGGGCGCGATCGGAGACGCGGGTCGAGATCATGCTGCCCAGGATGATGCCGGGGACCGAGCCGAGCAGGAGCGAGACCAGCAGCCCGGCATCGACCGATCCCATCGCCCAATGCGCCGCGCCCGCCACGAAGGTCAGCGGTACGGCATGCGCGATGTCGGAGCCAACGAGGCGGTTGGTGGGCAGCTTGGGGTAGAGGACGAGCAGCGCGGTCATGCCGATCGCGCCGGCACCGACCGACGAAAGCGAGACCAGGACGCCGAGGATCACCCCGAGAAGGATCGTCAGCCGGCCAATGCGCTCCGGCGAAACCGCTTCGAAACCTGCCCCGAAGCGGGCGACGATGCGGCGTCGGAACGCCATCGAGACCGCGGTGAGGATCAGCGCGACCCCGAGCGCGATCGTGATCACATGGGTGGCGCCCTCCATCCGCTGGCCCGAAAAGGAGAGAAGCAGGAGCGTCAGCGCCGCCGCGGGCACGCTGCCATAGGCCAGGCGCCGCACCACCTTCCAGTCGACGGTGCCGCTGAAGCCATGAACCGCGGTGCCGACGGTCTTGGTCGCGGAGGCATAGAGAAGGTCGGTCCCCACCGCGGTCGCCGGATGGAAGCCGAAGGCGAGGACCAGCAACGGCGTCATCAGCGATCCGCCTCCGACGCCGGTGAGCCCCACCAGCGTGCCGACCGCGAACCCGGCGAGCGAATACATCGGACTGAGGATGCTCACTTCGGGTCGCCTCTCTTCGCCAGGGGCGCGAACTTGGTCCGAACGCGCAGCCCGAACAACAAACGGAAACTTCTCGGGGCACATGCATAAGAATGGGCACGGATGCGGCCGGATCCAGGCCCGAGACGGAAATCACGGCTTTCGCCAAGAGGATGAGATGGTATGTGAACCCGGGGAGGATGTGGATTGACCGGGCTGGACATCATCGTGCTGATCGTGATCGGCGGCGCGGCCATATTGGGCTTCCTGCGCGGCTTCGTGACCGAAGTGCTGGCCCTGCTCGCCTGGATCCTGGTCGTGCTGGCGCTGAAATTCTTCCACACGCCGGTGGCCGAATTGCTGTCGGGAATAGTCGGCACGACGCAGGGCGGCGCGGTGCTCGCCTTCGCGATGCTGGGCGGCGTGACCTATTTCGCCGGACGGCTGCTCGCCAATGACCTGGGATCGCGGATGCGCGACAGCTTCCTGGGACCGATCGACCGCGCGCTGGGGCTGGGCTTCGGGGCGCTGAAGGGCCTGATCCTGGTGAGCATCGTCTTCCTGCTGCTCGTGCTGGTGTTCGATACCGTCGGCGGCGGGCCCTCGCAGCGACCCGACTGGATCACCAAGTCGGTGACCTATCCGATGCTCGACGCGACCAGCGCGGGGATCGCCGATTTCGTCGACCGGCGACGCAAGGGCGAACCGGTGTTCGGCGGGGAAGAGCGTCCGAAAGCGACGGGGAACGCGAGCAAGGCGGCGCGATAGGGAAAACCACAGGTCGGGCCGCCCTTTCCCACATTCTTACCGTCACCCCGGACTTGTTCCGGGGCCCATTGTGCAACCGGCGATGCCGTCAACAGCCCTGGGCCAGCGTCCCGGCCCCAGCCCTGGGGCATCATCCGGTGGCGAGGTGGGCCCCGGAACAAGTCCGGGGTGACGAATTTGAGGGTGACGAGCAGGCGGTACGATTAAGCGTGAGACTCAATGCACCAGGAGGCACTTAGGGCCTCGCATCTCGGCGCCCGCTCCCCTAAGTCGGGGAGGATGAATGCGCCGCTCTACAATACGCAAATCCTGCGGCTGGCCGCTTCGATTCCGTTCCAGGACCGGCTGCCGGATCCCGCCGCGACCTCCGAAAAGCGCTCGCCGGTGTGCGGGAGCCGGGTGACGGTCGATGTGGACATGGCCGAGGGGCGCGTCTCCGCGGTGGGGATGCTGGTGCGGGCATGCGCGCTGGGCCAGGCTTCGGCGTCGCTGATGGCGGCGCATGCCGTGGGGCGGACCGCCGAGGAACTGGCGACAGCGCGCGATCAGCTGACCGCATGGCTGGCCGGCGAGCGCGCGGCGCCGCCCGAATGGCCGGGGCTCGACATCTTCATTCCCGCGCTGCCGCATCGCGCGCGGCATCCCTCGATCCGACTGGCGTTCGAAGCGGCGGCCGAAGCGGCCCTTCTGGTAGGAGCGCACTGATGCCCGAACATGCCGATGGCGGGCTCTCGCTGCTGCGAGACGCCGTGCCGATGCTGGGCTTCGCGCTCGTCTTCGTGCTGCTGTTCCGCCGCCTGGGGCTGGGCCAGACGCTGGGCTTCCTGGTCGCGGGCGCGGTGGTGGGGCCGCAGGTGCTCGGGCTGGTCGGCGGGGCCGAGGCCAAGATGGGCATCGCCGAGCTGGGCATCGCGCTGCTGCTGTTCCTCGTCGGACTCGAGCTGAGCCCGAGCCGGCTGTGGCGGATGCGGCGCGATATTTTCGGGCTCGGCCTGATGCAGGTCTCGCTGTGCGGACTGGCGCTTACCGGGCTGGTCTGGCTGGCGACCCAGTCGACGGTGGGCGCGGCGCTGGCGCTGGGCCTGCCGCTGGCGCTGTCCTCGACCGCGCAGGTGCTGCCGCTGCTGCAATCGGCGGGACGGCTGCGGACGCCGTTCGGCGAGCGCGCGTTCGCGATACTGCTGTTCCAGGACCTGTCGATCGTGCCGCTGATCACGATCGTCGCGGCGCTCTCGCGCAACCCCGCCGATATGGGCGGCCCGCCGGGATGGGTGCTGGCGGCCTATACCGTCGCGGCGATCCTGGGGCTGGTGCTCGCCGGGCGCTTCCTGCTCAGCCCGCTGTTCCGGCTGATCGGCAATCTGGGCGAGCGCGAGATGTTCGTCTTCGCCGGGCTGTTCGCGGTGATCGCCAGCGCCGCGCTGATGGAGGCGCTGGGCCTGTCCGCCGCGCTGGGCGCGTTCATCGCGGGCGTGATGCTGGCGGATTCGCCCTATCGGCACGAGCTGGAGGCCGATGTCGACCCGTTCCGCTCGATCCTGCTCGGCCTGTTCTTCCTCGCGGTGGGGATGACGCTCGACCTGCACGCGATCGCCGCGAACCCGTTGTTCGTGGCCGGGATGGCGTTCGCGCTGATCGTCATCAAGGCGGCGCTGATCATGGGCATGGCGATGCTGTTCGGCGCGAAGCTGCGCGGGGCCTTCGCGCTGGGCGTGCTGCTGAGCCAGGGCGGCGAGTTCGGCTTCGTGCTGTTCGCCCAGGCGCAGCATGCGATGCTGATCGAGGGCCGGGCGGCGAGCCTGTTCGGTGCGATCGTCACGCTGTCGATGGCGACCACCCCGTTCCTGATGATGGCGACCAAGAAGATGCGCGCCGAACCCGAGCGGACCAGCGATCACCTGGAGACGCCGCAGCAGGAGGGAAGCAACGCGGTCGTTGTCGGCTATGGCCGGTTCGGCCAGACGGTGGCGCAGATGCTGATCGGCCAGGGCATTTCCGTGACTCTGGTCGATACCGATGTCGAGATGATCGAGACCGCCGGCGATTTCGGCATGAAGGTCTATTATGGCGACGGCACGCGCACCGATATCCTGCGCCAGGCCGGTGCCGCCGAGGCCGAGCTGCTGCTGTTCTGCCAGGATGGCGACAAGCTCGACACCGAGGCGATCGAGGCGATCCACCATACATTCCCCCAGGCGACGATCTTCGTGCGCGCCTATGACCGGCGATCGGTGATCAAGATGAAGGGTGCGCCGGTGGCGGGCTTCGTCCGCGAGATGCTGGAGAGCGCGATCGTGATGGCGCGGCACGCGATGGAAGCGGTGGGCGTCGACAGTACCGAGATCGACAAGACCGAGAACGAATATCGCCGCCGCGACGCCGCCCGACTCCAGATCCAGGAGGACACCGGCGACATCTATGCGGCGCGCGAGCGGATGTTCAACCAGGCGGCGCAGGCCGCGGCGGCGGAGGCTGCGGCGGCTGAAGCGGGCATCAGCTCCAAGTGAAGAACCGGCCCTTCCGCGTGCGGTTGGGCTTCGCGTTGACCGGAATCCGCGCATGCTGGCGCGGCGAGGCGAGCTTTCGCGCGCAGGCGCGGCTCGCCGGGCTGGCAGTGGCGGCGCTGCTGGTACTGCGGCCGGCACCGATCTGGTGGGCAGCGGTCGTAATCTGCTGTGCGCTGGTGCTGACGCTCGAGCTTGTCAATTCGGCGCTGGAGGCGGTGATCGACCGGCTGCACCCGGAGATCCACCCGTCAATCGGGCTGGCCAAGGACATGCTGGCAGGCGCGGTGCTGGTGATGAGCTTCGCGTCGTTGCTGGTCGGGGTGGCGATGGTCGTGGATGCGGGGCCCGGGTTCCTGCGCGAGATCGGAGTGATTTGATGCGGCTGGTGACGATCCTCGCGGCGCTTTCGGGTGCGATTGCCGTGGCGGCGGGGGCGTTCGGCGCGCATGGCGCGAGCGGCGAGGCGATCGAATGGCTCAAGACCGGCGGGCACTACCAGCTCGTCCACGCCGTGGCGGCGCTGGTCGCGGTGCGGATGGGGGCAAAGGGGCCGGCCTGGCTGTTCGTCGTCGGCGGCGCGGTGTTCGCGGGGACGCTGTATCTGATGGCGCTGGGGCTGCCGCGCTGGCTGGGGGCGGTGACGCCGATCGGCGGCGCTGCGTTGATTGCGGGATGGCTGTGGCTGGCAATGCGCGCGGCACGGGAAGAAATTTGAGAGGAGAAGACATGCTGCGTGGTCTGATCGCGTTCGGCGCGGTGACGTTGCTCGCCGCCCCGGCGGCGGCACAGAATTTCGGGCTCGACCGGCGCGACGCCAATTTCGCCGAGCGGCTGGCGGTGATCGACGAAGGCCAGGCGCCGGTGATCGGTCCGGACGATCCGGGGCTGGCGGCGAACAGGTCGGGGTTCGAGAACGGCTTCACCCTGAAGCTGGGCGACACCTATCATCTGTTCATCTCCGAGATGTTCGAGCGGCCGCACCTCGACCTGCGCATCGCGCACTGGACGAGCAAGGACGCGATCCGCTGGACCCGCCAGGGCACGGTGATGGAGAGCAAGCCCGGGCGCTCGGCGGAGAATCCGCTCTCCGAGGTCTGGATGCAGACGGTGATCTTCGACAGGAAGACCGACCGCTGGAACCTGTTCTATATCGCCTATCGCGGCGGCAGCCCCGCGCATGGCGAGGCGCTGAACATGGACTATGAGGGCGTCGCCCGCCGCGCCGTGGCCGAGGTGCCGGGGATCAAGGGCATCGACGGGCCGTTCAAGGATGCGGGCGTCGCGATGGCCCCGGGCGGCAAGGATGCCGCGCTATGGGAGGGGCAGCAGGGGCTCGATTCCTTCTTCCCCTATCCGGTAGGCGACAAATGGGTGGCGCTGCACGGCAGCCACAATCATTTTCCGGTCGCGCCCTGGCAGGTGGGCGTCGCGACGGCACCGAGCATGGATTCGAGCGTCTGGACCCGCGTGCCGAGCGAGCAGCCTTCGCCGATCGAGGGTCTGTTCATCGAGAACCCGATCGTGAACCGGCTGCCCAACGGGCACTATATCGCGGTGTACGACGCCAATCATTTCGCGCCGAACCAGCCTGACATCGCGACCAATCCGAGCAATTCGGTGGGCTACAGCATCTCCGAGGACGGCATCCACTGGCACCAGGGCCGTTCGCTGGTGGTGCAGACCAGCAAGGCGAGCAACTGGGCGTCCGACCTCCGCACGCCGCTGGGGCTGGTGCCCGAGGGCGACGGGACCTTCACGCTGCTCTACACCGCGCGGATGAAGGACAAGCCGTTCTGGGCGATCGGGCGGGTGAAGGTGAAGCTGACCGGCGAGTAGGCTTCGCGAGAACAGGGGGTGCGCATGCGACGACTGGTTTCGAGCTGGACCTGGGCAGCGCCGCTCGCAGGTGTCGCGTGCCTGGCCCTTAACGGCGCGATCGGCATTCCGATGCTGCTGCTCGGGGCGGTCCTGATCGCCACGGTCCTGGCCGCGGTGCATCACGCCGAGCTCATCGCCCATAAGCTGGGCGAGCCCTTCGGCACCTTCCTGCTCGCGCTGGCGGTGACGGTGATCGAGGTGGGGCTGATCCTGACCCTCATGCTGCAGGGCAAGGAAGGCTCGGCGACGCTGGCGCGCGATACCGTCTTCTCGGCGGTGATGATCATCCTCAACGGACTGCTCGGCGCCTGCATCCTGATCGGTGCGCTTCGCCATCGCGAGCAGAGCTTCCAGCAGTCCGGGGTCAGCGCGTCGCTGGCGGCGCTGAGCACGCTCACCGTGCTGACCCTCGTACTGCCCAATTTCGCGGCCCCGGACCATGGCGCTTCCTACGCCCCGTCGCAGCTCGCCTTTGTCGCGATCGTCTCGCTGGTGCTCTACCTGACCTTCGTATCGGTCCAGACGGTGCGGCACCGGGACTATTTCCTGCCGCCGGAGCAGGTGGTTTCGGATCCCGAGGCGCATGCGCCGCCGCCTACCAACCGCGAGACGCTGGTCTCGGCGGGTCTGCTCCTCCTGTGCCTGGTGGAGGTGGTGCTGCTGGCGAAGGCGCTTGCGCCGGCCATCGAGCAGGGCGTGGCGGCAGCCGGCCTGCCGCACGCGGTGGTCGGCGTGGTGATCGCGGGGCTGGTGCTGCTACCGGAGAGCGTGGCGGCGATCCGTGCGGCGAGGGCCAACCGGCTCCAGACGAGTCTCAACCTTGCGCTGGGATCGGCGCTGGCGACGATCGGTCTCACGATTCCGGCGGTCGCCGCCCTTTCGCTCTTCCAGGACCTGCCGCTGGCGCTGGGCCTCGATCCGCGCGGCATCGTGCTGCTTTCGCTCACGCTCCTCGTCTCGGGGCTGACGCTGGCGACCGCACGGACGACCGTCCTACAGGGCGTCGTCCACCTCGTCATCTTCGGGGTGTTCGTCTTCACCACCCTCGTGCCCTAGGGCATCGACCGCCGGTCCGGCGAGCGGCCGGCGATTAATCGCCGACCACCTTGGCGACGCCCGCTGCGATCGTGGGGTGATAGCCCGCCTTGGCCTGCTCGAAGAGCTGGCGGGCGATCGGCTTGCCCCAGTCGCCCTGCGCCATCAGCCCGCGATAGACCGGGTAGATGAGCAGGCCGCGGCCGACGCTGGTCGCGAAGGCGCGGATCGAGGGCAGGGCGGGCTCGTAGCGGTTGGCGATCGCCAGCTCGGCCCAGGCCGAGCGGACATAGGCGTTGCCCGAGGTCGACAGGCCGAGCGTCTCGTCGAGTTCCTTGAGGCGCGCAGGGCTCTGCTGGCGGGGCAGGCCGTTGAGGAAGCGCAGCCATTGCTGGGTGCTCCAGCCCTGGGGCTGGACCGCGGAGACCGGGCCGCCGGCCTTGACCGCGGCGAGCCTGGCATCGACCGCGGCGAGCGTCGTCGAGGTGATGTGGACCGCATTGTCGGGCAGCCCCGGCTGATAGGCCCAGCGATCAAGCTGCAGCTTCGCCTCGAGCGCCTTGTCGCCCTTGATCAGGTTCTTGCGCAGGTCCGCGAGGAAGCCGGCGGTGGTCTGGGGCTGAAAGGCGTGGCGATCGAAATAGGATTTCAGATAGGCGTCCCAGCGCGCGCGGCCGACCGCATGCTCGATCGTGCGCAGGAAGGTCGAGCCCTTGAAATAGTCGAGCTGGCCGGCGGTGGCGCCGGGATCGCCATGGAGGCGGGTGGTGGGCGCATCGGCGCCGCCGGCCTCGCGGATGTCCTTGTTCAGCCCGTCCCAGTCGAGATCGGCATAGATGGCGGCGCGATCGGCGCCATAGACCGCCTCCATGATGCGGTTCTCGAAATAGGTGGTGAAGCCCTCGTTGAGCCATGAGTCCGACCAGGTCGCGTTGGTGACGAGGTTGCCCGACCAGCTATGCGCCAGCTCGTGCGCGACGACATCGGTGTTCGAACGGTCGCCGGTGACGATCGTGGGAGTGAGGAAGGTGAGGGTGGGGTTCTCCATGCCGCCGAACGGGAAGCTGGGCGGCAGGACGAGCATGTCGTAGCGGCCCCAGCGATAGGGGCCGTAGAGCGCTTGCGCCGCGTCGATCATCTTCTCGACATCGCCGACCTCATGCGCGGCGGCATCGAGCTGCGATGGCTCGGTCCAGACGCCCGAGCGCGGGCCCGTCGCCTTGAAGGCAAGGTCGCCCACGGCAAGCGCGATCAGATAAGGCGGGACGGGCTTGTCCATCTTGAAATGGAAAGTCTGCCAGCCGGCGCCGGCCGGGGTGCCCCTGGCGCCGTCGACGCGCTCGCCGCTCATCACCGCGACGAGATCGCTGGGCACGGTGATCGCCGCGGACCAGGTCTGGCGGATGCCGGGACTGTCCTGGGTGGGGATCCAGCTGCGATTGTTGATCGGCTGGCCCTGGCTGAAGAGATAGGGCCTGGCCTTGCCGGCGGTGAGCTCGGGCGCGAGCCATTGCAGCGCGGAGGCGCCGGGCTTCGAGCTGTACCGGATGACGATGCGCCTGGCGCCGTTCAGCTGGACGGTGAGCGCGGAACCGAGATCCTTGTCGCGTTCGCCGAGCGTGAAGGGCAGCGGTTTGCCGGCGGCATCGGTGATCGACGCGATCTCGAGATTGTCCGCGTCGAGCACGACCTGCTTCGCGCCGGGCGCGGCGAGGATATCGAGCGTCGCCTGGCCGGACATGGTCTTGGCCGCGAAATCGGCGCGGAGCGCGAGATCGACATGGGTGACGCGGGCGACCTCGGGCTGGGCGTGAGTCCAGACGTCCTTCGCCTCCGGGGCGGTGAGGATCGGGGCGACGGGTGCGGTCTGGGCCATGGCGGACGTGGTGGTCATGAGCGCGGCAAGGGCCGGGAGAAGGATACGCATGGAGCGGTGCTAAGCCGATCGCGGCTGAACGGCAACTGAGGGCCATAAGTCGTCGCGATGCCCGCTTTCTCCGACCGCCGCGCCGATCTAGGATCGATCCCGGGGGTGCCATGCCAAACCATGTTCTGATACTTGCCGCTGTGGCGGTGTTGCCGGCGGCAAGCGATGCGCCGGAACCATTGCCGCTGACGATCGATGCGGGGCGCGAACTCTATCCCGCCGATGCGCTGGCCCAGCGCCTGGAAGGCGAAGTGCCGATCAAGGTGCAGGTGAGCGCGACAGGTGAATTGCGTTGCTCGGCCGCTCCGGGTGGCCCTCTCGGACTGCTCAAACGGGCCAGTTGTGCACTGGTCGCCCAGCGCGGCTATCTTCCGCCGCGCGTCGAGAAGGGTGTGGCAGTCGCTTCCGAACATGCATTCGTCGTGCGTTGGAACCTCAAGACCGACAACAGCCAATTCGGTGGAGCGATACCCGTCGGGAGGGCCTTTTGGGTGACCTATGCCGACTATCCGGCTGCCGCATCGCACCAGATGATGGATGGCAAGGTTCGCGTCGGCTTCGAGATCAATGCGTTCGGCCGCGCCGAGAATTGCACGATAAAGCGCTCGAACACGACGAGCGTGCTGGCGGACGCCCTGTGCCCGCTGATCCTTCGGCGGGCGGCGTTCCTCGTCGCGTTGGGGCCGGACGGCCGGCCGAAACGGACCACGGGATGGTTCGACGTCGCCTGGCGCTACTGCAGCAACTCCAACATAAAATACTGCCCGAAGCCCGACGCCGGGACCTGAAGGCCAGGCAGGTCCGGGCTTTTCGTCGAGGAACGCAGCGGCGCGCGGCCCGCCCGGTGCCGCGCTCTGCCGTGCCGCTTACTGTGCGAGATAACCGCCGTCGATCACCAGTTCGGTGCCGGTGACGTAGCTCGACTCGTCGGATGCGAGATAGAGAACGCCCTGGGCGATCTCGATCGGCTGCCCGCCGCGCTTCATCGGCGTCGCTGCAATGACCGCCGCGTTGAGGTCCGCTGCCTGTGCGTCGGTCAGCGGCGTGTGAATGAAGCCGGGGTGCACCGAATTCACCCGGATGCCATCGCCGACATAGGTCATCGCGGCGTTCTTCGACATGTTGCGCACCGCGCCCTTGGCGGCGTGGTAGCTATGCGCGCCGGCAACTGCCGCGCTGCCCCAGATCGAAGAGATGTTGATGATCGAGCCCGACTTTTGCGGGCGCATCACCCGAACCGCTTCACGCATGCCCAGGAACACGCCGGTCTGGTCGACCGCTATCATCCGGTTCCACGCCTCGATGCCGAGTTCGTGCAGCGGTTCATAGGCGATGATGCCGGCATTGTTGACCAGCACGTCGAGGCGCCCGGTCTTTGCGAGCACGGTGTCGACCGCCGCCTTCCAGCTTTCCTCGCTCGTCACATCGAGGTTCAGCGCCTCGATGCCGTCGCGATAGCGGGTGAGGGGTGGCTGGATGTCGCTGGCGAACACCGTCGCCCCCTCGCTGGCGAAAAGTTCGGCGACCGCGCGGCCGATCCCGCCGGCGGCGCCGGTGACGAGCACCACCTTGTCTTGGAGTCTCATGGATATTTCCTTCTGAACCGGAAGCCGAGGCGCGGACTTGCACCTTGATCTTCCATGCCCGGAAGATGGCGTGCGGATAGGTATTTCAGAAGTTTATTGTTTGGATTTTAGTTATATCGCATGAAGTATACCTCATGCGATACGATCTGAACCTGCTGCCGATTTTCCGCGCCCTGATGGAGGAGCGCAGCGTGACACGCGCTGCCGAACGGATGGGCATGACGCAGCCCGCCTTGTCCAACGCGCTCGCCCGGCTACGGATCATGATGCAGGACCAACTTTTCATCCGCGAGCGCTATGGCGTTCAACCTACCCCGGTCGCGATCGAGCTGGCGCCGGCAATCGCCGAGGCGCTGGACAAAATCGACGACGCGGTGCGTGGCCAGCAGGATTTCGACCCTGCGAATGCCGAACGGCTCTTCACGATCGCGCTCACCGGCTATGTCGAGTTCGCGCTGATGCCCGCGATCGTGGCGCGGCTCCAGCGCGCCGCGCCGGGAATCACGCTGCGTCTCATGCCCTATGGAAACGATCTGGTGGGAGCCGGCGTCGTTTCCGGGACTACGGCACTGGTGCTCGGGCGGATGATCGATCCGCCCGACAATCTAGTGGTGCAGCATCTGATGGACGAAGGTTTCGCGTGCATCGTACGAAAATCGCATCCCGAGATCGGTGACACCCTCACGCGAGAGCAATTCGAGCGGATGAAGCACGTCAATGTCATGCCACCGGGTCGACTCCGGGCCGGCCTGTTCCAGGCGCTGGCCCGGCAGGAGCTCAGGCGTGACGTGGCGATCTCCGTCACGAATTTCTTCGCGGTCTCTGAAATGGTCGCGGTCACCGACCATATCGCCACGCTGCCATCGCTGATCTGCCAGCGCTTGGGCAGCGATCCACGCCTGAAAGTGATCGCCGCCCCGGTCGATCTCGGCACGTTCCCGGTCGAGATGGCCTGGCACGTCCGCTATCGGAACGATCCGGCGCATCGCTGGCTGCGATCGTTGATCGCAGACGTGGTGCAGGAGGTTTCGCGATCGGAGCGGTGAGCGTCCGGGGTATAAATCTCAGCGCGGCTGCGCGTCGAGGAACGCGGCGACGTCCGCCAGGTCTACCGTCTTGTCGAGGAAGGTCTTGCCGATGCCGCGGGCGAGCAGGAAGGGGAGGGTGCCGGCGGCCATCTTCTTGTCGTGGAGCATGTGCTCGACCAGGCGCGCGCCCGAGGCGGTGATGCCGGCTGCCGCTAGACCGTCGGGGAGACCAATGGCGCGGAGGTGCGCGGCGACGCGCTCGGCATCCTGTCCGGGGCACAGGCCGAGCCGCGCCGAATAGGCGAAGGCCAGCGCCATGCCGGCGGCGACGCCTTCGCCGTGGAGGAGCTTCGAGGAGAAACCGGTCTCGGCCTCGAGCGCATGGCCGAAGGTGTGGCCGAGATTGAGCAAGGCGCGCTTGCCGGTGGTCTCGCGCTCGTCCTCCGCGACGATGCGCGCTTTGGCGGCCACCGAATGGGCGATCGCGTAGGTTCGTGCCTCGGGATCGCCGGCGAGGAGCCCGGCGGCGTTGGCTTCGCACCATTCGAAAAAGGCGAAATCGTCGATCAGGCCGTACTTCACGACCTCGGCATAGCCGGCACGGAGCTCGCGGGCGGGCAGCGTGTCGAGCACCTGCGGGTCGATCAGGACGAGCGCGGGCTGGTGGAAGGCGCCGACCAGGTTCTTGCCGGCGCGGCTGTTGATCGCGGTCTTGCCGCCGACCGAGCTGTCGACCTGGGCGAGGAGGGTGGTGGGCACCTGGACGAAGTTGCAGCCGCGCTTGAGGATCGAGGTGGCGAAGCCGACCAGGTCGCCGATCACGCCGCCGCCGAGTGCGATGACGTGGTCGCTGCGCTCGACGCCGAGATCGAGCATCCGATCGGTGAGCGATTCGAGCTGCGCCCAGCTCTTGGTGCCTTCGCCGGGAGCGAGGACGATCGCCTCGCTGTCGGCGCCGAGGCTCGCCTGGAGCGTGGCGAGATGAGGGCGGAGATTCTCGTCGGTGACGATGACGAATCGGCGGCCCTTCGCCAACGGGACGAGATGTTCGCCGGCGCGGGCGAGGAGTCCTGCCTCGATGCGGACGTCATAGCTGCGCGCGCCGAGCGCGACGGGGACGATTGTCACGGATTAATGGCCTTCAGGATCGCATCGACGGTGGCGTCGTGCGGCGCTGCTATGCTGACCACGCGGATCGGCGCAAGCGCGTAGAAGGGATTGCGCACCTTGGCGAGCTCGGTGAGCACGGTTTCGGGGTCCTTGCCGCGCAGCAGGGGGCGGCTGTCACGTTTACGGACACGTTCGGCGAGGACAGCGGGCTCGGCGTCGAGCCAGATGGCCAGCGCATGGTCGAGGATGAGCTCGCGGGTGGCCTCGTTGAGGAAGGCGCCGCCGCCGGTGGCGATCACCTTGGGCGTGCCGTCGATCAGCCGGGCGATGACCCTCCGTTCGCCGTCCCGGAAGTGCGGTTCGCCGAAACGCTCGAAAATATCCGAGATCGTCATGCCCGCAGCGGCCTCGATCTCGTTGTCGGCATCGACGAAGGGCAGGTGCATCCGATGCGCCAGCCGTCGACCGACGGTGGACTTGCCCGCCCCCATCAGCCCGATCAGGACGATCGGCTTGCCCGTCCAGCCACTTGCGCTCGCATGCATTTGTAACATTGTGCGGGGGGCTATACAGCGTGGTGGGGTCTCGGGCAAAAGGCTCGCGCAGTCACTCTTCCACGGACCAAATCATGTCCCGTTCGCTCGTTGCGTTGATCGTCGTCATAGTCGTGCTGGTGGGGGGATTGTTCCTGCTCGCCGGGCGCAGCAGCGAGAAGGAACCGGTCCGCATGGAGAAGGTGGTCCCGCTTGAAAATCTCACGCGCTAGGGCCTCGCGGCTCGCACTGACGGCATTGTTGCTCGCCGGCGTCGCGGTGCCGGCGGTGGGCCAGCAGGATTCGCCCGAATCGCTGCTGCCGCCCGGATTCGACCAGCCGGCGACGCCCGCGCCGACACCCGCACCGTCGCGGCCCGCCGATGGCGTGCCGCCGCCGCCGCCGATCGCGGCCGAGCCGCTGCCCGACTATCTGGCGCTGGGGAATGCCAGCGAGCTTGGCAACGCAACGGAAGCCGCCGCCGAGCCGGTCGACCTCTCGCAATATGAGCTGCCCGATTTCGCCAAGCATTCGCTGGCGCGCGTCGGCGCGTTCGCGTCGGGCAATGCCGCGTTCCCGGCGAATGCCTTCGGGCCGAGCGACGGAAGGGTGCTCAAGACCTTGCTGCGGCGGCTGGATGCACCGGTGGCGTCACGCTGGGCGTCGATCGTGCTGCGCCGCGCGCTGATGTCGCCGCTCGACACGCCCGCGCACATCAACGGCGCGGATTTTGCCGCCGAGCGCGCCTGGGTGCTGCTGCGGATGGGCGAGGCGGTGGCGGCGCGCGCCGTGGTCAACGACGTCGACACCGACAATTACACGACCCTGCTCTATCTGGTCGCGATGCAGGCGGGGCTGGCGACCGGGGATCCCGGCGCCTTCTGTCCGCTCGCCGACGATGCGGCGGCGGTCATCCACCAGCGCAGCTGGGTGCTGGCCCAGGCGATGTGCATGGGATTGAAGGGCAAGCCGGCCGAGGCAGGCCAGATGCTGAGCGCGGCGCGGCAGGGGACCAGCTCGAGCGACATCGACAATCTGCTCGCCGAAAAGGTGCTCGGCACCGGCGCACAGGGCCGCCGCGCAGTGACGATCGAATGGGCCGGCGTCACCCAGCTGACGGCATGGCGCTGGGGACTGGCGACCGCGACCGGCGTGGAAGTGCCCGTCGAACTCTATGCGACGGCGGGACCGCAGGTCCGCTATTGGCAAGCATTATCACCTTCGATCGCGCCGGCGGCGCGCGCGCAGGCGGCCGAACTGGCGGCGACTTCGGGGGTTTTCTCCAATGCCGGGCTGGTCGATCTCTATGGCGATATCGACGCGGACAACGACGCGACCGGCCCCGAGGCCGGCACCGCACGCGACCTGCGCACCGCCTATACCGACGGCGATGCCGCCGGACGGGTCAAGGCGATCCAGGGATTGTGGGACCAGGCGACGACCCCGCGCACCCAATATGCCCGGCTGATCCTGACCGCGCGCGCGGCATCGTGGATCCCGGCGAGCGACAAGATCGCCACGCCGGAGCGGCTGATCGCGTCGATGCTCTCGGCCGGATATGACGGCCCGGCGATGGAATGGCGCGGCCTGGTGAAGCCCGGCAGCGAAGGCTGGGCTTTGCTCGCGCTGGCCGATCAGGCGACCAGTCCGGTCGCCTTCGGCAATTTCGAGACCTACCGGGGTGCGGTGACGCCGCGCAAGGCGCAGATGCTGCTCGCGGGCCTGGCAGGGCTGGGGCGGCTGAGCACCGCCGATGCCGAGCGCGGTGCGCAGGCGGTGGACGTGCGGATCGGTGGCGCCAATGCCTGGACGCGCGCGATCGACGCGGCCGGGCGGCGCGGCGAGCCCGGCATGGTCGCATTGCTCGCCGCGGTGGGGATGCAGGCGCCCAACTGGGATTATGTGACGCCCGAGGCGCTGTTCCACATCGTCGCGGCGATGCGTGCGGCGGGCATGGGCAATTATGCGCGGATGATCGCCGTCGAGGCGGTCACGCGGACGGCTTGACCGAGTCCGGCGATTCTCCGCCTGAGGCCGTCGGGGGAAACGACCGCGCGCTGATCGAGCGCTTTCTCGAGATGATGCAGGCCGAGGCGGGTGCCGCGGCCAATACGATCGCGGCGTACGAGACCGACCTCAGGATCGCGTCCGAGACGCTGGGCGGCCGGCTGGGCGAGGCGGATGCCGAGGCGCTGGAGCGGCTGGGCGGCGAGTGGCAGGCGCTGGCGCGATCGACGGTGGCGCGCAAATCGGCGGCGCTCAGGCGGTTCTTCGCGTTCCTGGCCGACGAGGGCCTGCGGAGCGACGATCCGGGCGGTGCGCTGCCGCGGCCGGGGACCGCGCGGGCGCTGCCCAAGGTGCTGAGCACAGGCGATGTCGACCAATTGTTCGTCGCGATCGCCGAGCGCCAGGCGCGGGTGCCGCCCGATCCGCGCGACCTGCGGCTGCTGGCGCTGGTCGAGCTGCTCTACGGATCGGGGCTGCGCGCGACCGAGCTGGTCTCGCTGCCGAGGAACGCGATCCACCCCGACCGGCCCTATCTGATCCTGAAGGGCAAGGGCGGCCGCGAGCGGCTGGTGCCGATATCCGATCGGGCGCGCGCGGCGGTGGCGGCATGGCGCGACCATGTCGCGGCGGACCGGGCGTGGCTGTTCCCCTCGGGCAAGGGGCATCTCTCGCGCGTGCGGCTCTATCAGCTGATCCGCGCGCTGGCCGCCGAGGCGGGGATCCCGCCCGATCGGGTGAGCCCGCACGTGCTGCGCCACGCCTTCGCCACGCACCTGCTCGAAGGCGGCGCGGACCTGCGCGCGCTGCAGGCGATGCTGGGCCATGCGGACATTGCGACCACCGAGATCTACACCCATGTCGACAGCAAAAGGCTGGTAGAGCTGGTCAATGCGAGACACCCGCTGGGAGAGGCGCTCGTTGACGCGAAGCCGCGCCCAGCGTAGCCCGCCGCCCATGACTAGTTTCCTCGATTTCGAGAAGCCGATCGCCGAGCTGCAGAGCCGGATCGACGAGCTGCGCAACACCGCCGAGGGCGGCGAAGTGAATATCGACGCCGAGATCGGACCGCTCCAGGCGAAGTCCGACAAGCTGCTGCTCGACACCTATGCCCGGCTGACGCCGTGGCAGAAGACCCAGGTGGCGCGCCACCCGGAGCGGCCGCACTTCAAGCATTATGTCGCCGGGCTGATCGAGGACTTCATGCCGCTCGGCGGCGACCGCGCCTTTGCCGACGACGCCGCGATCATCGGCGGTCTCGGACGTTTCCGCGGGCGCCGCGTGATGGTGATCGGCCATGAGAAGGGCGACGACACCGCGAGCCGGCTCAAGCATAATTTCGGCATGGGCAAGCCGGAAGGATACCGGAAAGCGATCCGGCTGATGCAGCTCGCCGACCGGTTCGGGCTGCCGGTGATCACCTTGGTCGACACGTCGGGCGCGTTCCCGGGCGTGCAGGCCGAGGAGCGCGGCCAGGCCGAGGCGATCGCGCGCTCGACCGAGCAGTGCCTCAATCTGGGCGTGCCGCTGGTTTCGGCGATCCTGGGCGAAGGCGGCTCGGGCGGCGCGGTGGCGCTCGCGGCGGGCAATACCGTGCTGATGATGGAGCACGCGGTATATTCGGTGATCTCGCCCGAAGGCTGCGCCTCGATCCTGTGGCGCACCGCCGACAAGGCCGCCGACGCCGCCGAGGCGATGAAGGTGACCGCGCAGCATCTGAAGGAGCTGGGCGTGATCGACCGGATCGTTCCCGAGCCGCTGGGCGGGGCGCATCGCGCGCCGGGCGTCGCGGTGCAGGCGCTGGGCGATGCGCTCGCGGAATCGCTCGATGCGCTGAAGGGCCTGTCGCCCGAATCGCTGCGCCAGGCGCGGCGGGCGAAGTTCCTGGCGATGGGCCGGGTCTAGGCGCTGATCAGGCGCGTTCCCGCGTCAGCCGCATCGAGGCGCAGCGCCGTGTAATCGGCAATGCGCGGATACGGCGTATCGAGCGGCTTGTGGTGTGTCGCGGTGACGACGATCACGCTGGCGCCCGCGGCCTCGGCGGCGGCGATGCCGGCGGGCGCGTCCTCGAACACCAGGCAATCGGCGATCGGCTGGCCGAGCTGCTCGGCGGCTAGCAGGAAACAATCGGGCGCGGGCTTGCCATGCGCAACGTCTTCGGCGGTCACCAGCACCCGCGGCATCGGCAGTCCTGCCGCCTCGATCCGGCGCAAGGCGAGCAGGCGTGGCGCCGAGGTGACGATCGCCCAGCGTTCGACGGGCAGTGCGGCGAGCAACGCCGCAGCGCCGGCGATCGCGTCGACGCCGTCCATGTCCGCCATCTCGGCCAGGGTCAGCGCGGCGGCCTCGGCTTCGGGGTCGATACCCGGCAGCGCGAGGTTGCGGATCGTCTGCACGGCCTGGACGCCGTGGATCGTCGGCAGGAAGGTTTCGACATCAAGGCCGCGACGCGTGGCCCAGGCGGTCCAGACGCGCTCTGCGGCGGCGATCGAGCTCAGGATCGTCCCGTCCATGTCGAACAGGAAGGCCGCGAAGCGGCGCTCTGCAAAGGATATCGGCATCGGCGCCCGCTTAGGCGGGGGCGGGGCCGCGAACAATGGCGCGGACATGAAAAAGGCGGCGGAACCCGGTTCCACCGCCCATTTCGTGGATGGAGCGCGCGTTAGCTCGCCTTCATGTTCGATTCGACATTGCCGAAGGTCTTGTTGAGCTGATTGCCCAGACCCTGCATGGCAGCGATCGCGGCGACGGCGATGAGTGCGGCGATCAGGCCGTACTCGATTGCAGTGGCGCCTTTGGTGTTCTTCAGAAACTTGCGGATCATCGGTACCCTCCCCTCAGATGGGCCGAACGGGGCCGTGCGGCCTCATTTCGTATGCGTAATAAACGTCAACGAAAGGTGAAAATTTGATGCAGATCAAGATTTTCGCGAGGTGCGAATAGACCGAACAACAGAAAAAGGGCGGCGGAACCGTAGTTCCGCCGCCCTCTTCTAACTTGGGTCGTTAGAAGGCTTACGAAGCCTTCATGTTCGACGTCACGTTGCCGAAGGTCTTGTTGAGCTGATTGCCCAGGCCCTGCATGGCAGCGATCGCGGCGACGGCGATCAGAGCGGCGATCAGGCCGTACTCGATCGCGGTGGCGCCCTTGGAATTCTTCAGGAAGTTGCGAATCTTCTTCATACCGGTCTCCATCGTCCCAGAAATTGCTTCATTCACCGGCCCACCCGGAATTCTCCAAGTCGGCATCGCTGACATTAGGGAAGGGAAGTAAAGAAACGCCTAAACCGACACGTTACGATCGCGTTATGGATATCACTGGGCGGTCTGGACCTTGGTGCTGACGTTGTTCCAGATGCCCGTGGTGACGTCGGCCAGAGCGATGAGGGCGCCAATGATCGCAATGACGATCAATGCGACGATCAGGCCGTATTCGACGGCAGTCGCGCCCTTCTGATCGCCGATCAGCGCGCGGAAAAAACGGGCCGGGGCTCGCATCGCAGCCTCATCTCCTGCAGGAACACACGCCTACATATTAGGAAAGAGATTACGGAGTGCTTAGCAATTCCCCGCTTTTACTCGTTGTCGCCGTCGCGCTGATCGATGGCGAAGGGCGCGTGCTGGTGCAGCAGCGCCCCCAGGGCAAGCCGATGGCCGGGCTGTGGGAGTTTCCGGGTGGGAAGGTCGAGCCCGGCGAACTGCCCGAGGCGGCGCTGATCCGCGAGATCCATGAGGAACTGGGCGTGGAGCTGGCGCATGATTCGCTGACGCCGGCCATCTTCGCGAGCGAGGGGCTGGGCGCGCGGCATTTGCTGCTGCTGCTCTATCTTGCGCGCGAATGGCGGTGCGAGCCCGAGGCGCGGCATGCGAGCGCGCTGCAATGGCTCCGACCCGGCGAGCTGCGCGGGCTGGCGATGCCGCCGGCAGACGAGCCGCTGATCGGGCTGCTGGAACGGCTGGTCTAGAGCTTGGGCTTGAGCGCTTCCGCCAGCGAGGCGGTGGCGCTGCCCCGGCGCGCGGGCTTGGGCTGGGAGGGATCGGGCGCCCAGCCGGTCAGATAGACGATCTCGAAGCGCTCGGCGGTGCGGCCGTCCGGGTCGGCGCGCTCGGCGAACTGCCCGGCGGCGGCGAACAGGGTCGCGCGGCTGAGCGGACGGGCACCGGGGAGCAGGTTGGTCGCCGCCATGCCGCGCAGGTCGCGGATCAGATTGGGCAGACCGGCATAGCGCACTGTGAGCGTCTCGACGTCCGAGACCGGCAGCGCGAAGCCGGCGCGGCCGAGCAGGTCGCCGGCCGAGCGGACGTCGATCTGCGGATGGAAGCGCGCGGCGGGGCGATCTGCCTCGGCAGCGAGGAACGAAGCGCGCAGCGTCGCGAGCGTACCGGCACCGAGGAACGCGCCGAGGAACAGGCCGTCGGGCCTGAGCGCGCGCCGGGCGAGCGCGAGCGTGCCGGGGACGTCGTTGATCGAATCGAGCACGCCGATCGATACGACCAGATCGAAGCTGGCGTCGGGGAAGGGGTGGCGATCCTCGTCCGCATGGATCGCGCCCGACGCGGCGGCGAAGGCGGTGCCGGCTTCGAGGCGCGTGATGTTCGCCCCCGGCAGGGTGAAGGCGCCGTCGAAGCTGCCGAGATCGAGCACGTCGCGGAAGTCGCGCTTCACGCCTTCGAGCCGCTCGTAGATGCCCTCGAGCATGTGATCGCGCACGAAGCTTTCATAGGCGCGGGCGGCACGATCGCGGCGCTTGCGGCGGAGCGCGCGGTCGAAGATCTCGGAAGGGGAATCGGGCTGGGACACGGCGCGCTTGTGCAGCGGCGCGGCACGGGGGACAAGGCGGGGATGCATGCGCTCGCGCCCCTTGCCCGGCTCGCCGATCTCGCGCTGCCGCCGCGCTGCCCGGGGTGCGGGGTGATCACCGGGGCCGATCATCGTTTCTGCGCGGCTTGCTGGGGGAGCCTGCGCTTCCTGGGGCCGCCCTGGTGCGCGAAATGCCATGCGCCGTTCGACTATGACCGCGGCGAGGATGCGGTGTGCGCGGGATGCATGGAGCATCCGCCGGCACATGACGGGGTGCGCGCGGCGGTGGCGTATGGCGAGGTCGCGCGCGGGGTGGCGCTCAAGCTCAAATATTCGGGAAGACTGGCGTGCGCCGAGACGATGGCGCGGGCGATGACGCGGCTGATGCCTTCAGACGCGGATCTGCTGGTACCGGTGCCGCTGCATCGCTGGCGGATCTGGTCGCGCGGGTTCAACCAGGCGGCGCTGATCGCGCGGGGCCTTTCCAAGGCGAGCGGCGTGCCTGCCGATGCCGAGCTGTTGCGGCGCGTGCGGGCGACGCCGGTGCTGCGCGGGCTGGGTCCGCGCGGCCGCGCCAGGGCGGTGACGGGTGCGTTCGCGCTGGCGCCGGGGGCGAAGGACCGGCTGAAGGGCAGGGCCGTGGTGCTGGTCGACGACGTCCACACCAGCGGCGCCACCGGCGAGGCCTGCGCACGCATGCTCAAGCGCGGAGGGGCGGTTTCGGTGATCCTTCTGTGCTGGGCGCGCGTTCTGGGGGACGAAGCGCTGGATTGACAAGGGACGGGTCGCACCACAAGTCGAGGAGGATATGGCTAAAATCGAAATCTACACCAAGGCGTTCTGCCCCTATTGCACGCGCGCCAAGCACCTCCTCGACAGCAAGGGCGTCGCCTATGAGGAATTCGACATCACGATGGGCGGGCCCAAGCGCCAGGAGATGATCCAGCGCGCCAATGGCCGCACCACGGTGCCGCAGGTCTTTATCGACGGCCAGCATATCGGCGGATCGGACGACCTCGCGGCGCTCGACCGGCGTGGCGGGCTGGACGAATTGCTGGCAGCATGACTCGCGCTGCCCTCCTCCAGATGACCAGCGGGATCGATCCCGCCGCCAATGCGCGCGCTCTGGTGGCGGGCGTCGCCGAGGCCAAGGCGGGCGGGGCGGCGATGCTGTTCACTCCGGAGATGTCGGGTCTGCTCGACGGCGACCGCAACCGCGCGGCGGGCGCGCTGATGCGCGAGGACGAGGATCGGGTGCTCGCCGCGGTGCGCGCGGCGGCCGCCGGGCATGGCATCTGGGTGCATATCGGCAGCCTTGCGGTGCTGCGCGAGGACGGCAAGCTCGCCAATCGCGGCTATGTGATCGACGATGGCGGCGCGATCCGCGCGACCTATGACAAGATGCACCTGTTCGACGTCGACCTGCCCACCGGCGAAAGCTGGCGCGAATCGAACAGCTATACCGCGGGCGAGCGCGCAGTGACGGTGCAGACGCCGCTGGGCGTGCTCGGGCTGGCGATCTGCTACGACCTGCGCTTTCCGGACCTGTTCCGCACGCTGAGCGATGCCGGCGCGACGATCCTGGCGATGCCGGCGGCATTCACCCGACCGACCGGCGCGGCGCATTGGCACATACTCCAGCGCGCGCGGGCGATCGAGGCGGCGGCGTTCGTGATCTCGGCGGCGCAGACCGGCCAGCATGAGGATGGCCGCGCGACCTATGGCCATTCGCTGGTCGTCGATCCCTGGGGCGAGGTGCTGCTCGACATGGGCGAGCCGGCGGGGCTGGGCTTTGCCGAGATCGACCAGGCGCGCGTCGAGGCGGCGCGGGCGCGGGTGCCGGTGCTCAGGCATCGCCGCGCGATCCCCGCGGCGGAAACCTTATGATCGTCTTCGATCTCAAATGTGCCACCGGCCATGTCTTCGAGGCATGGTTCGGATCGAGCGATGCCTATGAGAGCCAGCGCGCGGGCGGATTGATCCAGTGCCCGATGTGCGGTGACGGCGATGTCGCCAAGGCAGTGATGGCGCCGAACGTGGCGGCGAAGAGCAACCAGTCGCCCCAGGTGACGCCCGAGGCGCTCAAGGCGGCGATGGCCGCCGTTGCCGAGATCCAGTCGAAGATGCTCGAAAAGTCGGAATGGGTGGGTACAGCCTTTGCCGACAAGGCAAGGGCGATGCATCTGGGCGACGCACCCCAGGTGCAGATCCACGGCCAGGCCACCGCGGACGAGGCGCGCGAACTGGTCGAGGAAGGCGTGCCGGTCGCGCCTTTGCTCGTGCCGATCGTTCCGCCCGAAGCCTGCAATTGATTCGCTCGCCGAGCTAGCGGCAGCAAGTGCGGCTCAGTGCGTCGGTTCGCCGATACAGTTGCCGCAAAGACTTTCCGCGACTTTCGCGGAATCCATGCCGGAGAGGTCGGACAGGCAAGAGGTGCAGCGATTCTCTGCGCGCGCGATCTTGCCGATTTCCTCCTCGACCAGCCGGATGCGGGCGATTTTCTGCTCCTCCGCCACCCCGTCGAAGCCCTCGAACTCGGCGGTGAGAAGCCAATATTCGCGGAGAAGCTCGACCAACCTGGGGCTCATTGCGGATGTCCAAGTGCGAGGAATATTCGGATCCCGTGAAATACAACCATAATGGTTTGAATTTGTCGCGATCAGATTTGGCCGCCGTACCGATTTCGCGGCGGTTCTCGACCAGCCTCGCTCCGGTTTTGCGATTCCGATGGCTGCGCGTGAGGAGAATGGTGCGCAATGCGTTGCCGATTGACCGCGACGGCACCCGAACCTACGAAATCGCCGCGTGGCCCGGTAGCTCAGCAGGATAGAGCAAGCGATTCCTAATCGAGAGGTCGGAGGTTCGAATCCTCTCCGGGTCACCAATTCTTCTCCCCGCAGCTTCGTCGCGCCAGATTCCGCTTTCGTCGCCGGCCGGTCGAAACGCTCGCGACACGATTCCGGACGTCCCTAAAGGCACCTTCACCTTCCTGTCGGGCGGCGGCGATCCGCGTCCTCCGGACCGTTGAGACGCGGTTCGCGGAGCGATGCCGCTCGTGCGCCCGATGCGGAAGGCTTGACCAATCAAGGGGTGGGGACCCTGCATTTGAGGGACGACACAATGAAGTATCTGATTGTCGCCGCCGCATTGTTGGCGGGCACTGCAACCCAGGCGAACGCGCAGACCGTCACCAAGAAGTTCCAGATCGTCGCATCGGGCTTCGACGGCGGCGCGCCGATCGGCACGGTGAAGGGCATTTTCGAGTTCACCTACAACAGCGGCGCGTTCCTCACGCCGCCGGCGCCGGTGAGCGTCACCGGTTTCAACGCGCCCTATGCCGGCACGGCGCTGTTTTCGTTCAACAAGATGAACGACATGCTGACCGTGGGTAACAATATCGGCTTCGGCAGCTACACGCTGAGCCCGGCGACGTCGGGGTTCGGCTTCTTCCTGAAGAACCTGTCGACCAATCCGAACATCAGCAGCTTCGGCTATTCGACCGGCGCCGGGAAGATCTGGTACGCGTCGAACATCACCGTCTCGCCGGCTTCGGCGGTGCCGGAGGCATCGACCTGGGCGATGATGATCGGCGGCTTCGGCGGGGCGGGCGGCGTGCTCCGCGCGGCGCGGCGCCGCCGGGCGGGCGGCCAGGCCCTCGCCTGAGCCCAACACCTTGGTGCAGCGTGAGCGTAGCGCGTAAAGAAGGCGGGGGCGGAAAAGACCCCGCGCCTTTTAGTTTGGGTCCAGTGGCTTTTAGATACCGCGGGCGGGGGGGAAGTGCCGGCGGCCTTAGAGGGTGTCCCGACCGCCGCCCCCCAGGCGCTGCGCTTCTCAATTCGCGGCAAGGGACGATCGGTCGGGACCAGGGTTTTCTAGACTGCGGCCTCTGCCGCGGCGTTGCGGCTCTGTAAGGAAATGTTGCCTCAGGCAGCCAGTGCCGCGACCTTGCCGGTGGCGCCGCTGAACTCGACGTCGTTGCCCGCGGCGCGGCGGCGCTGGACCCAGTCCTTCATCAGCTCGGCACAGCTGTGATCGACCGCGGTGAGGCGCGAGACCTCGAGGCGGACGGGCGCGCCGTGCGGGGCTGCCTCCAGCGTATCGGACAATTTGGGCAGCGTGACGAAGGTCGCCGTGCCGACGAGGCGGATGGTGTGGACCGCGTCGTCGGTAGGATGATCGACCTTGAGGCGCAGGCGCTTGAGGTTGGGGATCAGCTCGAGCAGCGACAGCGCCATGCCGACCAGCACGCCGGTGAGCAGGTCCTCGGCCACCACCAGCACCAGCGTCACCGCCCAGATCGCGGCGGGAAGCAGGCCGTAATGCTTGAACAGGTGCGTGGCGTGATGGATGTTGACCAGCCGCCAGCCGGTGACGACGAGCACGGCGCCGAGCGCGGCCATCGGGATCTCGCGCAGCAGCCAGGGCAGCAGCGCGACGAAGCCGAGGATCCAGATACCGTGGAGCATCGTCGAGAGGCGGGTGGTGGCGCCCGCCTGGACGTTGGCCGAGGAGCGGACGATGACGCCGGTCATCGGCAGCGCGCCGACCGCGCCGCACAACAGGTTGCCGATGCCCTGGGCGCGGAGCTCCTTGTTGTAGTTGGTGCGCGCGCCGTCGTGCATGCGATCGACCGCGGCGGCCGAGAGCAGGGTCTCGGCGCTGGCGATGAAGGCGATGGCGATGGCGGCACCGATCACCGCGGGGTCGAGCCAGCGGGCGAACATGTCGGCGCCGGGCAGGGTGATCGCGGAGGCGATCGATTCGGGCACGGCGACATGGGCGACGTTCAGCCCGAAACCCCAGGCGATCAGAGTGGCGGTGACGACGCCGAGCAGCGCGCCGGGGACGAGGCGGAGTGCCTTGGGGCGGAATTTCTCCCAGCCCAGCATCACCCCTATGGTGAGCACGCCGATGAACAAGGCCACTTCGGCGGCGGCGATGCTGGTCGGCGAGATGCCGAGCAGGCGGCCGGGCATGGCGGCGAGATTCTCCAGGCCGCTGGGGAGCGGCTTGGCATCGAACAGGACATGGAACTGGCCGACGACGATCAGGATGCCGATGCCGGCGAGCATGCCGTGGACGACGGCGGGCGAGATCGCGCGGAACCAGCCGCCGACGCGGGCGATGCCGGCGACGAGCTGGATCAGGCCGGCGAGCACGAGGATGGGACCCAGTGCCGACAGGCCCTGGGCGCGGACCAGCTCGAAGACGATGACCGCGAGGCCGGCGGCGGGGCCGCTGACCTGGAGCGGCGAGCCGGCAAGCGCACCGACGACGATGCCGCCGATGATGCCGGTCACCAGCCCCTTTTCGGGCGGCATGCCCGAGGCGACGGCGATGCCCATGCACAGCGGCATCGCGACAAGGAAGACGACGATCGAGGCGGTGAAGTCCCGGCCCATAACTTTGAGTGAGGGGAAGGACGAGGGGAGGAGGCTGGCGAGGCTCATTCCGCCGCCTCCACCAGCTCGAAATTGGTCGCGAGGCGCTGGCCGGCGGGAAGTGCGATCGGCAGCGGGCGGTCCTCGCGGATCGGCTTGAACTGGCCGGTCACGCCATCGAGCCCGAGCATGGTGCCCATGCCGATATCGACGAACCAGCCGTGCAGCGCGATCTCGCCGCGCGCGATGCCCGCCGCCACCGAAGGGTGCGTGCGCAGATGCGCGAGCTGGGCGACGACGTTTTCGAGGCTGATCGCGCGGACACGCGCATTTTCATCCTGCTCGGGATAGCTCTCATCGACCACCTGGCGGGCGGCGACGCCATGCCGCAGCCATGCGGCCACGTTCGGCATCGACGCCAGCTTGGCGGGGTCGCCGGCCAGGCCCTTCATCGCGCCGCAATCGGAATGGCCGCAGACGATGATGTCGCGGATACCCAGCGCCATCACCGCATATTCCACGGTCGATGTTACGCCGCCATTGGCGGTCGCGTACGGGGGCACGATGTTGCCGGCATTGCGGCAGACGAACAGATCGCCCGGCGCGGCCTGCATGATGTGCTCCGGCACGACACGGGAGTCGGCGCAGGAGATGATCAATGCCTTGGGGCTCTGTCCGTCCGCTGCGAGCTTGCCATAAAGGGCGCTTTGGCCCTGGAAGACCTGCTTTTCGAAGCTGAAAACGCGACCAATGAGTTCGTTCACGGGGAATTGCTCCTTGTTCGGCGCCGCGGGTACGCGCGGGCCTAGAAGGGCGAATTAGCGATGCGGTTTTGCCGCAGTGCAGCAGTTTTGTAAGGAATGATTTCGTTTGTAAGGAATGATTGCGAGCGCGCGGGCGATCAGCTGCGCGGCAGGGCGATTTCGGCGCGGAGGCCGCCCTCGGCGCGGTTGGAAAGGGTCAAGGTGCCGCCCTCCGCCTCCGCGACACGGACCACGATGGGAAGGCCGAGGCCGAAGCCGACGGTATCGCGGGTGCGCGCGGAGTCGAGCCGGAAGAAGGGCTGGAGCACCTGCTCCATCGACTCCTCGGGGATGCCGGGGCCGTCATCCTCGACGCGGATCAGCACGCGCTTCTCCTCCTCGATCAGGCGGACGCAGACATGCTCGGCATGGTGGAGCGCATTCTCGACCAGGTTCACGATCGCGCGCTTCATCGCCATCGGGCGCAGCGTCATCTCGAGATGACGCGGGCCGTCATATTCGACCGAGTCGCCGAGATCGGCGCGCTCGTCGCACAGCGTGGCGCAGAGCACGGCGAGATCGGCGGGGATCGGCTTCTCGATATCGCCCTCGCCGCCGAGATAGGCGAGCACCGAGGCGATCATCGCCTCCATCTCCGCGACATCGGCCTCGACCGCGGCGCGCAGCGCCGGGTCCTCGATGCTGTCGGCGCGCAGGCGCAGGCGGGCGAGGGGCGTGCGCATGTCGTGGCCGACGGCGGCGAGTGCCTGGGTGCGGTCGGCGATCAGGCGGCGGATGCGCCCCTGCATGCGGTTGAACGCCAGGACGACGCGGCGGACCTCGCCGGGGCCCGCCTCGGGCACGTCCTCGGCATTCTCGCTGCCGACATGGTCGGCGGCGATGGCGAGGCGGCGCAAGGGAAGCAGCATCTGGCGGACCATCAGGCCGCCGATCAGGATCAGGCCCATTGCGGGGATCAGCGCGAGCAGCACGCGCTCGGTCGCGAGGTTGAGCTGCTGGACGGGCTCGCGCGTGCGGAAATAGAGCCAGGTGCGATCGGGCAGGCGAAGGCCGCCGACGATGGCGGCCTGCCGGCCTGGCGACGTGAGGCGTAGCCGCAGATCGGTGGTGGCCAGCTGGGGCTCCCAGGTGACGACCTGCCTGTAGATATGATCGAGCGAGGGCGCGATCGGCGGAAGCTGGGGTTGCGCCGACTTCCAATGGATCTCGTAGCGGTCGGTGGTGAGCTCGCCGGCCATGGCCGGCCGGTGCTCGATCGGCTGCTCGGCCATGATCTTGCGCGAGATGACGAGATGCTCGGCGAGGCGCCGCGCCTCGTCGTCACGGACCGAGAAGTGGCTGGCGCGCTCGTAGAGGACGGTGCTGACCGCGAACTCGATCAGGATGGTAAGCAGCAGGATCGCGAAGACCCGGCCGATCAGTCCGAGCGGCGCGCGGAAGAAACCGCTCAATCGCGCGTGACCGGCACGTTCAGCATATAGCCGACGCCGCGCACCGTGATGATCGGTGCCGGCTTGCCGCCGTTGGAGAGCTTGCGGCGCAGGCGGCTGACCAGCACGTCGACGCTGCGGTCCGAGCTGTCGCCCAGCCGGGTGCGCGAGAGCTCGATGAGCCGCTCGCGGGCGATGACGCGGCCGGCATGGTCGCAGAGCGCCACGAGCAGGTCGAATTCGGCGCCGGTCAGCTCGATCACCGCCCCGGTGGGGGAGAGCAGTTCACGGCGGGGCAGGACGACGGTCCAGCCGTCGAACTGGAGCGTGCCGCGCGGGCGCTCGCTGGGCTGGCGCTCGGCGCCGCCGCGGCGCAGCACGGCGCGGACTCGGGCGACCAGCTCGCGCGTGCCGAACGGCTTGGCGATATAGTCGTCGGCACCGAGCTCGAGCCCGACGACGCGGTCGGTCTCGCTGCCCTTGGCCGAGACGAAGATGATCGGGACCTCGCTCTTCTGGCGGATCGCGCGGCACAGGTCGATGCCGCTCGTGCCGGGCAGCATGATGTCGAGCAGGACGAGATCGGTCGGGCCCTGCTCGAGCGCGAGCCACATCTCGGGCGCGGACGAGGCCGGGCGGACGGTATAGCCGTGCTCCTGCAGCGCGCGGGTGGTGAGCGTGCGGAGCGCGGGGTCGTCTTCGACCAGGACGATGGAAGGCTGGATCATCGAGGGTTCGGTCAAATACATGCGAGGCAGGAGGTAGGTTCCCTCTGCCGTAGGGTCAACGCGGCGCGGGCATTTGCGGCGGTGCAGCAATACTTTGTCACGAAAGCCGCATTTTCGAGTGCCAATAGAGCCTGGTGTCCAGCGGATGCCCTTCGGCTGCATGATCTAGCATGATCAAAAGGCGCGCGCTTTAATCCGAAAGGATGGGTGGATAACCCGCTCGCGGGATTTCACCTGAGGGCCGTCAAGCCGATAGTCGCATCCACAACGATAGAGGCAAGAGCAGTGCGCGGACAGGACCTCATTCTCCCCCTGGGCGCCAACCGGCGCGCATTCATCGTGGGTGCGACGGCAGTGGCCGGCCTGGCAACCCTTCCCACCGCCTTTCCGGCATTCGCCGGGGCAATCTCAGGAGAACGTAACATGGGTACGGTCAAGACAAGCGACGGCGTCGATATCTTCTACAAGGACTGGGGTCCCAAGGACGCCAAGCCGATCGTGTTCCACCATGGCTGGCCGCTCAGCGCCGACGACTGGGACAACCAGATGCTGTTCTTCCTGTCGAAGGGCTTCCGGGTGATCGCGCATGACCGCCGCGGCCATGGACGTTCGACCCAGGTCGGCTCGGGCCACGACATGGATCATTATGCCGCCGACGTCGCCGCGGTGACCGATGCGCTCGACCTCAAGGGCGCGGTGCATATCGGGCATTCGACCGGCGGCGGTGAAGTCGCGCACTATATCGCGCGCGCCAAGCCCGGCCGTGTAGCCAAGGGTGTGCTGATAAGCGCGGTGCCGCCGCTGATGCTCAAGACCGCAGCCAATCCGGGCGGGCTCGACATCTCGGTCTTCGACGGCCTGCGTGCCGCGCTCGCCGCCAATCGCGCGCAATTCTATGTCGATCTGCCGACCGGCCCCTTCTACGGCTTCAACCGGCCGGGCGCGAAGATCTCGCAGGGCCTGATCGACAATTGGTGGCGCCAGGGCATGATCGGCGGGGCGCTCGCCCATTATGACGGCATCAAGGCCTTTTCCGAGACGGACTTCACCGAAGACCTCAAGAAGATCGAGGTTCCGGTGCTCGTCATGCACGGCACCGACGACCAGATCGTGCCCTATGCGGACGCGGGCCCGCTTTCGGCCAAGCTGCTGAAGCACGGCACGCTGAAGAGCTATGAGGGCTTCCCCCACGGCATGCACTCGACCCATCCGGACGTGCTCAACCCCGAGCTGCTCGCGTTCATCCAGAGCTGATTCGGCATCGCTCGACGGGGAGGCGTCGCTTGCCGCCCTGCCACGACGAACCGGTGGAGGCGCGCCTCCACCGGTTATCGTTTAACGGCTCCGGCAAAAAATATCGGCGCGATTGCAGCGATATCGGACCGCGTTCGCATTTCGGGTAGGAGAAATCCGCCGATCCGCTCGTTGGATGGCGCAAGCTCCACATGGCATTGGACTTTTTCGTCAAGCCATCTTATGTACCGATCATTATGAAAACCGCATTCTGTTCCCCCACCAAAGGCCGGCCCCGCGAGTTCGACATGGACGAGGCGCTGACGGCCGCGCTGCGCGTGTTCTGGAGCAAGGGCTATGAAGGCGCCTCGCTGACCGACCTCACCGAAGCGATGGGGATCACCCGGCCGAGTCTCTATGCCGCGTTCGGCAACAAGGAAGCCCTGTTCCGCAAGGCGCTCGACCTCTACGAGAGCGAGAAGCTCGACTATATGACCGAGGCGCTGAAGGCGCCGAGCGCGCGCGGCGTGGCCGAGCGGCTGCTGCGCGGCGCCTATGCGATGCAGACCGACGAGTGGGATCCCAAGGGATGCCTGGGCGTGATCAGCTCGGTGGCGTGCGGCGCCGAGGCCGAATGCATCCGCAACGAGGTGATCGCGCGGCGTGCCTCGTCGATGCGCGCGCTGGTCGCGCGGTTCGAGCGCGCCAAGGCGGAGGGCGACCTGCCCGACAATATCGAGCCCGAGGGACTCGCCAATTATCTGATCGCGATCATGCAGGGCATCGCCGTCCAGGGCGGGGCGGGCGCGACCTGCTCCGATCTCGAGCGGCTGGTGAACACCAGCCTGGCGGTCTGGCCGACGCGCTGAGGCGCGTTTGGACGCATTTTCGTCGCCCCGTCGCTGTGCCCAACAAAAATTTGTCCGATCGATTAACAGAATATGGACAAAAAATACCGGCCAGTATAGAAAGCCCCTTGACGCAACGCAGCACGCTTTCTATACCAGTCAGTATGGAAATGATCCGACGCCGCTGGGGTGATGGATCGGCGATGAGGGAAGCGGCGATGCGCCAGCTTGCACAGCAAGAGAGCAGGGCGAGCCCCTGAACTGAAAGGGGCGGAAAACGCCTCGAACATACAGGAGCGGATGACTGGCTTCGGGACCGAAATGGCCTCGAGGGTAAGGTAGGTCATACCCATGTATGGGCGGAAAGCCGGCGCGCACGATTTAGAGTGCGCCACGCTTAACGCATCACAGGAACAGCAAGACCGGCAAGCCGGCGACCAGGCGGTCGCCCGGCCAGGGAAGGGCTTTGCCCGGCCGGTCCGACAAAAGGAGACGAACCATGGCCTATCTGAACCTCGCCGAGATGCAGGGCACCTCGATCGCCATGCCGCGCGACTTCACTGTCGTGCAGCCCAAGCCCGCCACCGGCCTTACCGCGCTGGAATGGCAGGTCGTGGCGATCGCTCAGCATGACCGGCTCTCGACGCTCGAAAAGCCGAGCCGGATGGCGATTGCCCTGGGGGTTCTCTTCGGTGGCGAGCGGCCCAATCCCAGGCTCGCCGATCCTAAGCTCGAAGCGCTGCGGCGCATCTCTGTACTCGCCTGGCACAAGGGTTTCCGCCTGCCGCAGTACGAGATCCGCGCCTTCCAGGAGGCGGGTTACACCGCCGACCAACTCGAAACGCTGCTCGCCAGCATCAGCCGCGGCCGCGCGGCCCTGAATCAGGGGACACGACATGAACATGGTTACGCACATTGAGTCCGAAGACGCTGACGCACAGCGCGGCAAGAAGCGACTGAAGACCTGGCAGAAGGTAGGTCTGGTCGCGCTGCCGGTCGCGCTGGTCGCGGGCGGCGTGGGGCTCAACAGCCGCGGTGCGCCCGCGGTTGCCGCTCCGCCGCCGCCGACCGTGACGGTCGCCTCGCCGCTGGTTCGCCAGATCAACGAATGGGACGACTATGTCGGCCGGTTCGAGCCGAGCCGCTCGGTCGAGGTGCGCCCGCGCGTCTCGGGCGCGGTGACCGCGATCCACTTCACCGACGGCGCGATCGTCCAGAAGGGCCAACTGCTCTTCACGATCGATCCGCGCCCGTTCGCCGCGGCGCTCGCCGAGGCACGCGCCGGCCTGGCCAGCGCGCAGAGCGACCTGGCGCTGGCGCAGTCCGATCTCGGCCGCGCCGAGCGGCTGGTCTCGGTCGAGGCGGTGTCGAAGAGCGATGTCGAGCGGCTCCAGGCGCGCGTTCGTGCCGCCAATGCGGCGGTCGCCGCGGCGCAGGCACGGGTTCGCAGTCGGGCGCTGGACGTCGAGTTCACCCAGGTCCGCGCACCGATCTCGGGCCGGATCTCGGACCGCAAGGTCGACGCCGGCAACCTGGTGGCCGCGGGCGAAGGGCAGGGCGGTTCGCTGCTGACCACGATCAACGCGCTGGATCCGATCTACTTCACCTTCGACGGTTCGGAGGCGCTGTTCCTCAAGGCCAAGCGCGCGCGTGAAGCCGGTGCGAAGGAGAGCCCGGTCGAGATCCGCCTGCAGGACGAGACCGACTATCGCTGGAAGGGTCAGATCGACTTCACCGACAACGGGCTCGACCCCAAGTCGGGCACGATCCGCGGCCGCGCGGTGCTGACCAATCCGGGGATGTTCCTCACCCCGGGCATGTTCGGCAACATGCGGCTCTCGGCCGGCGGTACGGCGACGGCGCTGATGGTGCCGGACTCGGCGATCGCGACCGACCAGGCGCGCAAGCTGGTGATGACCGTCGCTCCCGACGGCACGCTGGCGCCCAAGCCGGTGGTGCTCGGCCCGGTGGTCGATGGCCTGCGCGTCGTGCGCTCCGGCCTGACCCCGCAGGACCGCGTGGTGCTCGCGGGCGCGCAGATGTCGCCCCCGGGCAGCAAGGTGCAGGTCAAGCCGGGCAAGATCGAGCCCAACGCGCCTGCCGCGACACCGACGATTTCAGCTCCGGTCACGGGCGAGGCGACTTTCGCCCGCTGATCGACCTGCCGCCGGGTAACCCCAGGCTCGGCGGCAGGAACCTTTTCCCAGCTGTTCGCAGACGAACGGTCTTTTCGAAGCCCCTTTAACGAGGAGACGGCCATGCGCCTCTCACGCTTCTTCATCACGCGCCCGATCTTCGCGGCGGTGATCGCAGTGATCATCACGATTCTCGGCGCGATTGCGTATGTCACGCTGCCGATATCGCAATATCCGGACATCGTTCCGCCCACCGTCACGGTCACCGCCGCCTATCCGGGCGCGTCGGCCGAGACGGTGGCCGAGACGGTCGCCGCACCGATCGAGCAGGAAATCAACGGCGTCGACGACATGCTCTACATGTCGTCGCAGTCGACCGGCGACGGTCTCGTCACCATCACGGTGACCTTCAAGCAGGGCACCAATCTCGATGCCGCGCAGGTTCTGGTGCAGAACCGCGTGGCGGTCGCGGTGCCCCGCCTGCCCGAGGACGTGCAGCGCGCCGGCGTGGTGACGCGCAAGACGTCGCCGGACTTCCTGATGGTCGTCAACCTGATCTCGCCCGACAAGTCGCTCGATCGCGGCTATATCTCCAACTATGCGCTCACCCAGGTCCGCGATCGCCTTGCGCGTATCGACGGCGTGGGCGACGTCCGTCTGTTCGGCTCGCGCGACTATGCGATGCGCGTCTGGATCGACCCGGCGCGGGCCGCCGCGCTCAACCTGACCGCGGGCGAGATCGTCGCGGCGCTCCGCGCGCAGAATGTGCAGGTCGCCGCGGGTTCGCTCGGCCAGCCCGGATCGGGCGCAACCGGCCAGGCCTTCCAGCTCAACATCGAGACGCAGGGCCGTCTCAAGGATCCCAAGCAGTTCTCCGATGTCATCATCCGCACCGATGCCGATGGGCGCCAGGTGCGCGTGTCCGACGTCGGCCGGGTCGAGCTGGGTGCCGCCGACTATAACTCCAACACCTATCTCTCGGGCGACCCGACGGTGATCCTCGCCGTGTTCCAGCGCCCGGGCTCGAACGCGCTCGCCGCGGCCCAGGCCATCGAGCACGAGATGAAGGACATTTCCAAGATCTTCCCCAAGGGTCTGGAATACAAGGTCATCTACAACCCGACCGAGTTCATCGCCCAGTCGATCGACGCGGTCTATCACACGCTGGGCGAAGCGATCCTGCTGGTCGTGCTCGTCATCATCGTCTTCCTCCAGAAATGGCGCGCGGCGATCATCCCGGTGGTGGCGATCCCCGTGTCGCTGATCGGCACCTTCGCGGTGCTGGCGATGATCGGCTATTCGCTCAACAACCTGTCGCTGTTCGGCCTGGTGCTGGCGATCGGCGTGGTCGTCGACGACGCGATCGTCGTCGTCGAGAATGTCGAGCGTAACCTCGAGCACGGTCTGTCGCCGCTCGAGGCGGCGCGCAAGTCGATGGACGAGGTGTCCACGGCGCTGGTCGCGATCGTGCTCGTACTCTGCGCGGTGTTCCTGCCGACCCTGTTCCTCAACGGGCTGTCGGGCGCCTTCTACAAGCAGTTCGCGGTGACGATCTCGACCGCGACGGTGATCTCGCTGATCCTGTCGCTGACCCTGTCGCCCGCGCTCGCCGCAATCCTGCTGCGTCCGCACGACAAGGATCATCCGTCGAACCCGGTGTTCCGCGCGCTGCGCCGCGCCGGGGACGTCTTCAACCGCGGCTTCGAGCGGACGAGCAACGGCTATGCGCGCCTGACGCAGACGCTGGTGACGCGGCCGAAGCGGATGATGGTCGCCTATGTCGGCCTGATCGCCGCGACGGTGGGCCTGCTCTGGGCGACGCCTACCGGCTTCATCCCGGCGCAGGATCAGGGCTATTTCCTCACGGTCATCCAGCTGCCGCCGGGCTCGTCGCTCGAACGCACCGATGAGGTGATGCGCAAGGTCGTGCAGCGGCTGCTGCCGATCCCGGGCGTGAAAGGTTCGGTGATGCTCGCCGGCTTCGACGGCCCGTCGCAGACGCTCGCGCCCAATTCGGCCGCCGCCTATGTGCCGCTGCAATCCTTCGAGGAGCGCAAGAAACTGGGCGTGACGCTGCAGAGCATCATGGCCGAGGCCCGCAAGCGCACCGCCGACATCAACGAGGCGATGCTGCTGATGGTCCCGCCGCCGCTCATCCAGGGCATCGGTTCGGCAGGCGGCTACCGCCTGATGATCGAGGATCGCGGGGGCAACGGCTACGAGCAGTTGGGCAAGGTGGCGTATGGCCTGATCGGCCAGGCCAACCAGACCAAGGGCCTGCAGCAGATCTATACCTTCTACAACACCGCGACGCCGCGCATCTTCGCCGATATCGACCGGGCCAAGTCCGATCTGCTCGGCGTACCGCCGGAGCGCGTGTTCGAAGCGCTCAGCGTCTATCTCGGCTCGTCCTATGTGAACGACTTCAATCTGCTCGGCCGCACCTATCACGTGACCGCGCAGGCCGACCCGGCGTTCCGCCTGAACGAAGCCGATATCGCCAACCTCAAGACGCGGTCCAATTCGGGAGCGATGGTGCCGATCGGCTCGGTCGCGACCTTCCAGGACAAGACGGGTCCGTATCGCGTGGTGCGCTACAATTTGTTCCCGGCGGTCGAAGTCGATGGCGACACGGCGCCCGGCTATTCCTCGGGCCAGTCGCTGGACTCGATGGAGAAGCTCGCAAGCACCCTGCCGGCAGGGTACGGCGCCGAATGGACCGGCATCGCCTATCAGCAAAAGGCCGCCGGCAGCACTGCCGGTCTGGTGTTCGCGCTGGCGGTGGTGTTCGTCTTCCTGGTGCTGGCGGCGCAATATGAGAGCCTGACGATGCCGCTGGCGATCATCCTGATCGTGCCGATGTGTCTGCTGGCCGCGATGGCGGGCGTGAACCTCAGGGGCATGGACAACAACGTCCTGACCCAGATCGGCCTGGTCGTGCTGATCGCGCTGGCTGCCAAGAACGCGATCCTCGTGGTCGAGTTCGCCAGGCAGGCGGAGGACCAGGACGGTCTGTCGCCGGTGGAAGCCGCGGTTCGCGCCGCGCGCGACCGCCTGCGGCCGATCCTGATGACCTCGTTCGCCTTCATCCTCGGCGCCGTGCCGCTGCTGATTGCGAGCGGGGCGGGTTCCGAGCTCCGCCAGGCGCTGGGTACGGCCGTGTTCTTCGGAATGATGGGCGTCACCGCGTTCGGCCTGCTCTTCACGCCGACCTTCTATGTCGTCTGCCGCGCGCTGGGGGATCGCATCTCCCGCATGCGGCGGGGCCGGGGCGGGGAGCAGCCGATGCAGCTCCAGCCCGCAGAGTAACTTTTTGGCCGTCATCCCGGCGAAAGCCAGGATCCAGAGCCAGGAACGACACCGCCTGTAACCCTGGACCCCGGCCTTCGCCGGGGTGACAGGGAGGAGGAAATCAGATGTTCAACTATCGAATTCTAGCCACAACCGCCTCCCTGCTGGCGCTCGCCGCCTGCGCCAGAGGGCCGGACTATGTCTCGCCGCCGCACCCGCAAACGGCATCCGGATCGTTCCTCTCGACCAGCGGGGCGGTGACGGCCGAGCCGATCAAGGGCGACTGGTGGCGGCTCTACAATGACCCGGTGCTCGACAAGCTCGTCACCGATGCGCTGGCCGCCAATACCGATGTTCGCGTGGCGGTGGCGCGGATCGCCAAGGCACGGGCCAGCCTGCGCGGCGCGCGGGCCGACCGGCTGCCCCAGGCGGACGTGGGCGCGAGCGCCAATTACGGCCGGCTGCCCGCGATCCAGCGCGCGCCGGGTGCGGCTCGCGAGGACTGGCAGGTCGATGCCGGGCTGAACGTCAGCTACGAGGTCGACCTGTTCGGCCGGGTGAGCCGCGGCGTCGAGGCGGCGCGGGGCGATCTGGGCGCGGCGGAGGCCGATGCCGATGCGGTGCGCGTGATCGTCGCGGCGGATACGGCGCAGGCCTATGCCGATGCCGTATCGGCGGCCGAGCGGCTGGGCGTCGCGCAGCGCATCGTCGCCTTGCTCGACAAGTCGATCGACCTGACCGAGCGGCGGCGGACCGTGGGCCTGGCCACGCGGCTCGATACCGCGCGGATCGGCGCGCTGCGCAACCAGCGTCAGGCCGAAGTGCCGGCGCTTGCCGCCGAGCGCGACGCGGCGCTGTTCCGGATCGCGACGCTGACCGGACGCACGCCGGCGGATCTGCCCGCCGAGGTGCGCGAGCGGACGACGACGCTGCGGCTCGACCAGCCGATCCCGGTAGGCGACGGCGCGGCGCTGCTCGCGCGGCGGCCCGACGTGCGCGCGGCCGAGCGCCGGCTTGGCGCCGCGACCGCACGGATCGGCGTGGCGACCGCCGACCTCTATCCGCGCATCACCCTGGGCGGATCGGGCGGATCGACCGGTACGGGCTTTGGCGACATCTTCGGCGCGGGGCCGCTGCGCTGGCTGCTCGGCGGGCTGATCAGGTGGAACATCAATCCCGAGCCGGCGCGGGCTCGGATCGGCGCTGCGGAGGCAGGCAGCCAGGAAGCGCTCGCCACGTTCGACGGCACCGTGCTGCGCGCGCTGCAGGAAACCGAGACGGCGCTTTCGGCCTATGCCCATGCGCTCGATCGGCGCACGGCGCTGCAGGCGGCGCTCAATGAGGCGCAGGCGGCGGTGAACATCGCCCGTGCCCGCCAGCGTGAGGGTGACATCGATTCGCTGGCGCTGCTCGACGCCGAGCGGACCTTTGCCGATGCGCAGGCCGATCTGGCGACCGCGGATGCCCAGATCTCCGACGTACAGGTCGATCTGTTCCGCGCGCTGGGCGGGGGATGGCAGCCGACGGCCTGAACCCAGCACTCGCGAGTCTCGGGCTAGTCATGTCCGAGTCGCGCAACTGAAACGACCATCGCAGCCAAAATGCGAATGGGGCGGGCCTCTCGCGAAGCCCGCCCCATTTGTTTGCAGCTACTAGGCCGGCAGATGCCGGCCCAGGTGCTTAGCTCATATGCTTCGAGAGAAGCTTGTTCATCTCGAACATGGTGCACTTGTCGACGCCGAAGATCGGCTTGAGCGTGGCGTCCGCAATGATTTCCCGCTTGTTTGCAGGGTTCTGGAGGTTGTTCTTCTTGATGTATTCCCACATCTTGCTGACAACCTCGCTCCGCGGAAGCGCAGCGGAGCCGGTGATCTTCGCCAGTTCAGGCGAAGGGGTGACCGGCTTGGCGATGCCGCCGCGTGCTTTCGTCTCGGCCATATTCTGTTCTCCTGTTCGTGCCCTTTTTCGGGCTATTCCTTCGTCAGCGCCTCGGGTTTGTGAGAGGCTCTCCCCCCCTTGTCGCTCTCGACGATGTACTGTGGTTCGTGCCCGGATGCACGCACCTGATGCCCTTTGATCTTGGTATCGTGCGTCTGTCTAGAGACGACGTGCCCCTGAACGACGGTTCCGTACGATTTCCAGTTAACACGATCGTCATTTTTGAAGCGCTTGGGCATGGTCTTTCAGCGCCGCGCGGGCAAAATGGTTGCGTATCCGGCGGGCCGCGCCATGCTGTCGTCGCAGTTGGGACACGGGAGAGCGCGATGCGGGTGCTGGTGCTGGCAGGACTGATGGTGCTGAGCGGCTGCGGAGGCGGTGGGACGACCGGCACCAATTATTCCGATCCCCCGCCCATGGCCGAGATCGTCGCGACGCCGAGCCCGAAGGCGTCCCCCACGCAAGAGACCGCGCCCGCCAATGTCGCCGAGGACGATGCGCCGGCGTCGAACGCTGACGAAGCGGTGTCCGAAAACGCCTTGTAGCCCAACCGGGGCCATGCCTGCGATTTTCCGTCTATAGGATAGAAATGGTGCGCTGCCCCGAGGCCGGTCTTTTGTGGACAAATCCACGGCAATCCGCCAATGATGACGGCGTGACGATCGCCGCCGGCCTAACCCTGCGACTTATCCGCCCTTAGGGGCAGGTGTCGCTGCGCGCGCGTCCCCCTAAGGGCTAAACGGACCTTCCTTGCTCCACCGGGCTTGGCTATGCGCCGCCCGAACCCTTGAGAGATACGCTGATGTTGCGCGATCCGAGTGTAAAATACCGTCCCTTCCCACAGGTCGACCTGCCCGACCGCCAATGGCCGAGCCGAACGATCACCAAGCCGCCGCGCTGGCTGTCGACCGACATGCGCGACGGCAACCAGGCGCTGATCGATCCGATGGACGGCGAGAAGAAGCAGCGCTTCTTCGACCTGCTGCTCAAGGTGGGGGTGAAGGAGATCGAGGTCGGCTTCCCCAGCGCCGGCGCGACCGAGTTCGATTTCATCTCCGGGCTGGTGCGCGAGGGGAAGATCCCCGACGACGTGATCGTCCAGGTGCTCACCCAGTCGCGCCGCGACCTGATCGAGACGAGCTTCCAGTCGCTGAAGGGCGCGAAACAGGCGATCGTCCACCTCTACAACGCGGTCTCGCCCGCCTGGCGGCGGATCGTGTTCGGGATGAGCCGCGACGAGATTCGCGAGATCGCGGTCGCCGGCGCCAAGGTGCTGCGCGACGAGGCGGCGAAGCAGCCGGACACGGACTGGCATTTCGAATATAGTCCCGAGACCTTCTCGACCGCCGAGCTCGATTTCTCTGTCGAGGTCTGCGAGGCGGTGATGGAGATATTGCGCCCGACGCCGGAGCGTCCGCTGATCCTCAATCTGCCGGCGACCGTCGAGGCGGCAACGCCCAACATCTATGCCGACCAGATCGAATGGTTCGGGCGGAACATCCGCAACCGCGATTGCGTGGTGATCAGCCTGCATACCCATAACGACCGCGGCACCGGCGTGGCGGCGTCCGAACTGGGCCTGCTGGCCGGCGCGGACCGCGTCGAGGGTTGCCTGTTCGGCAATGGCGAGCGCACCGGCAATGTCGACCTCGTGACACTGGCGCTCAACATGTACACGCAAGGTGTTGATCCGGGCTTGAATTTCTCGGACATCGACCAGGTCATCCAGACGGTCGAATATTGCAACCAGCTGCCCGTCCACCCGCGCCACCCCTATGCCGGCGAGCTTGTGTTCACCGCCTTTTCGGGCAGCCACCAGGACGCGATCAAGAAGGGCTTCGCGGCGCAGGAAGCGCGCAACGACCAGCTCTGGGACGTGCCCTATCTGCCGATCGACCCCAAGGACCTGGGCCGCGACTATGAGGCGGTGATCCGCGTCAATTCGCAATCGGGCAAGGGTGGGGTCGCCTGGGTGCTCGAGCAGGACAGGGGCCTCAAGCTCCCCAAGCGGATGCAAGCCGATTTCAGCCGGCACGTCCAGGCGCTGGCCGACGACACCAGCCGCGAGCTCAACGCCGCCGATATCGGCGCGCTGTTCGACCGCACCTATCTGCCCGATGGCGACGCCCGGATCGCACTGGTCGATTATGAAGAGAGCGGCGCGGCGGGGAGCCGCGTGTTCGTCGGCCGGATCGCGGTGGACGGCGAGACGCGGTCGATCTCGGGGCGCGGCAACGGCCTGATCTCGGGCGTGATCGACGCGCTTGCCGGGACGACGGGGCCGACGCTCGACGTGGTCGATTACAGCGAGCACGCGATCGGGCACGGCGCGGATGCGCAGGCCGCAGCCTATGTCGAGTGCCGGACCGACGATGGCCGCACCGTGTTCGGCGTGGGCATCGATGCGGACATCGCGACCGCTTCGGTGCGCGCGGTGCTGAGCGCGGCGAACCGGGCCTGAGCGCGGCCGGCTTGCCGAACGCGGATCTGCGGGAGATGATCGCTTCCTGACCGGCAGGAGGCAGGATGGTGGACGTCGACCAGCTCTACGCGCATATCCGCGTCGTCCTCAGCATCATCCTGGGGCTCGGCATCACCACGTTGCTCGCCGGCATCGCCTCGATCATCGAGCACCCCAAGCGCTACCATTGGTCGTGGATCCATATGGGCTGGGTGGTCTGGGCGCTGATCTCGATCGTCACTTTCTGGTGGTGGGAGTTTCGCCTCATCGCGATCGCGCGCTGGACGTTCGGCGCCTATCTGTTCGTGATCAGCTATTGCTCGCTGTTCTTCATGCTCTCGACTTTGCTCTTCCCAAAGGATGTGCGCGAATATGGCAGCTATGAGGGCTATCTGCTGCATCGCCGGCCCTGGTTCTTCGGGCTCATCGCGCTGATGACGCTGCTGGATCTGGTCGATACCGCGATCAAGGGCGCGAGCCGGTGGCAGGCGCTGGGCGCCGCCTATCCGATCCATACCGCGCTCATGCTCGTGATCGCGGTGCTGGGCATTACGCTGCCGGGCAGGCGCGCGCAGCTTCTCCTGGTGGCCGGCGCGCTCGTCTATCAGATCGGCTATTTCGCCGCGGAGTATTTCACGCTGACGAGTGGGTGAATCAGCGGCGGCGGACGATCTCGCACCCGATCCGAGCATCGGGATACACGTCCTGCTTCATCGAGCGTACCTGGACTTCGGTGACATGGGCGTCGCGAAGCGCCAGCGCCGCGATCGCTTCGCAGAACACTTCCTGCAGCTCGAAATGACGCGATTCCGAAAGCTTGCGGATCCCTGTCCGAAGAAAATCATAATCGACAACGGCGTCGATACGGTCTTCGGGCGGTGCGGCGTAGACGCAGGTCATGCGCACCGAGACCACCACACGCTGCGGCGCGGCGCGCTCCTCGGGGTGGATGCCGAGGCCCATCGCCACCTCGAGCCCTTCGAGCAGGATCATGTACTCAGCCATGGGGACGCTCGCGCCCTTCGAACATCACGTCGCCGTCGCGCGGCAGGAAGCGCTGGCCGCAATCGACGAAGACATTCTGGCCGGTGATGCTGCGACTGGTGAGCAGATGCTCGACCGTCGCGGCGATGTCGTCGAGCGCGACCGGGTGCTGGAGAAGGTTCTGGCGCGCATGTTCGGCGAACTCCTCGTCGCTCTGGTCGAGGCTGGGGAGGGTGAGGCCGGGGGAGACCGCGTTGACGCGGATCTTCGGCGCCAGCGCACGCGCCAGCATCTCGGTGGCGGCGGCGAGCGCGGCCTTGCTGCAGGTATAGGTGAAGAAATCGGGGTTCAGATTGGCGAGCTTCTGGTCGAGCAGGTTGACCACCGCGCCGTCTTCGAGATCGTCCTGCGCCGCCATCGCCGATGCCAGCGCCACCGGCGCGCCCAGGTTCACGCGCATATGCCGGTCGAGCAGTGCGAAATCGGTGAGCGGCAGCGCGTCGAAGGCGAATTGCGAGGCATTGTTGACCAGCCCGGTCACCGGACCGCCAAGCCCTGCGCGTGCCGCATCGATCAGCGCCGACGCCGTCGCGGGATCGGCGAGCTCGCCCGAGACGACGCAGGCGCGGCCGCCCGCCGCTTCTATCGCCTGGCGCAGCGCTTCGGCCTCCCCGGGCGCATGGTGGTGATGGATCGCCACGTCATGGCCGCGCAGCGCCAGGCGGCGGGCGATTCCCGCGCCGATCCGCCGCGCCGCGCCGGTCACCAGGACGCGCATCAATAGCCCATCAGTTTGAGCACTTCCTGCCGGCTGCGCTCGTCGTCGCGGAAGACGCCCATCATGCGGCTGGTGACCATGCCCACCCCGGGGGTGCGCACGCCACGCGCGGTCATGCAGGCATGGGTCGCGTCGATCACGACGGCGACGCCCTGGGGCTTGAGCTGTTCCCAGATGCAATCGGCGACCTGCGCGGTGAGGCGTTCCTGCACCTGGAGGCGACGCGCGAAGCCGTGAAGGACGCGGGCGAGTTTCGAGATGCCGACGACGCGGTCCTTGGGCAGATAGGCGATCGAGGCCTTGCCGGTGATCGGCGCCATATGGTGCTCGCAGTGCGACTGGAACGGAATGCCGTTGAGCAGGACGATATCGTCATAGCCGCCGACTTCCTCGAACACCCGGTCGAGGTGATGGGCGGGATGCTCGCCATAGCCGCTGCAATATTCCTTCCAGGCGCGGGCGACGCGCTGCGGCGTGTCGAGAAGCCCTTCGCGCTCGGGATCGTCGCCGGCCCAGCGGATCAGCGTGCGGATCGCGTCGGCGACATTCTCGGGCACCGGAATCTTGGGCGGCGACGCAACGATATCGCCATCCTCGGGGTCGCCGTGAAAATCGCTCATCCCTCAGTCCTTCTCCGCCTTGTGCGCATTTACGCTACGGCATCCACACCATTGCCGGCGCAAGGAAAAAAGGGCGACTGCGTGGACCTGAGAAAATCGGCCCAAAACCGCAGAGTTCCGCCCTTCATTCCCGTTGACGGCTCGAAAAATGCAGCGTTAGTTGCGTCCGTTATAAAAGCAACGTCGCGATCGGCATAAGATCGGCGCGGCGCCAGGAGAGGGGAATCCTATGAAGAAGCTCGAGTTGCTCGCGGCAACGGCACTTACGCTGTTCCTTGCCACCCCCGCATTCGCACAGGACAGCGCGCAGGCCAGCGAACCCGATACCAATTCGCAGGATTATCAGTCGGCCAACGACATCGTCGTCACGGCCACCCGGCGTAACGAAACCGTGCAGGACGTGCCGATCGCGATCACCGCGGTGGGCGCCGAACTGCTCGAAAATGCCGGCGTGCAGGATATCCGCGGGCTCGAGCAGCTCGCACCGAGCCTTCAGACCACCACCGGCCAGTCCGCCGCCACCGGATCGTCGCTGTCGATCCGCGGCATCGGCACCGCGGGCGACAATCCGGGCTTCGAACCGGCGGTCGGCGTGTTCATCGACGGCGTGTTCCGTCCGCGTGCGGGCGTGGCGCTCTCCGAACTCCCCGAACTGGAGCGCGTCGAGATCCTGCGCGGACCGCAGGGCACGCTGTTCGGCCGCAACACCTCGGCAGGCGCGCTGTCGATCTTCACCGCGCTGCCGCAGTTCGACAAGCTGGGCGGCTATATCGAGGGCAGCTACGGCAACTACAACGCCTATGAGGTCGAAGGCGCGATCACCGGTCCGGTGAGCGAGAAGATCGCGCTGCGCTTCGACGGCGGCTATCGCAAGCGCGACGGCTATATCCGGGACGCGAACAGCGACCGCTCGATCAACAATATCGATCGCTACAATCTTCGCGGTCAGGCACTGCTCGATACCGGCGACATCACCTTCCGGCTGATCGCCGACTATGCCGAAACCAAGGAAGCTTGCTGCGGCGCGGTGAGCATCGCGCGCGGTCCGCTGACCCCGGCGATCACTTCGATCGCGGGTGCGCAAGGACTGGTCGGCCTCTACACCGGGTCCCCCTCCGATCGCATCCAGGCGATATCGCCCAATCGCGACTATCTGGAGAAGGTCCGCGATTACGGCGTCTCGGGCGAGCTCAACTGGGACCTGGGCGACGTCAAGATGACGTCGATCACCGCGTACCGCAAATGGCGCGCGATCCGCGACCAGGACATCGATTTCTCGGGAATCGACCGCGCCTATCGCAGCGGCTACCGGACCGATCTTACCGATTTCACCCAGGAGCTGCGCTTCCAGGGCTCGGCATTCAACGACAAGCTCGACTGGCTGGTCGGCGGCTTCTACCTGAACGAGACGCTGAAGCTGCGGGACACCGTCCGGATCGGCAATGACGGCAATCGCTATGTCGACACGGTGTTCGCGGGCCAGCTCGGCGCGGCGTTCGGCACCCCGCTGCAATTCTACGGTTCGCTCGGCCCCACGGTGCCGACGCTCGGCGCGGCTTTGCTCAATCCGGCGGTGCCGAACTCGTTGCCGGCCCTGCAGGCCGTCTACGGCCAGCTCGCGCCGCTGGTCGGCTGCTTCCGTGCACAGGCGGGCACCGCGCCCAGCGGGCTCTGCGTGATCCCCGGTTTCCCGAGCGCGCCGATTCCGGGCCTTGCCGCGCTCGCCGTCAGCCCATTCCCGGGCGCGGTACCCGGCCAGGGCAACAATCCGGACGATTTCCGGGTCAAGACCGACGCGTTCGCGCTGTTCACGCACAATATCGTCCATGTGACCGACAAGCTCTCGCTCACGCTGGGTGCGCGCTGGAATCATGAATCGAAGAAGCTCGACGCTTCGATCAACAACAATCTGGGCAGCTGCACCTTCTTCAACCAGGTGCGCGCGGGCAACCCGGCGGCGGTCGCCTATGCCAATGTCCTCAAGAGCGTCCCCGGACTGTTCAACAACCTGTTCCTGCTGAGCTGCAACCCGGCGGTGAATACCGAATTCAACGGCAACTATGCGCACAAGCAGAGCGAGGACAAGATCACCGGCACGGTGAAGCTCGCCTACAAGGCCTCCGATCGCCTGCTCGTCTATGGCAGCTATGATCGCGGCTATAAGTCGGGCGGCTACAATCTCGACCAGGCGACGTTCGACTCGGTGCTGCTCGGCGGCAACGGCGCGCAGGGCAGTGACCTGGCGTTCGGATCCGAGACGGTGGACTCGTACGAAGTGGGCGTGAAGTTCAGCCCGAGCCGCGAATTCACGTTCAACATCGCGGGCTTCTACGGCAAGTATCACGACCTGCAGAACCTGGTGTTCAGCGGCAACAACTTCGTCGTGCAGAACATCGACTCGTCGACGTCGAAGGGTGTCGAGGCCGAGGCGATCATCCGCCCGGCGCAGGATTTCACCGTGCGGTTCGGCTATACCTATCTCGACGCGAAATATGACGAATCGAACAACTTCACCGGCACGCCGCTGGCGGGGCTCGAAGGCCAGCAGATCCAGAACCAGCCGCGCCACGTGATCAACAGCGCAGTGACGTGGGAGCCCAAGGTCACCGACAATCTGAAGGGCCTGGTCCATGTCGACATGCGCTACAACAGCGCGACCGAGATCGCCGGTACCAGCACCGTTCCGGGCCGTGGGATCGTACGCAATCCGGGCTATCCGCTGATCAACGCACGCGTCGGCCTGCAGACCGCGGACGGCAAGATCAAGGGCGAGTTCTACGTCGAGAACCTGACCAACCAATATTACAACATCACCGGCTTCGCGGTGCCCGAGCAGACGGGCAATTATGCGGGCTATCCGGGCTATCCGCGCTTCTATGGCGTGCGGGCGCGCTTCGGGTTCTGATCCTTCACCGCAGGACGAGAAGGCGGCCGGGGCGGGAGCTCCGGCCGCTCTCGTTTCAAGTCCCGAACAGCGCGTCGACCGGGCTCTTCGGCAGGAACCACAATATGGCGACGATGGCCGCGCAGGCCAGGCCGAGCCCCGGTGACAGGAAGGTCAGCGGGATCCCCGCCACATAGATCGCCGAGGTGACCATGCCCTTGCGGAGCATGCGCCGGTGATAGTCCTGCGCAGCCTCGTCCTGCCGGCCGGTCGCCCGCACCTCGCTCTGCAGCCAGAGATAGGCGCAGGCCGGCAGCATCATCACGCACATGTAGATGAGCGTCGCCTCGCCGCTGAAGGCGTGCTCGCCGAGATAGGCGGTGGCGAAGGGCACCAGCGACAGCGCGAAGAGGAGCAGGATGTTCGACCAGACCAGCCCGTTGGTGACGCGGCTGGCGAAATGGAACATCCGGTGATGATTGACCCAGTAGATCGCCACATAGGCATAGCTGAGCGCATAGGCGCTGAAGATCGGCCAGAGCGTCCAGAGATGTGCGAGCCCCGGTCTTTCGGGTGCATGCATCTCCAGCACCATGATCGTGATGATGATCGCGATCACGCCGTCCGAGAATGCCTCGACCCGGGTGACGCCACCATGGCCTTCGGTTTCTTCATTCATGCCGAGCCCCTTTGCCAAAACGCAGTCATCCCGGCTTTCGCCGGGATGACCAGGGAACTCAACTATTCGAAGGACTAGTTCTTGTCTTTATCGACCAGCTTGTTGGCGCCGATCCAGGGCATCATCGCGCGCAGCTCGCTACCGACCTCCTCGATCTGGTGGCGCTTGGCAGCGATGCGGCTGGCCTTGAGTTCGGGCTGGCCGGCGCGGTTGTCGAGGACGAAGTCCTTGACGAAGCGACCCGACTGGATGTCCGCCAGGACGCGCTTCATTTCCTTCTTGGTTTCCTCGGTGATGATGCGCGGGCCGGTCTTGATGTCCCCGTACTCGGCGGTGTTCGAGATCGAGTAGCGCATGTTGGCGATGCCGCCCTCATACATCAGGTCGACGATCAGCTTGAGCTCGTGGAGACACTCGAAATAGGCCATTTCGGGCGCGTAGCCGGCCTCGACCAGCGTCTCAAACCCGGCCTGGACCAGCGCGGTCGTACCGCCGCACAGCACCGCCTGCTCGCCGAACAGGTCGGTCTCGCATTCCTCGCGGAAATTGGTCTCGATGAT